>NZ_JARACH010000011.1:0-162394 GCF_029087445.1 Amycolatopsis sp. La24
TACGGCGGGGAGGTGCTTGTCAAGGCGGGAAAGATGCCTTGACAAGCACCTCCGCGCCGTGTTTTTGGCTGTGTATCGGGGTTGGGGGGGTGTGGCTGCCTTGATCGTGGGTGCATTGGTGCGGCTATGGACTTCCTTCGGAAGTCCATAGTGGACTTGTTTGTGTGCGTCTATGGCAGGGGGAGGGGGGCGGCCCTAGGCTGCGTGAATGGGAACTCGCCAGGTTTCGCGCAGTGCTGTCGTTGCTGCGGCACCGGAACGGATTTTCGCGTTGCTCGTCGATCCGGCGCAGCATCCGCTCATTGACGGGTCGGGCACGGTGCGGGCCAGTCAGGGGTCGGCGCCGGCGCGGTTGTCGTTGGGGGCGCGGTTCGGCATGGAGATGCGGATGGGGGCGCCGTACCGGATTCAGAACACCGTGGTCGAGTTCGAGGAGAATCGGCTGATTGCTTGGCGGCACTTCTCCGGGCATCGGTGGCGTTGGCTGCTCGAGCCGACCGAGGACGGGCGCACCGAGGTCACCGAGACCTTTGACTGGTCTACTGCTCGGTCGCCGCTTGCTATTCGGTTGCTCGGGTTTCCCAAGCGCAACGCCGAGGCCATCGAGAAAACTCTCGCCCGGTTGGGCGGGATGTTTCCCGGATGACCTCGGCGTCGGCCGGAATCAGCGGAAGCTGATCTGCAGGACCGGTTCGCTGGTTTCGGAGAAGAAGTCGTTGCCCTTGTCGTCGATGACGATGAACGCGGGGAACTCTTCGACCTCGATTTTCCAGACCGCTTCCATGCCGAGTTCGGCGTACTCGAGCACGTCGACCTTCTTGATGCAGTCCTTCGCCAGCCGCGCGGCCGGGCCGCCGATCGAGCCGAGGTAGAAGCCGCCGTGTTCCTTGCAGGCCGCGGTGACCTGCTTCGAGCGGTTGCCCTTCGCCAGCATGACGAGCGAACCGCCCGCGGCCTGGAACTGGGCGACGTACGAGTCCATCCGGCCCGCGGTCGTCGGGCCGAACGAGCCGGACGCGTAGCCGTCGGGGGTCTTCGCCGGGCCCGCGTAGTAGACCGGGTGGTCGCGGAGGTACTGCGGCATCTCCTCGCCGGCGTCGAGGCGCTCGGCGATCTTCGCGTGGGCGATGTCGCGCGCCACGACCAGCGGGCCGGTCAGCGACAGGCGCGTCTTCACCGGCAGTTGCGCCAGCTGGGCGCGGATCTGGTCCATCGGCTGGTTCAGATCGACCGACACGACCTCGTCGGACAGGTCTTCCTCGGTGACGTCCGGCAGGAAGCGGGCCGGGTCGCGTTCGAGCTGTTCGATGAACACGCCCTCGCTCGTGATTTTCGCCTTCGCCTGGCGGTCGGCCGAGCAGGACACCGCGACGCCGACCGGGCAGCTCGCGCCGTGCCGGGGCAGGCGGATCACGCGGACGTCGTGGCAGAAGTACTTGCCGCCGAACTGGGCGCCGATGCCGAACTGGCGCGTCATCTCCAGCACCTGCTGCTCGAGGTCGCGGTCGCGGAACGCGTGGCCCAGCTCGGAACCCTCGGCGGGAAGGTTGTCCAGGTAGCGCGCGGAAGCCAGCTTCGCGACCTTGAGGTTGAACTCGGCCGACATGCCGCCGACGACGATCGCCAGGTGGTACGGCGGGCACGCGGCGGTGCCCAGGCTGCGCAGCTTCTCGTCCAGGAACCGGGCGAGCCGCTTCGGGTTCAGGACCGCCTTCGTTTCCTGGTACAGGAACGTTTTGTTGGCGCTGCCGCCGCCCTTGGCCATGAACAGGAACTCGTACGACGGGTCCGTCGCGTCGGTGTCTTTGTGATACAGCTCGATCTGCGCCGGGAGGTTCGTGCCGGTGTTGCGCTCTTCCCAGAAGTTGATCGGGGCCATCTGCGAGTAGCGCAGGTTCAGCTGCTGGTAGGCGTCGAAAATGCCCTGAGACAGCGCGCGCTCGTCGTCGCCGCCGGACAGCACGCCCTCGGTGCGCTTGCCGATGACGATCGCGGTGCCGGTGTCCTGGCACATCGGCAGCACGCCGCCCGCCGAGATGGCCGCGTTGCGGAGCAGGTCCATCGCGACGAAACGGTCGTTGCCGCTGGCTTCGGGGTCGTCGACGATCGCGCGCAGCTGCTGCAAGTGTGACGTACGCAACAGGTGCTGGATGTCGGTGATCGCCGTGCGCGCGAGCGTCGTCAGCGCTTCCGGATCGACCTTCAGAAACTTCCGCCCGGCGGCTTCGACGGTCTCGACGCCGTCGGCGGTGACCAGCCGGTATTCGGTGGTGGTGTCCTTGCCGAGCGGCAGGACTTCGGTGTGCTGGAACGTGGTGGGCGGCACAGCGAGGCTCCTTTGCCCTGATCGGGATTGGCTCACGGTACTCAGCGGGTTCCGCCCGGTCGCACGGGCGCGGGGACGCTGTGGGATAGCGCACGCCAGCGGTGCTTCCCACGGGTTTCGGGCAGGCATGGTCGGGAGGCCGGGCCCACCCCGACGGACCCGACCTCCCGGGGAAAGCGGACCGGATGCGCACACACCCGCCCCGCGTGACCAACGGGACCCCCGCCGGCGCGTTGACCGGACGCCGCACAGCGGGGGTCGCGAACGCTTGCTACCCACTGCCCAGAACCGCCAAACGCGAACGAGACGCGAATTCCACGAACGGGTGCGCGGAGTGGTGACGGGATTGCGGTGGGTGTCAGGACGAATCGGGTCAAGGGGAGGAAACGGGGCACGGAAGGTGGAGGGTGCGCTCAAAAGGGGCTGGAGTGGCTTGTGGGGCTCAAGGGGCTGGTGGGGCTGGTGGTGTTGCTGAGGCGATTTGTCGGCAATTCGACGTCGCTCTTGCCGAGGTGGTGGATGGGGGGAAATCGGGGCTGGGTAGGACGAAGCCGCTGGTCCGGGAGTTGAAGCAGGCCGCTGGCACCGGGGCGGCAGATGAGGAGGGCTGGGCACGCCCTCAGTCCGAGAGCCGCGCGATTCCGCCGTCTCCAGGGAGACGGACGGGGTGGAGGACGCTGCCGTCATCGGAGCGGCGGACGTGGGAAATCCAGGGTTTGGCTCCGGCACCCAGCCCGGAACCGAAGCGATGCCGCCGCCATCGCAGTGGCGGGTGGCGAAAATCCGGGGCTGGACGCGACGCCCCGGCCCAGAAGCCGGGCGACCTCGCCGTTGTCGAAGCGGTGGATGCGAGAAATCCGGTGCTGGACACCAACGCTCCCAGCCCAAAGCCGGGCGATGCCGCCGTCCTCAGAGCGTCGGATGGCGAAAATCCGGGGCTGGCCCCGGCACCCAGCCGGAAAGGCGGGTGACCTCGTCGTTGTCGAGGCGGTGGATGCGAGAAATCCGGGGCCGGACACCCGGCCCCAGCCCAAAGGCGGGCGACTCCGCCGTCCTCGGAGCGGCAGGCAGTGGAAATCCGGGTCCGGACACGACAAGACCCCCGGTCCGAAAGCCGAACCGAGGGTCTTGCGCAACCAGCGGCGCGAACCACTGCCCATCGAAACAATCTGTGGTCGAGGAGTCCCCGTCCCGCCTGACCGGGCCCCACCCGATCCCCACGGAAAACCCTGACCGTGCCTGTCCGCGTGCTTGCCGCGGCCGGGCTCACCGGACCCCGCGCCCGGTCAGTCCGCCGCGCCAGCCCGAATGCTCGCTGACCGGCTTCTCCGCCCTCCCCGGAACCCGGAACCCGAGCCCGAACCCCGGGCCCGGAGAGGGAAGAAAACTCAGCTGGCGTACGCCCGCAGCCGGTCGGCGCGCTCGCCCTGGCGCAGCTTCGCCATGACCTCGCGTTCGATCTGCCGCACGCGTTCGCGCGACAGGCCGAAGTGCTTGCCGATCTGGTCGAGCGTGCGCGGCTGGCCGTCGTCGAGGCCGTAGCGCAGGCGGATGACGTGCTGTTCGCGGTCGTCCAGCGTGGCCAAAACCCGACGGAGGTCGTCTTGCAGCAGGCCGGAGATCACGGCGCTCTCGGCGTCGGTCGCCTCCGAGTCTTCGATGAAGTCGCCCAGCGGGGCGTCTTCCTCGGTGCCCACCGGCATGTCGAGGCTCACCGGGTCGCGCGACTGGTCGAGCAGGTCCGAGATCTTGTGCACCGGAATGCCCGATTCGGCGCTCAGTTCCTCGTGCGTCGCGTCGCGGCCCAGCTGCTGGTGCAGGTCGCGGCGGATCCGGGCCAGCTTGTTCACCTGTTCGACCAGGTGGACCGGCAGCCGGATGGTGCGGCCCTGGTCCGCCATGCCTCGGGTGATCGCCTGGCGGATCCACCACGTGGCGTACGTGGAGAACTTGAACCCCTTGGAGTAGTCGAACTTCTCCACCGCGCGGATCAGGCCCAGGTTCCCCTCCTGGATCAGGTCGAGCAGCGGCATGCCCCGTCCGGTGTAGCGCTTCGCGAGCGACACCACGAGCCGGAGGTTGGCCTCCAGCAGGTGGTTCTTCGCGACGTGGCCGTCGCGGACCAGCGCGCGCAGTTCCTTGCGGCGCTGCGGCGTGAGGCCCTCGGCGGTGTCGAGCATGTGCTGGGCGAAGACCCCGGCTTCGATCCGCTTCGCCAGCTCGACCTCGTCGGCCGCGGTGAGCAGCGCGGTCTTGCCGATGCCGTTCAGGTACACGCGCACCAGGTCGGCGGCGGGGCTCTGGGCGTCGAGGTCGGCGTCGGTGAGCGCCCCCACGCTCACCCGCTCCTCGGTCTGCTGTGCTGGAATCCCGCGCTCGCGAATCCCGCGCGCTTCGCGTTCGAGAGTCTGGACTGACATTCTGCCTCCCCGGTCACGGGCTGAACGTGTCTCGCCGGCGCCTGCGGGACGGGGCCTGTGGAATCCCGTGTCCGCGGGCCCAGCCGGCTTGGCTGGACACTGGTCTCAACGCTCCGGGTAGGTGAAACGTTCCCGGCTCGCTGAAATGAGGACGGGCGTACCCGCCTCGCGGTTGCTCCACCAAAACTGAGGTTTTGCTGAGAACCGCTGCGCTCCGGGGAATGCGCTCGAATCGCGCTCCGTGCCTTCGATGTTACGCGGCCTTCTCCAATGTGGTCTAGACCTCAACGAGAACGGTGAACGGGCCGTCGTTCACGCTTTCCACCGCCATCTCCGCGCCGAACCGTCCGGTCGAGACGGTCGCGCCGCGGCCGCGCAGTTCCGCGACCACGGCGTCCACCAGGGGTTCGGCGATTTCCGGCCGGGCGGCGGCGGTCCACGACGGGCGGCGGCCCTTGCGGGTGTCGCCGTAGAGCGTGAACTGCGACACCACGAGCAGCGGCGCGCCGGTCGTCGCGCACGATTCCTCGTCGCGCAGCAACCGGAGCTCGTGCAGTTTGCGGGCCATCGTTTCGGCTTTACCGGGATCGTCGTCCCGGTGCACGCCCAGCAGCACGAGCAGTCCGGGTTCCTTGATCTCTCCGGCAATCTCCCCCGCGACGGTCACGCTCGCGCGGGTGACCCGCGCCGCCACCGCCCTCACCGCGGCGAACCCGGCACGAGCATGCCGTGCCGCACAAGTTCGCGGACGATCGGCAAAGGGGCGGCGGTCAGTTCGGCCGAATCGAGGCCCTGCGCGGCGGACAGCAGGTCCAGCAGATCCGACAGCGGCAACGCGCCGCGGCAACCCGCGAGAAGGCGCGTGGTGAGTTCGTCGACCTCGTGCTGCCAACCGGGTCCGTCGGTGCGATGCAACCGCCGCACGGTTGTTTCCCAGCCCTCATCTCCGGGAGAGTCGACGCGTTCGAGCAGCACTGTGTCGGGTACCCGAAACGCTACGTCCAACACGTTGTCGCCGTGCGTACGCAGCCACTCGACGCGGTCGAGCCAGTTCGCTGCTTCGGGACCCAGCGGGTCGTCGTAAGCCTGTCGCAGGTCTTCGCAGATAACAGTCGGCGTCTGACCGTTCGCGCGCCGCAGCGTCACGAAGCCGAATCCGATGCCCTGTACGTCGTTTTCGGTGAACCAGTCGAGCCACGCGGCGGCTTTCGCGCGGCCTTCGGGTGAGCGTGGGTCGATGCCTTCGTCGCGAAGCCACGTGCCGACGTACAGCCCGGGGTCGGCGACGTCGCGCTGTACGAACCAGGCGTCAGTCTCAGGCGGCAGCCAGCGTGCGACGCGGTCGCCCCAGTCTTCGCCGCGACGGTGCAGCCACGACGCGAGGAGCTGACCCGTGCCGCCGTCGTTGAGGAAGCTCGGCAGCTGACGGACGACCAGCGCGCTCGCGTCGTCGCCGGCCAAGCCGGAGTCGCGGTACGTGTAGTCGACGCGCGGCGGACCGACCACGAATGGCGGATTGCACACGATCTGGTCGAAACGGCGGCGCGCGACGGGCGCGAACCATTCGCCGCGCAGCAGCTCGACGTCCAGCTCGTTCAGCCGGAACGTGCCCGCGGCCAGCGCGAGCGCGCGGGCCGACACGTCGGTCGCGGTGACCCGCTGCGCGTGCCGGGTCGCGTGCAGCGCTTGGACGCCGTTGCCGGTCCCCAGGTCGAGCAGGGTGCCGACCGGGCGGCGGCTGGTCGCACGGATCAGGCTCAGCGACGCGTGCCCGACGCCGAGCACGTGGTCCTCGGGCACGACGTGGCCGAGCATGTCGGCGTCGAGGTCGGAGACGACCCACCACGAACCGTCCTCGTCGCCGTGCGGACGGATGTCGAGTGCGGCGCGGAACTCGTCCCCGACCGTCCGCAGGATGCCGGCGGCCACCGCGTCGTCCGCACTGAGCGGGGCGAACGCCGACGAGACGGCCTTCTCCGGCTCGGCGAGACCGAGCAGGAACAGCCGGATGAAGACGCCGAGATCGCCGGCGTCGAGGCTCGCGCGGCGGGCGGGTTCGGGCTCGCCGCGGCCGAGCGCCGTGTGCGCTGCGCCGCCGAGCGCGTCGACGACGCCGTCAGCGTCGTAGCCGGTGCGTCGGAACGCTTCGCGCAGCCGCGCGCAGACGTCGTCGGAAAGGTCAGGAAGAGGCGTGTTCGTGCTCACGGTGGGTAAGCCTGCCACGATGAGCATCGTGACCACCGAGACCACCGAGCGTGTCCTGGCTCCGCTTGAAGCGGCACTGCCGGAGCTTGAAGCGCTGTACGTCGATCTGCACCGTCATCCCGAGCTGGCGTTCACCGAAACCCGCACGGCAGCCGAGCTGGCCCGACGGCTGACTGAAGACGGCTTCGAGGTGCACACCGGCATCGGTCGCACCGGTGTAGTCGGCGTCCTGCGCAACGGCGAAGGACCGACTGTGCTGCTTCGTGCGGACATCGACGCGTTGCCGGTCGAGGAGCAGACGGGGCTCTCGTACGCGAGCACTGCGCGCGGCGTCGACTCCGAGGGTCGCGAAGTGCCGCTGATGCACGCCTGCGGGCACGACATGCACGCGACGTGGCTCTCCGGTGCCGCGCATCTTCTCGCGGCTTCGCGGGACGAGTGGTCCGGCACGCTGCTCGCGCTGTTCCAGCCCGGGGAAGAGGCCGGGGACGGTGCCGCCGGGATGGTCCGCGACGGTCTCTTCGACCGGGTCGGCCGTCCCGACGTGGTCTTCGGGCAGCACATCGTGCCTGGTCCGGCCGGGTGGGTGCTGACCCGTCCGGGCGTGATCATGGCGGCGACCGACACCTTGCGGATCACCCTGCACGGTCGCGGCGGGCACGGGTCGCGGCCGGAAACCACGGTCGACCCGGCGGTGCTGGCGGCGTCCGTGGTGCTCAAGCTGCAGACGATCGTGTCGCGCGAGATCGCGGCTACTGAGCCTGCCGTGGTGACTGTCGGCTCGATGCATGTCGGGACCGCGGCGAACGTGATCGCTGACCATGCCGTGCTCGAGGTCAACACTCGGGCCTTCGACGACGCCGTGTTGGTGCGGCTGCGCAAGGCGATCGAGCGGATCGTGAACGGTGAAGCCGCGGCCGCGGGGGCGCCTCAGCCGCCGACGGTGGAGGTCGTCGCGTCCTATCCGGTCACGGCGAACGACACTGCCGCGTCGGACGAGTTGACCGAGGTGTTTCGCGGGCACTTCGGTGCGGAGGCGACGATGCCCGCGCCGCTGGTCACCGGCAGTGAGGACTTCAGCGAGTTCGGCCGGGCGGCCGGGGTGCCGTCGGTGTTCTGGCTGGTCGGAGGGTTCGACGCGCAGCAGGTGATCACGGCGATGACCGAGGGACGGTTCGAGACCGACGTGCCCTCGAATCACTCGTCCAAGTTCGCGCCGGTGCTGCACCCGACGCTGCGGACCGGGGTCGAGACGCTGGTCGTCGCCGCGTTGTCCCGGTTTGCCCGCCCGGGTGTCGCGGAAGGCCGGTGAGTGAGACGATGGAACACGGAGGTGGTGCTGTGAACGCACCCCACGGAGCCGATCCCCGCCCCGAACCTGTGTTGATCACCGAGGCCGAGCCGTCGCTGGACGATCAGCTGGCGGCGCGGAAGCGGAAGTACGTCATCATGATGGTGTGCCGGATTCCCTGTCTTATTTTGGCCGGGCTGACTTATCACACGTGGTGGCTGGCTATTTTGTTTTTGGTGATTTCCGTGCCGTTGCCTTGGATCGCTGTGCTGATCGCTAATGATCGGCCGCCTAAGAAGTCGGAGAAGGTCAATCGGTATGCGCGGGATGCTCGGCAGATCGAGGGGCGGAAGCATCGGGTGATTGACGGGTAGCGTCCGTCTGTTTCGGCTCGTCGCCTGGCGGCGACATTGGCCTCTTGGTTGCGTGGGGCACCCCGAAGCTTGATTGTGCTGACGGTCGGTGGGTGCTTGTCAAGGCGGGAAAGATGCCTTGACAAGCACCCGCCGACCGCAGATGAGCTTCGTATCGGGGTGCGGGGGAGGTGTGGGTGCCTCGCTGGTTTGGGTGCGTCGGCTGCCGGTTCTCGGGTGGGGCTAGCGCCCCAATGTGGCATTGGGTGCATGTGACGCACCCAATGTGGCGTTCGGTGCGTCTGACGCACCCAATGCCACATTGGGGCGCATCCCGGGCGGCGAGGGTGGGGCCGTGAGGGGGGCCCTGAGGGAATCTGGGGCTGTCAGGGGGCCCCTCACGGACCTTTGTTTTAGGGTTGCGGGCCGATTCGGCTTACTGCCAGTGCGCCTAGTTGGGTGCCTGTGCGTAGTACGTCCACTGTGGACTTTCCGGCTAGCCAGGTGGTGAGGACGCCTGCGTCGAAGGCGTCGCCTGCGCCGGTGGAGTCCACGCAGGTTGTTTCTACTGCTGGGACTGAGGAGACGCCGGTTGCGTCGATCCAGCTCGCGCCGTCCAGGCCTGCGGTTACTACTACTGCGCCTACGGTGTTCAGCAGTTCGGTGGCCGAGGACGGGTCTGCGGAGCCGGTCAGGGCGACTAGTTCTTCGGTGTTCGGCATGAGCAGGTCGGTGCCGCGTACGTCGTCCAGGAAGGCTGACGGGTCGTGGATGTGGGCGGCTGCTTGGGGGTCCACGGAGGTCGTCAGCCCGGCTTTCTTCGCGGCGGCCAGTGCGGCTAGGCCTGCGGGGCGGGAGGACGGGTCCAGCAGGACATAGCCGGACAGGTGCAGGTGGGTGGAGCCGGCCAGGGCCTCGGGCGTGACGTCTTCGGGGGCGAAGCGTTTGTTCGCGCCTCGGTCGGCGAGCATGCTGCGTTGGCCTTCGCCGTCTACCAGGACTACTACGCAGCACGTCGGGGCTTCCGGATCGGTCGCGAAGGCGCAGCGGACTCCTGCGGCTTCCAACTCGGCTCGGATCAGGCGGCCGCCCGAGTCGTTGCCGATTCGGGCGATCAGGGTGGTTTCTGCTCCCAGGGAGCGCAGCCACAGGGCGGTGTTCGCTCCGGCGCCGCCGCCGGTGAAGCGGATTGCTGCTCGGGCGTCGCCGCCGTGGGGGAGGGGCTGGTCGTGTCGCGCGACGACGTCTAGGCCCGCGTCGCCGACTACTACGATTCCGGTCACGACAGGGCCACCGCTACCTCGGTCGCGAGTTTGGCGTTGGACAGCACCAAAGCCTCGTTCGCGTCGATGCTGACGCCTTCGCTGGCGGTGTGGAAGTGTTCGAGCAGCACGGGGGTCACGTCCGCGCCGTGTACGTCGCCGTCGGCCAGTTTTGCCAGGCCTTCGCGCAGCAGGCGGTCGTGCAGTGCACGGTCCATTTCGGACTCTTCCGGGATCGGGTTTGTCAACAATACGCCCGAATTCGCGTACCGGCGGTGCGCGGAGATGACCGCGGCGGCCTGCTTCGGGTCGTCCACGCGCCAGCCGACGGGGTGGCCGGACGAGCGGAGGTAGAACGCGGGGAAGTCGTCGGTGCGGTAGCCGAGGACGGGCACCGAGTTCGTTTCCAAAACTTCCAGGGTGGCGGGGATGTCCAGGACGGACTTCACGCCGGAGCACACGACCACGGTCGGCACCTTGGCGAGGACGCCGAGGTCGGCCGAGACGTCCCAGCTCTGTGCCGCGCCCAGGTGCACGCCGCCGAGGCCGCCGGTGGCGAAGACGCCGATCCCGGCTGCCGCGGCGAGCGCCGAGGTGCCGGCGACGGTCGTGGCGCCGGAGCGGCCGAGGCCGACTGCGGGGCCGAGGTCGCGCAGGGACAGCTTGTCCAGGCCGGCGTCGGGGGCGCAGACGCGCTCCAGTTCGGCGGGGGACAGGCCGATGACCGGCCGTCCGTCCAGGACGGCGATGGTGGCCGGCACGGCGCCGCCGTCTCGTACGGTTTGCTCGATGCGGCGGCCGACGTCGAGGTTCCGTCCGTACGGGAGGCCGTGCGAAAGGATCGTGCTCTCGAGCGCGACGACGGGGTGACCGTCACGCAACGCCGAGGCGACTTCCTCGTGGACGAACAGGGGAGTGGTCTGGGTGGTCACGAACGGACATCATCTGTGATCGCCGCGCACGCTGCGGCATCGGGTCAGCTCTGCCTGCAGATTCTGCCGCGCGGCGGCTTCCCAGCGTGAGCGCGCGCTTTCGGTGAGGTACAGCGCAGGTCGCGCGAGGAGGCTTTCCAGCACCGCGGCGCGGCCGGTTGCCCAGGCGTCGTCGGGATAGCGCGCGTACTCCTGGCGCACGTTGTCCACGTACGCGGCGTACACGGCGGGCGATGCGCCGAGGATGGCCAGGTCGGCGTCGAGGAGGGCTGCTGCGGCTAGGTCGCCTTCAGGGGCTTCGTGGGCGGCGGTGGCGAGTACGAGGGCTTCGGCCTGGTCGATGTGCGCAGCGGCAATCCCTGCGCGCGTGAGCCAGCGGCGAAGCCACTCCGCGCTGCGCTGCTCGTCTTCGCCGGGTACGGCGTCGTAGACCACGTCGTGTGCCCACGCGGCGAGTACGACGACAGCGCGTTCGTGGAAGGGCAGGTCGGCCGCTAGCCGCTCCGCGTCGTGCGCGACGGCGGTGGCGTGGGCGAGGTCGTGGTAGCGGCGGTGCGGTTCGGTGTAGCGCGTTTCAAGGTCGGCCCAGGCGTCGTGGCCGACGCGGTGGTCGCCGCCGAGGCGGGTGAGGCAGCTGTGCCAGCGGGGTGCGGACTCGTGCGGCATCCGGGCTCCTGAGGGGTCCCTTGGCAGGTCAGGCGAGCCTAGCCGGGCATTACCGCGGGCGCGGCGCTGAGGCATGATGGTGGGGTGAGCACCGAAACGCTGACCAAGCCGGAGACCGACAGCACCGAGTCGACCGACGACGACTCGCCGAAGATGTTCCACTACGTGCGCAAGAACAAGATCGCCGAGAGCGCGGTCATGGGCACGCACGTCGTGGCGCTCTGCGGCGAGGTCTTCCCGGTCACGAAGTCGCCCAAGCCGGGGTCCCCGGTCTGCCCCAAGTGCAAGAAGATCTACGAGGGCCTCCGTCCCGGCGGCGACGACTGAGCGCGCTTCCCGCGCGTCCCGGTGCGCGGGAACAAAGGTGAAAATCCTTCACTCGGTGGCTGTGCACCCGGGGAGGAACTGGTAGACCTGCAGTCCGGCCAGTCGCCTCCCCGCAGGAGTGTCCCCGCATGCGCGCAACCGGGATCGTGCTTTCCCTCGTCGTCCTGATGTCCGCCTTCAGCGCCGTCGCGGCGGGCGCCGCGGACGCGGTGACCGGATGGACCACCGTCGGCTCGGACCGGGCCCGTCCGCTCGACGAGAGCCAGGGCCTCGCCACTGTCGAGCGCTCGTCCGGCACCAGCATCCGCTACACCGGCATCGGCACCGTCGACCCGGGTCTGGCCTCGAAGGGCTGGAACCACATCGGCGACCCGGGGTCGGCGAAGGGCTGGTACGTCGAGCCCTATCAGCGCGACGACCGCGGCGCGAAGCTCTTCCGCGTCGAAGCCCCGGACGGCTCCCGCGCCGACTACCAGCACGCGCTGGAATCGTGGGAAGCCAACAACAACTCGTTCGCCGCGGTGTCGCCCGACGCGCGCTGGCTCGTGTCCGGCGAATGGGGCACGATGGACCGTCTGCTCGTCTACCCGATGCCCGGCGTCGCGGCCACCGACCCCGGCCAGAACCTGCCGTACGCCTCGGCGATCCGGCTCGACCACCAGGTACGCGACGTCCAGGGCTGCGATTTCGTCTCCGCGACCCGGCTCATGTGCTCCTCCGACGACCCGGACGGCAGCCTCTTCGGCACCACCAAACCGCTGCTGCAGGTCGATCTCTCCGGTTCGGTCTCCGGCTCCGACGTCACCGGGCACGTCACCTCGCTCGGCCAGCTGCCGCTGGAAAGCGGCTGCAGCGGCAACTTCGAGGTCGAGGGCATCGACTACGACGAACGCGACGGCGGCACCCTGCGCGTGGTCGTGATGTCGCCGAGCGTCTGCATCGCCTTCGACAGCAAAACGTGGCGGTTCCGCCAGGGCTGACCTCAGCCCTGCTGCGAGCGCGGTTCCGAGCCGGAAGAAGGCTCGGAGCCGCGCTGGTCCGGGGCACGCTCAGGCCGCGCGAGCTGCACGGTCTCCGATCCGGGGCGCTGCACCTCGGCGCCGTTCGGCTCGTCGTGGCCGGTCTCGGACTCGGCGGTGTCGTCTTCGGGGTGCCGTTTCGGCCGGCGCAACGGCATCGTCGTGCGGTCCCACAGGCGACGGCCCTCCTCGGCCCGCATCCGCTCGTTCGCGCGTTCCATCTCCAGCCGCCGCCACTTGCGCCGCTGCCGCCGGGTCGCCTTCGCGGGCCACAGCTCCTGGATCGCGCTGTTGAAATACGCGCCGCCGACCACCGCGAGGCCGATGAAGAACATCAGCAGCAGGAATGCGATCGGCGCGGCCAGCGCGCCGTAGGTGTAGCCGGTCTTGGTGATCCAGTTCAGGTAGATCCGCAGCCCGATGCTCGACACCAGGAACACCACGCCGGCCAGCATCGCGCCCGGCAGCCCGCGGTGCCAGGGCAGCCGGCGCGGCAGCGCGAGCTTGTACAGCGTCGTCAGCGCGAGCGCGATCATCACGCCCAGCACCGGGTAGTAGAGCGTGCCGACCCAGGACGAGACCGTCGGCCGCCAGTCGACCGGGAAGAACTCCGGCAGCAGGTCCGGCCCGATCGCCAGCAGCGGAAGCCCGATCACGAGCCCGATCAGCGCGCACAGGTACAGCAGCAGCGCGAAAATCCGCTGCCACACCTCGTTGCGGACGCCGTACTGGTCGTGCGCGACGGTGATCGCGTCGACGAACGACGACATCGCCGACGAACCCGCCCACAGCGAGATGACGAAGCCCACGGACACGATCTCGCCCTTGCCGACGGTGAGGATGCTGTTCACCGTCGGTTCGATGATCTCCTGCACGGCGTTGGCGCTGAAGATGGTGTGGCTGAAGGTGATGATCCGGTCGTGCACCGCGGTGACCACGTTCTGGCCGAACCACTCGCCGATGAACCCGACGCTGCCCAGCAGCCCGAGCAGCAGCGGCGGGAGCGACAGCGTCTGCCAGAACGCCGCTTCGGCGGCCTCGGAGAAGATGTTGCCGTCCCACGCTTTCGCGAGCGTGCGGGTGAGCAGCCGCCACGGCCCCCTGCGCACGGTCTTCTCCGGCACGCTCTTCTTCGGCACTGCCTTGCCGTCCGGCTCTGCCTCGCCGGCGTCCGGTGTCACCTCGCCCATGGTGTGTCCCAGCATGGTCCATGCGCGCGGTTTTGGCTCGTCACCCCCGCCGAGAGGGGGCGTGTCGGAGGACACCACCCGTGGCGGTGGCGGGCGCCCGGGGACTCGGAAGGTAAGCTGGCCGACGTGCCCTCATCGCGGCGCCCGGCGGCGAAGCCGGTGCCACAGTGGGGGTTTTCGCACGTCACGGCCGCGCGGAGCGGCCCGAGGAGGGGGTGAACCGAGTTTTGTCCGAGACGACCCAGCCGGTCCTCGGGGCGCCGCCCGCAGCGACGGACTCCACCGCGCGCCCGCTGCGCGCCTGGCAGCGCCGAGCGCTCACGAAGTACCTGTCGAGCAAGCCGAAGGACTTCCTCGCGGTCGCGACGCCGGGCGCGGGCAAGACCGTCTTCGGCCTCCGGATCGCCGCCGAACTGCTGTCGGACCGCACGGTCGAGGCGGTCACGATCGTCACCCCGACCGAGCACCTGAAGCACCAGTGGGCGGCCTCGGCCGCGGCGGCGGGCATCCCGATCGACTCGAACTTCCGCAACACCACCGGCGTCACCTCGTCGGACTACCGCGGCGTCGCGGTCACCTACGCGCAGGTCGCCGCGCATCCCACGCTGCACCGGGTGCGCACGGAGAACCGCAAGACCCTGGTGATCCTCGACGAGATCCACCACGCGGGCGACGCGAAGTCCTGGGGCGACGCGACCAGCGAGGCGTTCACGCCCGCGGTGCGCAGGCTCGCGCTCACCGGGACGCCGTTCCGCAGCGACGACTCGCCGATCCCGTTCGTCACCTACGAACCGGACGGCGGCGGGTTCCAGCGCAGCAAGGCCGACCACTCCTACGGCTACTCCGACGCGCTCGCCGACGGCGTGGTCCGGCCGGTCGTCTTCCTCGCCTACTCCGGCGAGGCGTCGTGGCGCACCAGCGCGGGCGAGGAGTTCACCGCGCGGCTGGGCGAGCCGCTCACCGCGGAGCAGAACGCGCGCGCTTGGCGCACGGCGCTCGATCCGGCGGGCGAGTGGATCCCGGCGGTCCTTCAGGCCGCCGACACGCGGCTCAGCCAGGTGCGGCAAGGAATCCCGGACGCGGGCGGCCTGGTGATCGCCACCGACCAGGAAACCGCGCGCGCCTACGCCAAGATCCTGGAGCGGATCTGCGGCGAAACGCCGACGCTGGTCCTGTCCGACGACCCGAAGGCGTCCGGGCGGATCAAGGAGTTCTCCGAGACCAAGGAACGCTGGATCGTCGCGGTCCGGATGGTGTCCGAAGGCGTCGACGTCCCGCGGCTGGCCGTCGGCGTGTACGCGACCAGCGCGTCCACCCCGCTGTTCTTCGCGCAGGCCATCGGCCGCTACGTGCGGGCCCGGAAAAAGGGCGAGACGGCGAGCATCTTCCTGCCGAGCGTGCCGGTGCTGCTGGAACTGGCCAGCGAGCTGGAAGCGCAGCGCGACCACGTGCTCGGCAAACCGCACCGGGAGAAGGAAGGCTGGGACGACGAACTGCTCGCCCAGGCCAACCGCACCGAGGACGAACCGGGCGAGGAGGAGAAGGCGTTCACCTCGCTGCACGCCTCCGCCGAGCTCGACCAGGTCATCTACGACGGCAACTCGTTCGGCACCGCGGTCTTCTCCGGTTCCGACGAGGAGCAGGAGTACCTCGGCCTTCCCGGGCTGCTGGAGCCGGACCAGGTCCGCGCGCTGCTGCGCAAGCGGCAGGAAGAGCAGATCTCCGACGAGAAGCGGCGCAAGCCGAAGGACGAGCAGCCGGCCGCGCCGCCGGTCCGGTCGCAGTCGGTGAGCGAACGGCTCGGCGCGCTGCGCAAGGAGCTCAACGCGCTGGTCGGCGTGTACCACCACCGCACGAAGAAACCGCACGGCGCGATCCACAACGAACTGCGCCGCCAGTGCGGCGGCCCGCCCACCGCGATGGCGACGGTGGAGCAGCTCGAAGAGCGCATCGTCACGCTGCGCTCCTGGTAGTTCTCCGGGCACCGCGGCGGGG
Source organism: Amycolatopsis sp. La24 (assembly GCF_029087445.1). Classification (NCBI taxonomy): domain Bacteria; kingdom Bacillati; phylum Actinomycetota; class Actinomycetes; order Pseudonocardiales; family Pseudonocardiaceae; genus Amycolatopsis; species Amycolatopsis sp. La24. The sequence continues at coordinate 15,987 of NZ_JARACH010000011.1, forward strand.
CGCACGGCGGGTCCGTGCGCCCCTTCCCCAGGTAGAACGGTTCGTCCGGTTCGATCCGGGCGCCTGAACGGGCACCCCTGCCCTGCGGACCGGACAAGACCGGACAAGTTCTCGTTACGCTCGGTGCGTGGCAGGGATCACTCAGTCAGCGCAAGCCCCTGATGAGGGCTGCGTTGCCGAACCGTGTCCATTTGGTGTCGGTTACTCGATCCCGCCATCTTCCGCAGAGCCGCTCCGCGGCATATGTTGTCGGCCACAACATATCTGCGACGGTGCACGGGGACCCCTCCCGATCACCCCGCGAGCATGATCGGAGAAGGAACGAGGATGCGCACCAGAACCCTTACCCTCCTCGCCGCGACGGTGAGCGCCGGCCTGGCGCTTTCGGCGTGCGGCGCCAACAGCGCGGGCTCCGGCAACTCGGGGGACAGCAAGAGCTCCGCCTCCGCCCCGGCAGGCGGCGGCGCCAACGGCAAGGTCGGCGTGATCCTGCCGGAGACCGCCACTTCGGCCCGCTGGGAAGCCTTCGACAAGCCGATGCTGCAGGCCGCGCTCTCCGCGCAGGGCTTCAGCGCCGACATCCAGAACGCCCAGGGCGACAACCAGAAGTTCTCCACCCTCGCCGACGGCTTCATCAGCTCGGGCGTCAAGGTGCTGGTCATCGCCCCGTCCGACCCCGCGGTCGGCGCGGCGATCGAGGCCAAGGCCAAGAAGGCCGGCATCCCGGTCATCGACTACGACCGCCCGAGCCTCGGCGGTTCGGCCGACTACTACGTCTCGTTCGACAACGAGAAGGTCGGCGAAATCCAGGCGCAGGGCCTCGCGGACGCGCTGAAGAGCAAGCCGGGAGCCAACGTCGTCCAGATCGAGGGCGCGCCGACGGACAACAACGCGACCCTGTTCGCCAACGGCCACGACAAGGTCCTCAAGCCGCTGTACGAGTCCAAGGCGCTGAACCTCGTGCAGAAGCAGCCCATCGACAACTGGGACGCCCAGGTCGGCGGCACGACGTTCGAGCAGATCTTCACCCGCGTCGGCGGCAAGGTCGACGGCGTCGTCGCGGCGAACGACGAGCTGGCGGGCGCGGTGATCACCGTGCTGAAGAAGAACGGCCTCAACGGGAAGGTCCCGGTCACCGGCCAGGACGCGACCGCGGCCGGTCTGCAGGCGATCCTGCGCGGCGACCAGACGCTGACGATCTTCAAGCCGATCAAGGAAGAGGCCGAGAACACCGCGAAGCTGGCCGCCGCGCTGGCCAAGGGCGACAAGGCCGCCGCCGACGCGATCGCCACCGGCAAGCTGCACGACCCGAAGAACAACCGCGACCTGAAGTCGGTGCTGCTGCAGCCGCAGCTGATCACGATCAAGGACATCAAGACCGTCGTCCAGCAGGGCTACGTCAAGGCGTCCGACATCTGCACCGGCGACCTCGCCGCCAAGTGCACCGAAAACGGCATCTCCTGACGCAGCAGTAACTCCCCGCCAGAGCAGCCGGGCCGGGACGCGTTCCCCCGACGCGCGTCCCGGCCCGGTATCCACGCGAGAGACAAGCGAATCCCATGAGCGAGCCCATTCTCGACATCACCGGCCTGAACAAGAGCTTCGGCCCGGTCCACGTCCTGCACGACGTGGACTTCGCCGTGCGGGCGGGCGAAGTGACCGCGCTCGTCGGCGACAACGGGGCCGGCAAGTCCACTTTGGTCAAATGCATCGCGGGCATCCACCCGTACGACACCGGAGCCGTGCGGTTCAACGGCGCGGACGCGCACATCCGCGGCCCCAAGGACGCCGCCGAACTCGGCATCGAGGTCGTCTACCAGGACCTCGCCCTCGCCGACAACCTCGACATCGTGCAGAACATGTTCCTCGGCCGCGAGCGCGGCAGCAGCTGGCTGCTCGACGAGGCCAGCATGGAGAAGGCCGCGCGCGAGACGCTGGCGTCGCTCGGCGTGCGCACGGTGAAATCCGTCCGCACGCCGGTTTCCTCGCTGTCGGGCGGTCAGCGCCAGACGGTCGCGATCGCGAAATCCGTGCTGTGGAACAGCAAAGTCGTCATCCTCGACGAACCGACCGCGGCGCTCGGCGTCGCGCAGACCAAGCAGGTGCTCGATCTGGTGCGCCGGCTGGCCGAACAGGGCCTCGGCGTGGTGCTGATCAGCCACAACATGGCCGACGTGTTCGAGGTCGCGGACCGGATCGCGGTGCTGTACCTCGGCCGGCTGGTCGCGGAGGTGCAGACCGGCGACGTGACGCACAGCCAGGTCGTCGAACTCATCACCGCGGGCCGATCGGGCGATCTCGGCCTGGCCCGTCCCGAAGCTGTCGCGCTGTGAGCGAGAAAGAACCCGCCATGACCGAAACTTCCGAGAAGCCGCAGACGCCGGACGCGCCCTCCGGGGCGATCGCCGACTTCGGCATCGACACGACCTCGCTGTCCACCGGCGAGGCGATCAAGGACTACTTCGCGCGGATGAAGGACGGGCAGCTCGGCTCGATTCCCGCCGTGCTCGGCGTCATCGTGCTCGCCGTCCTGTTCAGCGCGCTGTCCGGCGACTTCTTCACCCTGCAGAACATCGCCAACCTGCTCGAGCAGGGCGCCGGCCAGACCATCATCGCGATGGGCATCGTGTTCGTGCTGCTGCTGGGCGAGATCGACCTGTCCGCGGGCACCGCGTCCGGCGTCTGCGCGTCGCTGATGGCGCTGCACTATGTCCACAATGGAAACCTGCTGGGCTCCATGGGAACCGGCGTCTTCATCACGTTCATCGCGGTGCTCGTGCTCGCGGTGGTGCTGGCGCTGCTGCAGAAGATCTGGGCCGGGGCGGCGGTTTCACTGGTCGGCATCGTGGTGATCATGGTCGGTGCGCCGGTCAACGCGTGGGTCGAAATGCTCATCGCGGTCTGCACCGGCACCGCGATCGGCTGCATCACCGGTTTCCTGGTGTCGAAGATCGGAATGCCGTCCTTCGTCGTCACGCTGGCGCTGTTCATCGTCTGGCAGGGCGTGATCCTTCAGTTCGTCGGCGAAGGCGGCACGCTGCCGATCAGCACGAGCGACACGCTCAACGCGGTCGCCAACGGCAACCTCTCGATCGTCGGCAGCTGGGTGCTTTTCGTCGTCGCGGCAGGCGGATACGCGGTGCTCGCGCTCGGGCAGCACTTCTCGCGGCTGAAGCGCGGGCTGGTGGTCCAGCCGACGCCGATCGTGCTGGCGAAGGTCGGCGCCATCGCGGTCGTCGCCGCGGTCGCGACCTATCTGCTCACCATCAACCGCGCGTCGAACGACCTCGTCGTGATCGCGGGCGTGCCGTACGTGGTGCCGATCGTCCTGGTCCTGCTGGTGGCGGGCACCTACGTGCTCAACCGCACCAAGTACGGGCGGCACCTGTACGCGGTGGGCGGCAACAAGGAAGCCGCGCGCCGCGCCGGCATCAACGTGCCGAAGCTGCGCACCAGCGTGTTCGTGATCAGCTCGTCGTTCGCGGCGATCGGCGCGATCGTGTACTCGTCGAAGGTCGGTTCGGTCAGCGGCCAGTCCGGCGGTCTGAACACCCTGCTGTTCGCGGTCGGCGCGGCGGTCATCGGCGGCACCTCGCTGTTCGGCGGCAAGGGCCGGATCATGGACGCGGTGATCGGCGGCGCGGTGCTGGCGATCGTGAACAACGGTCTCGGCCTGCTTCAGCAGAAGGCCGCGGTGGTCAACATCATCACCGGCCTGGTTCTGCTGCTGGCCGCTTCGGTGGACGCGTTGTCGCGACGGCGGGCTGAGGCGTCAGCACGCTGAGGGCAGATGGGAAGATGATCCGGTGAGCAGCCCGCCCGTCGCCCGCCCGGACGAGGTGCGCCGGCACAACCGCACGACTCTGTTGCGCATGCTGCACGTCGGCGGGCCCAGTACGCGGGCTGCCCTGGCCACCGAGCTGGGGCTCAACCGGAGCACCATCAAGACCCTCGTCGACGGTCTCGCCGAGGCAGGCGTGGTCGAGGAAAAAGTGCCGAGGCCAGGGCGAGGGGCGGGCCGCCCCTCGCTTCTGGTCCTGCCGCAGCCGCACGCCGCGGTGGTGCTCGCGGTCGATTTGCAGGTCGAACACGTGGCGATCGCGCTGGTCGGGCTCGGCGGGCAGATCCTCGGGCGCAACAGCTGGAACCTGCACACCCGGACGCGGACCGCGGACGAGGTGATCACGCACGTGATCGAGTCGACGCGGGTCCTCGCGAGCGACCTCGGCGTGGAACCGATCGCGGTCGGCGTGTCGGTGCCCGGGGTGGTGCGACGGGCCGACGGGCTGGTGCACGAAGCGCCCAACCTGCGGTGGACCGACGTGGCGCTCGGGGAGCGGCTGTCGGCGGTGATGCGGATTCCGGTGCTGGTGGCCAACGACGCCGAGCTAGGTGCCGTTGCCGAGCATTTGCGCGGGGCGGCTCGGGGGTCTTCGGACTCGGTGTACGTGTCCGCTGATGTCGGCGTCGGCGGCGGGGTGATTTCGCAGGGGTCTTCGCTGCGCGGCGGCGCTGGGTATGTCGGCGAGATCGGGCACATGGCGATCCGGCCTGGCGGGCGGGCTTGTTATTGCGGCAGCCGCGGATGCTGGGAGACCGAGATCGGCGAGGCCGCGCTGTGCCGGGCCCTGGGGTTGCCTGAGGACACGCCGCGCGGGGTGATTCTCGTTGAGCTGCGGGAGCTGGGGCTGGATGCTGTCGCGGCTTCCTCTCGGTTGGCTGAGTATGCGGAATGGCTGACGTTGGGGCTGGTCAACGTGGTCAACCTGCTGGGGCCGGAGCTGGTGGTGCTGGGGGATTTGCTGACTGTGCTGCCGGAGTCGGTGATGCGGGCGGTTGCCGAGGAGGTTCGGGGGCGGAGTTTGGTGTCTCGGGCTGTTGGGGGGACTCGGATCGTGAGTTCGGCTTTGGGGGCGGATGTGAAGCTGCTGGGGGCTGCTGAGGTGGCTTTTGAGGTGGTTCTGGATACGGTTTGAGTCGTTCCCTTCGGCTCGTCGCCTGGCGGCGACATTGGCCCTTGGTTGCGTGGGGCACCCCGAAGTTTGATTGTGCTGACGGTTCGGGGGTGCTTGTCAAGGCGGGAAAGATGCCTTGACAAGCACCCCCGAACCGCAGGGGAGCTTCGTATCGGGGTTGGGGGAGGGGCTGGGTGCCTCGATGTTTGGGTGCATCGGCTGCGGTAGAGGGGCTGGGTGTCTCGATAGCGGGTGCATCGGCTGCGGTGGAGGGCTGGGTGCCTCGCTCGTTGGGCGCACCGGCTGCGGTTTGGGCTGGGTGCCTTGATGCTTTGGGTGCATCGGCTGCGGGAGCGGATTGGTGCCTCCTCCACCGTCGGGTGCACCAGCTTCGGTCTCGTGGGTGGTGGCGGCTAGCGGCCCCAATGCCACATTGGGTGCGTGGGATGCACCCAATGTGGCGTTCGTTGCGTGGGATGCACCCAATGCCGCATTGGGGGCGCATCGCTGGCGAGGGCTGCGGCGAGGGTGGTCCGTGAAGGGCTCCTTGAGGGAATCTAGGTCCGTGAAGGGGCCCCTCACCGCCGGTGACTGGTCGTGAGGGCCACCCTGAGGGAATCAGAGTCAATGAGGGTTCCCCTCATTGACTTGGGGGAAGCGTCTCGGACGCGCAGCGTGCGTTGCCCGGCTGACGGGGGCAGGTTCGCGGCGAGGTGGGGGTCCGGCGTGGTGCCCACATGCGGAGGTCAGCACTTGCCGCCGTGGCGGGCGTGCGGGGCCAGTGCAGAGGCCTAGGACTCGCTCAGGCAGCCGAGTGGAGCCGGTTCGCGCCTCAGGGCCTGGTCCGGAAGCTGCCGAGGCCACAGCAAACCGAGTGCGTAACTCGGCCCGAAAAACGCCGGAGGCGGCAAGCGCGCTGCGCCTGCCGCCTCCGGGTAGCTGTTGTCGGGTGAGCGAACTTACTTCTGGATCTCCGCGGCCAGTTCCTTGAGCTTGGCCTCGTGCTCGCGGGCGTGGTGCCCGCAGAAGAGCAGCTCGCCTCCGGAGCTGAGGACAGCGCGTACCTGAGCTGCTGCTCCGCACCGGTCGCATCGGTCGGCTGCGGTCAATTCGGGGCGGGTGAGCGTCGGCGTTGTCATGGGGGTCTCCCTCCGTCCCGGCACCGGTCGCCCGGTGCCTCGATCCAGCTACGCCCACTTCGGTGTCGATGCCTTCGGCGGGGATCGCTTCCGGCTCCGCTGTGTTCGTGCTTCCACTCTTGCAGACGTTTGGCGGCCCGCAAGTGTTCCCGCGCCGGTGGGAGGTGCGTCACGCCGAATTAGCCCGGTTGCCGCAGCGGCGTCCCAACCCGTAGGACCAGACCACCCGGCGCTCGGCGTTTTCCGTGGTCAGGCACCATGCGGGAGTGGGCATTGCACTCTCCTGGAAACGCGTGAACGCGATTCCGGCACCGGTCTTGTTCGTTCTCAGCGGAATTTCCATGTATGCCGGTGCGGCCATCGCGGTCGACCTCTTCGGGCACGCCACGCCCTCCGGGGTTGCGTGGCTGCGCTGTCTCGGTGCGGCCGTCGTGCTGTTGCTGTGGCGGCGGCCGCCAAAAGCAGCCTGGCGGGGCAAGCGGCTGCTGCTCGCGGGCGCTTTCGGCGTCGTCACGGCGGGGATGAACGTGGTCTTTTACGAGGCCATCGCGCGGTTGCCGCTGGGCACGGTCGTCGCGCTGGAGTTCGCCGGTCCGGTGGTCGTGGCGGCGATTGGGTCACGGACCCGGCGCGATTTGATCGCGCTGGTCCTGGTGGCGCTCGGGGTGGTCGCGATCGCGGACGTGCGGATCGCGGGCAGTCCGCTCGGCGTCGTGTTCGCGCTGGCCGCGGCGGCTGCTTGGGCGGGGTACATCGTGCTCGGCAAGCGGGTCGCGATCGGCGGGGACGGGCTGGATTCGCTCGCGGTCGGGTTCGTGGTGGCGACCGTCGTGCTGTCGCCGCTCGCGCTGGGCACCGGCGAAGTGTGGGGTTCGCCACGCATGCTGCTGCTCGGGATCGGCGTCGGCGTGTTGTCCACCGTTGTGCCGTATGCGCTCGACCAAGTGGTCCTGCGTCGTCTCGGGCAGGCGCGGTTCGCGGTGCTGCTGGCATTGCTGCCGGTGACGGCGGGGGTCGTCGGGTTCGTGGTGCTCGCGCAGGTGCCGAGCGTCGTCGAAGCGATCGGGACGCTCGCCGTCGTCGCGGGAGTGGCGTTGCGCAGCCGTGACGACGCCGGGCCGGTCACTGAGCCGCCCGGGTGAACATTCGCGGATGGCCCGGACGGCGCGGGCCCGCGATACTGATCCCGAGGAGGTTGCCATGACCAAGGCGGCGTCGGCGGCGGCGAAAGACCTGGCCGCGGCGGGGGTCGGTGGCGTCCACCTGGCCTGGGCGGACAACAACGGCATTCCGCGCTCGCGGGTGGTCCCGGTCGGCGGGCTGGCCGACGCGGCGGTCCGCGGCGTGGGCGCGACCTCGCTGTTCGCGGTCTTCGACAGCCACGATGCCATCACGTACGCCCATTCCGGCCTCAGCACGCCGTCGGGTGACATCCGGCTGGTGCCGGTCGTGGAACGTCTCCGTCGCCTTGCCGGGCAGCCTGCGCTTGCCTGGGCACCGGTGCGGCAGTTCGCTGCGGATGGTTCGCCGTGGCCCTACTGCCAGCGTTCCGTGCTGGAGCGGCAGGTCGCCGAGGCAGCACAACGTGGTCTCGAATTCCGGGCGGGGTACGAGCTGGAGTTTTCCGTAGCGCCAGCGGGCAGCGAGGACGTCGTGTCCGCGCCGGGACACCGCGGTCCGGCCTACAGTCCGCACGCGCTGATCGGCCTGGACGACTTCATCGCCGCGCTGCTGCACGATTTCTCCGCGAACGGCCTGCAGATCGGCCAGCTGCACGCGGAATACGGCGTGGCGCAGCTGGAATTGTCGCTTGCCGCCACGGATCCGGTCTCCGCGGCGGACGACCAGCTTCTGGCGCGCCAGACCATCCACGCGGCCGCGCACGCACACGGGCTGGTGGCGACTTTCGCGCCGATGATCGGCCTCGGAGCCGCGGGAAACGGCTGGCACTTGCACACTTCGGTCCGTCGCAAGGGGCGCAACCTCCTGGCTGGCGACGGGGTGCCGCAAGGCGAAGGCGCGGCGTACCTCGGCGGGCTGCTGCGGGATTTGCCCGCGCTGACGGCGATCACCGCGCCGAGCGTGCCGTCGACGATGCGGTTGCGGCCAGGGTTTTTCGCTGGTGCGTATGCGTTTTGGGGCGTCGAGAACCGCGAAGCGCCGCTGCGGTACGTCCCGGGCACGGCGCTGCTCGGGACGGAGCACGCGAATGTCGAGCTGAAGACGTCGGACGCGTCGGCCAATCCGTATCTCGCGCTGGCGGTAGTGCTCGCTGCCGGAATGGCCGGGATCGAGGATTCGGCGGTGCTGCCGGAGCCGATCGCGGAGGACCCGGGCGGCTGGAGCGAAGGGGAACGGAACACCGCGGGCGTGCTGCCGCTGCCGGCGAGTCCGTCCGAACAGGACACTGCGCTGCTGGCGAATCCGCGCGTGTCCGGGGCGCTGGGGGACGAGCTGCTCGGCGCGTTCCGCGCGGTGCGCGCCTCGGACGCGGCGTGGGCCGCCGAGCGGGCGCCTGAGGAGATCGTGGCGGCGCATCTGTGGCGGTACTGAACACGGGGCTTTCCGACGTTCACTGGCTTCCCGGCGGTGCGCGCCTGGTCGCCGAGGCCCGGGCGGAACTGCCGCAGAAAGACGGGTTGGCGGCGGCCTTCACCGGGCTCGTGACGCTGCGCGCGGCGGACATCGCGGTGCCGGACCAGGACGAGGTCGCGATCGCTGCCGGGACCGTGCGCGCATCGCCCAGTCGTCCGGCAGGTGCGTTGTCCCGCAACGACTTCCGCCTTCCGGTGCCGTTCGACGAGACAGCTGCGGGCACCTCGCTGGACGGCTTGGCCGCAGCTATCCGGACGCTGTCGGAAGAGAAGCTGGCGGTGGTTCCGGCGCTGGGGGCGTGGAGCGCGTCGACGGTCTCGGATTTGCTGCTGGGCCTGTGGGAATTGCCGCGAGTGGCGGTGCTGGCGCGGGTCGACCCGGCGGAACTGGGATCTCCGGACACGCCGGAACGAGCGCTGCTGGACTACCTCGACACCGGCATCCCTCCACTGTGGACGAACCGGTGGCGGCCGCCCGCGCCGCATCACGTGCTGATCGCCGGAGTACGGCTCGGCGCGGAGGGAACGCTGCTGTCCGTTGTGGACACTTACCGCGAACTGGGCGACGACGGCGTGCACGACCAGCCGGTGGAATGGATCGCGGCGGGACTCGAATCGGTGCTGCTGGTGGCGGATGCCCGGCACGCGGAGGCGTTGGCGCAGGCGGTTTCCTACGCCGGGTTGCGCACCGGCGCGGCGTAGCGTTCCTGCGCTTCCAGCAGTTCTTCCCAGTGCTCGGCGACCCAGCCGTACACCGTCTTCATCGGCTCCAGCAGGCTGCGGCCCAGCGGCGTCAGCGCGTATTCGACGCCTGATGCCGGGTCGGCGTGCGCCGTGCGGGAGACGAGGCCGGAGCGTTCGAGGCCGCGCAAAGTCTGGGTCAGCACCTTCGGCGTGACGCGGTGCAGCGGCACCCGCAGTTCGGAGAACCGGCGCGGCCCGTCCTCCAGGCAGCGGATGACCAGCGCGGACCACTTGTCCCCGAACCGGAACGGCACCAGCGCGGACGGGCACAGCTCCTCGAACAGGTCGGGAGGCAAGGGCTGCCGAACGGTCATCGCGGTCTCCTCTCGAAGTATCCCGGAGGGAACCGGCCCCCTGGCTACCTTCCAGAGCATCGACACCCCAGGAGGTATTCCCACGATGAGCAAGATCGTTGTTTTCGGGGCGGGCGGCCGGGCCGGACGGCAGGCGGTCGCGGAGGCACGGCGGCGCGGGCACGACGTCACTGCGGTGGTTCGCGATCCCGCGCGTTACCGCGACTTGGCCGACGTCGTCGCTGGCGATGTCACCAGCGCGGCCGATGTCGCCGCCCTCGCCGCCGGGCACGACGCCGTCATCAACGCGGCCGCTGTTTACGGCGAGGGCACTGACCCGCACGCGTTCTTCACCAACTCTGCACACGCTCTCCTCGCCGGATTAGCGCAGGCCCGGCTGGTCGCGGTCGGGCTGTCCGTGCTGCTGCCCACCGCTGACGGAACCCGGGCGCTGGACTCGGGCCCGGCGGAGTTCCGGCCCTTCTGCCTGGCGCACGCGGCGGGGCTCGAGGTGTTGCGCGCCGAAGGCGCCGGACTGGACTGGGTGTACGTCAGCCCGGTCGGCGACTTCGACCACGACGGCGAGCGCACCGGCCGCTACGAAATCGGCGACCAGTTCGACTTCTCCGCCAAGATCTCGTACGCCGACTTCGCCGTGGCGCTGCTCGACGAGGTCGAGAACCCGCGGCACCACCGCGTGCACCTGGCAGTGGCCTGAACCTACTTGGCGAAGCGGGAGTGCTTGCGGCCGTAGAAGAAGTAGAGCAGCAGGCCGATCACGAGCCACGCGGCGAACCGGATCCAGGTCATCACGTCGAGGTTCAGCATCAGGTAGAAGCACGCCACCGCGGCGATGATCGGCACCACCGGCGAGAACGGCACGGTGAACGGGCGCTTCAGGTCCGGGCGGCGCTTGCGCAGCACCGGCACCGCGACCGCGACGATGATCATCGCCGACAGCGCCCCGATGCTGACCATGTCGGCCAGCGCCGAGATCGGCACGAACGCCGCCAGCACGGCGATCAGCGCGGCCCCGCCGATGGTCATCCGGTGCGGCGTGCCCCAGCGCGGGTGCGCCGTGCCGATCGCCTTGGGGAGCAGGCCGTCGCGGCCCATCGCGAAGCCGATCCGGCCGATCGTGACCAGTTCGACCATCATCACCGACGTCAGCCCGGTGACCGCGCCCAGCGAGATCAGCGCGCCGACCCAGTGCTGGCCGACCCGGTCGAACGCGTCCGCGAGCGGCGCGCCGGAGTCGATGTCGGTGTAGTGGACCATGCCGGTCAGCACGATCGAGACCCCGATGTAGAGCACCGCGCACACGGCCAGCGCGCCGAGGATGCCGACGCGGAGGTCCTTGCGCGGGTTGATGGTCTCCTCGCCGAGGTTGGCGAGCGCCTCGAAGCCGGTGTAGGCGAAGAACACGACCGCCGCGGCGGTGACCATGCCGGCGATGCCGTACACCGACTGCTCGAGCCCGAGGACGGCCTGGACCACCGGCTGGTGCAACGCGTTCGCACTGCTCGACGGCGGCTGCGCGGGCGGGACGAACGGGGTGAGGTTCGAACCCTTCACGAAGAACACGCCGACGGCGAGGATGAGCACGCAGACCGCGACCTTGACGAGCACCAGCAGGTTCGTGAGCCACGAGGACTCCTTGATGCCGACCACGGCCACGACCGTCAGCACCGCGATGATCAGCACCGCGCCGACGTTGACCGTCGCGCTCTCGCCGAACCAGTCCGGCGACAGCCCGAGCAGGTTCGCGAGATAGCCGGACCAGCTGCGCGACACCACGGCCGCGCCGAGCGCGAACTCCAGCAGCAGGTCCCAGCCGATGATCCAGGCGAAGACCTCGCCGAGGGTGGCGAAGGCATAGGTGTAGGCGCTGCCCGCGGTCGGCACGCTGGAGGCCAGCTCGGCGTAGCAGAGCGCCGCGAGGCCGGCGACCACCGCGCCGATCACGAACGAGAGCGTCACCGACGGCCCGGCGTGCGTTTTCGCCTCGACCCCGGCGAGGGTGAAGATCCCGGTGCCGATGATGATGCCGACGCCGAACCCGATCAGGTCGCGTCCCCTGAGCCGCCGCTTCAGCTCGCCGGATTCCTGTCGCTTGAGGACTTCGTCGACGTCGAGAGTTCTCCGCTCACCCATGGGGGAACGTTAGAAGGTGACGGCCCGACGCGCAGATCGGCTATCCGGGTGGAGTGAGGCCGTGGTCCTGGGCGAGCATCGTCGCCTGGACGCGCGAGCGCGGGCTGAGCTTGGCGAGCGCCCGGGAATCGTGGGTTTTCGCGGTGGCTTCGCCGGAGGCGCGGGTCCGCTATCCGGGCGGCTCGATGCCGTGGTCCTGGGCCAGGATCGCCGCCTGCACCCGGGACCGCAGGCCGAGCTTGGCCAGCACCCGGGAAACGTGCGTTTTCACCGTCGCCTCGCCGATGTACAGCTGGGCGCCGATCTCGGCGTTCGAGAGCCCTGCGCCGAGGCAGCCGAGCACCTCGCGTTCGCGTTCGGTGAGGTCGGCGAGACCGGTCGGGGCGGGCGACGGCCCGGCCGGGGTGCTGGCGAACGCGGTGATCAGCCGCTTCGTGACCTGCGGGGCGAGCACGCCCTCGCCCGCCGCGACCAGCCGGACTGCCTCGATCAGCCGCGGCGCCTCGACCGACTTCAGCAGGAACCCGGCGGCCCCGGCGCGCAGGGCGGCGTGCACGTACTCGTCGAGGTCGAAGGTGGTGAGGACGAGGACTTCGGCGAGCCCCTCGGCGATCAGCTGGCGGGTGGCGGTGATCCCGTCGGTGCCGGGCATCCGGACGTCCATCAGGACGACGTCCGGCCGCAGCGCGCGGGCCTGGCGCAGGGCTACCTCTCCATCAGCGGCCTCGCCGACCACCTCGATGCCCTCGGCGTTGCCGAGGATGAGCGCGAGCCCGGCGCGGATGGCACCGTGGTCGTCGGCGACGAGGACTCGGACGGTCATGACGGCTCTCCGGCAAGGGGAAGTTCGGCGTGGACAAGCCAGCGCGGCCCGGACGGTCCTGCTCGCAGGGTGCCGCCGACGGCGTGCGCGCGCTCGCGCATGCTCAGCAAACCGTGCCCGCCGCTGTCGGGCTGGGTCGGCGCGCCGAGCAGTTCGTTGCCGATTTCGACGGTCAGCGTGCTGTCGGCCACGCGAAGCCGCACCGTCACCCGGCCGCCCGGCGCGTGTTTGACCGCGTTCGTCAGCGACTCCTGCGCGATCCGGTACGCGGTGAGGTCGACCGCGGTCGGCAGTTCTTCGTCCACAGTGGAATCCACGGTGACCGTCATACCCGCCGCGCGCGCCGATTCCACCAGCCTGGCCAGTTCGGCCAGCCGGGCCGGAGCGGTCACCTCGTCCTCGGCGGATTCCGAACGCAGCAGGCCGATCATCGCGCGCATTTCCTCCAGCGCGCGCACGCTGTTCTCCCGCACCGCGACGAGCACGGTCTGCGCGGTCTTCGGATCGTCCGCCATGGACAGTGCCGCCTCCGACTGGATGGCGATCGCCGACAGATGCCCGGCGACGACGTCGTGCAGGTCGCGGGCCATCCGCGCGCGTTCGGCCGCCACCGCCGCCCGCCGGTCCAGCGCGGCGATCGTCGCGAGCTGTTCGGCGTTGGCACGTTCGGACGCCGCGATATCGCTCTGCTGGCGCACATTCGCGCCCCACCACACCGGGACCAGCAGGAACGACAGCATGCTGAACGCGCCCAGCGCCGCCGCCCGCCAGCCCGCCACTGCCAGGAACACGAACAGCACGGTGAGCGTGACGGTGGCGGTCACGCCGACCAGCACCCGGGTCGTCCACCGGGAACCGTGCAGCATCGCGGAGTACAGGAAATCCGTGTACGCGATGACGATCGGCAGCGACAGGCCCAGCGCGACGTCGACGCCGACGATCCCGGTGGCGGCCAGCAGCCCCCACGGCACCGTCCGGCGCAGGAACGCGGCGAGGCACATCGCGCCCAGTTCGGCGAACCGGACCCAGAGCGGGAACGGGTCGCCGTTCGGCAGCAGCTGGTGGCCGCCGGTGAGGTACAGCATCGTGCCGCCGGCGAACACCGCGAGCGCGACGAGGCCGTTCTGCTGCCACGGCGGCAGTTCGCGCGGCCGGGGGAGGGCCGAGCGCAGGTCTCGCAGGCGCACCCGACCATGACAGCACACCGCGGCGGCCCGGTCGTCCTACGAAATGATGACCCCCCGATCGTGCCGTCCGCTGACGCGCTCAGACGCCCGCGCCCGCGACAGTGAAGCCATGGACGAGTTTCTGAACAGCCCGTTGACCGCGGCCATCGTGGCGTGCGAGATCGGGTTCTGGGTCTTCATCGCGGCCGGGCTGCTGACCCGGTACGCGCTGCGCAAGCAGAAGGCCAGCACCGTGCTGCTCGCGCTGGTGCCCGTGGTGGACCTGGTGCTGCTGGTGATCACGGTGATCGACCTGATGAACGGCGCGACGCCGAACGTGACGCACGGGCTGGCCGCGGTGTATCTGGGCTTCTCGGTGGTGTTCGGCCCGTCGATGGTGGAGTGGGCCGACGTCCGGTTCGCGCACCGCTTCGCCGGCGGTCCGCGGCCGGAGAAGCTGTACGGCCGCGCGAAGGCTCGCAAGGAATGGCGCGAATGGGGCAAATGCGTGCTGGCCTGCGCGATCAGCGCCGGGCTGTTGCTGCTCGCGATCGTGGTGGTCGGCAAGTCGGGCCACGTCGAGCCGCTGTGGGGCTGGCTGCCGCGGCTGGGCACGGTCACCGGTCTGTGGTTCGTGTTCGGACCGCTGTGGCAGGAGATTTTCGGTTCCTCCGCGCCGAAAAAGGAGGTGTCGCGATGATCGAGCTGATCGGCGTTCTCCTGGTGGTGCAGGGCGCGGGCGGGCTGATCAACCGGATCGCCGGATCCGAGCACCCGAGCTGGTTCCTGCAGTTGCACGTGCTGCCGCCGCAGCTGCACGTGATCGCCAGCATCGTCCTGCTCGGCGCGGGCGTGGCGGTGCTGTTCGCGAACCGGGCGCGCAACCGCCGCCGCGGCTAAACTCGGGAGCATGGCGGCCGGTCCGGTTCTGCTGTTCGCCGTGGTCAGCGTGGCCCCCTCGGCGTTGTTCTGGGCTGCCCTCCGCGTTCCCGCACTCTGCCGCTGGCTGCGTCGGCGACGTGGCGTTCCGGTGCCGTCCGCACCGCCGGTGGAGCAGGTGGCCGCGGACTTGCGCCGCGTACGCCGGACCCTCGCGCAACTCCCCGCCGGAACGCCCGCCGCGCGCCGGATCGGCACCCGGCAGGCGTACGACGAACTGCTCGTCACCGCCTGCCGCGAGATCGGCGTCGAACACCGGCTCGACGGCTTGCGCGAGGGTGCCGACCGGGATCTCGAACGGCTGCGGATCGAGGAATCGCTGAGCCGTAAAGGATTAGTGCTGTCCTGAGCGGAGTGGCAGGATGCTCCGGTGGACTTCCAGCCTCAAGATCGGCCCTCGGACGCGTTCCAGCAACCCCTCTCCGCCGACCAGATCGAACTGCTGTGCCGCCGCGCGCTCGGCACCAGCGTGCGGTCCGCCGTCGAAATCGGATGGGGCGGCTACAACAACACCTACCGGGTGGAACTGGCCGACGGCCCGGCGATCCTGCGCGTCGCCCCGGAACCGACGCGGCAGACCCGGATCGAGCCCCAGTTCATGCGCAACGAATACCTTGCCGCGCCGTACTTCGCGCCGATCTCGCCGCTGATGCCGCGCACGCTCGCCGCCGATTTCACGCACCAGGTCATCGGCCGCGATTACGTGCTGCAGGCCGTTCTCCCCGGAGCACCCGGCCCGGAAGTCCTCCGGGGCTTCGAGCCGGAGGAACGGGCGCCGTACTTCCGCCAGCTCGGCGAAATCACCCGCGCTATCCACGACGTGCGCGGCCCCGGTTTCGGCCTCGTGGCCGGACCGCATTTCGCGACCTGGAGCGAAGCGCTGATCGCGTACTTCGAGGACAACGCCGCGGACGTCGAAGACCTCGGCCTCGACGGATCGGACCTGCGCGAGGTAGCCGCGTGGGCGAAGCGCGACGCCGCGCTGCTCGACGAGATCGCCGAACCGCGCCTGCTGCACGGGGATCTGTGGCACGTGAACGTGATGCTGACGCCGGAACTGGAGATCGTCGGGGTGTTCGACCACGACCGCAGCTGGTGGGGCGACCCGGCGGCGGACTGGACGATCCGCATGGCGTCAGCGAAAACCGGCTCGAGGCGGGACTGGTTCTGGGACACCTACGGCCAGCCGGACGCATCCCCGTCGGCGCGGAGGCGGGCGTTGTACTACGAAGCCCGCCATCTCGGTGCGGTGCGGTTGGAGCGGTATCGGCTGGGCAAGGAGGGGAAGGTCGAGGAGTCGTATCCGGAGGTGGCGGAGATCCTGACGGCGCTGGAGTCATCGGAGTAGTGGTTTCGCCATCGCCGAGGATGACTGCGCCACGAGGAACGCTGCGGTGGTGGAGCCCGCTGCGGCGCCGAGGTTGTTGGCGGTGTTGACCCAGGTGCTGGCTTCGGTGCTCTGGTGTTCGGGAACCAGCTTGTCCGAAGCCAGGTAGGACACGACGAACACGGGGACTGCGGCCATGACGATGCCCCGTACCACCAGGTTTTCCGCTGTCGCAGGGAGCGCGATCCCCGCGGCGAGCACGAGGATCAACCCGGTCAGCGGGGTGGACGCTGGCCGCTGTTGTTCCCGTTGGCCCCAGGCGAGTCCGCCGAGGACGCTCCCGCGGGCGAGCGCGGCTTCGATGCACCGGTGGCTCCCGGGGCGCCGTGCTCTTGTGCGCGGGCGACGACGGTGGTGACAGCGATGCCGGTGCCCGCAGCGGTAATGAGGATGATCGTGGCGAGTGCGGCGAATCGACGGGTGCTCAGCGGTCCCAGACTCCAGTTGAGCGGTTCTGCCGACACGGCTGACCGGGCAACCCCGCGGCGGCGAGCAGCGCGGCAGCCGGGAACGCGGTCGCGACTATCGCGCCGGTGATGACCGGACCCGCGAGATAGAGGGCTTCCTCGCAGGCAGAGTCCAGGCTGTACGCGCGTTCGAGGAGTGCGGTGTTCTCGGTGAGGGTTCGCCAGAGCATCCGCATCACCGGCCCCAACGGCGGGGCACAGACGCCGAAGAAGATGCTGAGCAGCAGATACGGGGCCGAGGCAGCGACGCCGGACCAGGCCAGCAGCGCTAGTGCGGCGAGTGGGGCGGCAGTGGCGGTGGCGAGAACGGGAAGGGTCCGGGCTGGCCCGAAGCGGTCGATGACACGGGCTTTGAACGGCATGAGAATCGAGGAGAGCCCGAAGCAGGCGACGGCGGCGCCCGCGGCGGTGAAGGACCCGGTGGCCTCTTGGACGGTGAACAACAACGCAAGCGGGAGCACCCCGAACGCGAGACGGCCCGTCAACGCCGCGCCGAAGGTCGCGGCGGCATGCGGGATCGTCAGGACAGCACGGTAGCTCCCAGCACTCGATGTGCTGGACAAGAACAGCTCCTGGGAACGGCGACACGGCCGCAGGGGACTGCGGCCTTCAGGACAAGGCAGGGTCGCGAGGGACGGGAAGACCCGTCCGGGTTCCTAGGGCCGTTCGAACGACATGGCGCGACTGTAGCAGCGAATCCGCTCAGAGTGACGGGTCCGAGCCGCGCAGAGCGGCCCACCAGAACCCGAACGCCGCGATCAGCACGCTGACCGTCAGCCAGCCCGCGAATCCGCTCCCGTCGACCAGCGCCCAGAACGCGCCCACCACCGGGGCGACCGCCAGCACCGGCAGGTCGGCACGGAACTGTCGCGCGAGCCGTACCGGCGTGGCTGCGGCGAGCGCGCGTTCCTCGTCCGGCTCGGAAGGGTTGTCCAGGCGACGGCCGCGAGGCTCGCCCGTGCGCACCGAACCCGCTGGGTACAGCACCTCGTCGTTGATCCGGACGGCAACGTGGCGGTCCGTACGCAGGTCGCCCAGCACCTCGACGCGCGACGGCGACGGAAGGCCGATCAGCGTCGGTGAGAAATACACCGGGATCCAGCGCGGCGTCGCGGTGTCGGTCTCCAGCCACGACCGCGTCAGCAAGCCGCGCTGCACCTTCACCCGGCGCATCGGCACCGACGCGCTCACCTTGCGCCGAGAGGGCTGCACGAATCGCGTGAAGAGCAGGAAGCCGTTCACCGCCAGCATCGCGAGCACCGCGACCACGGTGACGGTCGCGTACGTCGAGGCACGGTCGGCGGTCACCAAAGCCGAAGCGCCGGTCGTGACCGCGCGCGAGGGGGCCGACGGGTCGTAGCGCACCGGAACCTTCGTGCCCAGCGGCGGGGGAGTGGTGTCCAGTTCGACCGCCGCGCTCGCTTCCGGCTGGTTCGGCACCGGGAACCGCACGGTGACCGTGTTGTCGTCGACCCGCGAGACGATCCCGGTCGCGTTCGCCATCAGCCCCTGCAGCCGCGGCCGGGCGCTGTTGAACTCCAGCAGCTGCACCACGAACACCGCGGCACACGCGACGAGCACGACCGCGCTCGTCACCAGGATGTGCCGCACCGGCCGCAATCGCAGGAACTTCCGCACAAGGATCACCTTAACTGTCCAAAAAGGAAGGAGCGGCGCGGGGAGTCCGCGCCGCTCCTTCGATTCCCGCTGGGGGAGGATTACTTCACGAACCCGATCTTCGGGTAGTCGTACGGGTTGTTCGCGTAGCCCGGCGAACCGTAGTTGGCCACCGTCTTGCGGACGGCGAAGGCTCCGACCGACTGGAAGATCGGAAGCTGGTGGCCCAGCGCCCAGATCTCCTTGTCCGCGGCGTTGATGTCCGCGGCCCGCTTGGTGTCGTCCAGTTCCTGCGCGGCGGTGTCGAGCAGCTGGTTTTCCTTGTCGCTGCCGATCCGGCCGTAGTTCTGGTTGACGTTCTTCGGGTCGAGGTAGTAGATGCCCTTGCTGCCGCCGATCGGGAACGAGTTCGAGATCCAGCGGAACAGCGTGAGGTCGAAGTTGCCGACGTTCACGTAGTTCTTGAAGAACTCGGTCGACGGGACCGCGACGATGTCGATGCCCACGCCGATCGCCTTCAGCTGCGACTGCAGGATCTGGCCGGTCTGCTGGCTGATCGGGGTGCCCGACGGGATGACCAGGCGCAGCTTCAGCTGCTTGCCGTCCTTGGCGCGCAGGTCGCCGGACTGCTTCCAGCCCAGCTTGTCCAGCTCGGCCTTGGCCGCGTTCTGGTCGAACTTGTACGGGCCGCTGTTGTCCTCGTAGGTCTTAGAACCCTTGAGGAACAGGTGGTTGCCGATCGGCGTCGTGTCCTTCTGCATCTGGCCGAGGATCGACTTCGCGATGGTCACCGTGTCCACGCCGCGCATGACCGCCACCCGCAGGTCCTTGTCCGCGAGGATCGAGGACGGAGCGCCGTTGAGCGTCATGTGCGTGTAGTCGGGGTAGGCCGACTGGCGCACGACCGCGTTCGGGTCCGCCTGGGCCCGCTTGAACGCGTTGATGTCGTTGTTCAGCGGGTAGAAGTCGATCTGCCCGTTGGCGAACGCGTCCGCCAGCGCGGGACGGTCCACGACCTTGTAGGTCACGGTGTCCAGCTTCGGCTTGTCGCCCCACCAGTTCGGGTCGCGCTCGAACACCGCGGTCTTGGCGGTGTAGTCGACGCTCTTGATCTTGAACGGACCCGCGGTGATCTGGGCCTTCTGCGCCCAGCCCTTGTTGAAGGTGTTCGCGTCGGCGTTGAGTTCCTTCGGGTACAGCGGCGAGAACAGCGACTTCCACTCCGCGAACTTCTTCGCGAAGGTGACCTTGACGTCGAGGTCGTCAGTGCCCTTCTCGACCTTGGAGATGTCCTCGTAACCCGTGGTGCTGGACACCTGGTAGGCGGTGTCCTTGCCGCTGAGCGCCTTGGCCTGCGCGGCGAAGTCCTCCCAGGAGAACTGGCGCCCGTTGCTCCACTTGGCCTTCGGGTTGATCTTGTACTCGATGACCTGCGGGTCCTTGCTGACGATCTCAGCAGAGGTCAGGTAGTTCTTGTCCAGGCCGACCGTCGCGTCCGCGTTCTGCGGGAACGGGTAGGGCAGGATCGCGCCGAACATGCTGGCGCCGTCCAGGACCGTGCCGTCGACCTGGTTGTAGTTCCAGTTGTCCGGCAGCTGGTCGACCGGCCACTTGAAGTCGCCGCCGTCCTTCACCTTGTCCATCGGCTGCGCGTTGATGTCGGCGGTCTTGACGCCCGAGGAACCGGTGTCCTGCAATCCCTTGTCGCCGCCGCCGCTGCCTCCGCCGCAAGCGGCGAGCAGGAGCCCCAGAGCGGCAACGGGGGCCACGATCGCGGCCATTCTCCGTCGCATGTGTTTACCTTCCTTCTTCTGGTGTGCCAACGGATCGTGGCTACACGACTTCGCGGGTTTTGGCGTAGTGGCACGCGACGTCGTGGTCCTCGGCGCGGGATTCGCGCGGAGGTTCGACGTCGACGCACTTCTTCTTGTCCTCTTCGGACAGTTGGGAGAAGACGAAACACCGGGTGCGGAACCGGCAGCCCGACGGCGGGTTCGCCGGGCTGGGCAGGTCGCCGGTGAGGATGATCCGGCCGCGTTCGCGTTCCTTGGCCGGGTCCGGGATCGGGATCGCGGACAGCAGCGCCTGCGTGTACGGGTGCTGCGGCGCCTCGAAAACCGTGCGGACGTCGCCGATCTCCACGATCTTGCCGAGGTACATCACCGCCACGCGGTCGGCGATGTGCCGGACCACCGACAGGTCGTGCGCCACGAACAGGTACGACAGGCCCAGCTTGGCCTTCAGCTCGTCCAGCAGGTTGATCACGCCGGCCTGGATCGACACGTCGAGCGCGGACACCGGCTCGTCGAGCACGATCAGCTTCGGCTCCAGCGCGAGCGCCCGCGCGATGCCGATGCGCTGGCGCTGCCCGCCGGAGAACTCCGCCGGGTACCGGTCGGCGTGTTCGGGCCGCAGCCCGACCAGTCCGAGCAGTTCCGGCACCCGCTGGTCGATGCGCTCCTTCGAGAACCCGTGCGTCACCATCGGCTCGGCGATGATGTCGCCGATCGGCAGCCGGGGGTCGAGCGCGGCCATCGGGTCCTGGAAGACCACCTGGAGGTCGCGGCGGATCGACTTGCGGTCCTTGCCCGCGAGCTTCGCCACGTCCTTGCCGAGCACCGCGACCGAACCGTGCGACGGGGCCGCCAGTTCGAGGATCTCCATCAGCGTGGTCGACTTGCCGCAGCCGGATTCCCCGACCAGGCCCAGGGTTTCGCCCTCGACGATGTCGAAGGTGATCCCGTCGACCGCGCGCACGACGCCGACCTTGCGTTTGAAGACGGTGCCCTTGCTGACCGCGTAGTGCTTCTGCAGGTCCTGCACGTCCAGCACGGTCGAGCGCTCGGTGCGCGGCAGGGACGCGACCTCGGCCTCCTCGATCACCTCGGCGCCGTAGACCTCGGCGGCGTCCGCGTCGGGACGGGCGAGTTCTTCGGTGCGGATGCAGGCGGCCCGGTGCGTCGTGTCGACCGGCGCGTTCGGGTTGCCCGGCGTGATCGTGAACAGCTCCGGCTCGGCCGTCCGGCAGGCGTCGATCGCCAGCGGGCAGCGCGGCGCGAACGGGCAGCCCTGCGGCAGGTTCACCAGCGACGGCGGCTGGCCCTCGATCGGCACCAGGGGCTGCTTCTCCCGCGCGTCGACACGGGGAATCGAACCGAGCAGGCCCAGCGTGTACGGCATCCGCGGCTGGGCGTAGATCGTCTCGACCGGACCCTGTTCCACCGCGCGCCCGGCGTACATCACCATCAGCCGGTCGGCGAACCCGGCGACCACGCCGAGGTCGTGCGTGATGATGACGATGCCCGCGCCGGTGACCTCCTGCGCGGTCTTCAGCACCTCCAGCACCTGCGCCTGCACCGTCACGTCGAGCGCGGTGGTCGGCTCGTCGGCGATGATCAGGTCCGGGTCGTTGGCGATCGCGATGGCGATCACCGCGCGCTGGCGCATGCCGCCGGAGAACTCGTGCGGGAACGCCTTCGCCCGCGCCGCCGCGTTCGGGATGCCGACCAGGTCGAGCAGTTCGACCGCGCGGTTGTTCGCCTGCTGCTTGGTGATCGTGCCCTTGCCGTGCACCAGCAGCGCTTCGGCGATCTGCGCCCCGACGGTGTACACCGGGGTCAGCGCCGACAGCGGGTCCTGGAAGACCATCGAGATCTTCTTGCCGCGGATCTTCGACAGCTCGGTGTCGGACTTGCCGATCAACTCGCTGTCCTGGAACCGGATCGAGCCCGACACGCGCGCCTGCGGCGGCAGCAGCCCCATCACCGCCAGCGACGACACCGACTTGCCCGAGCCGGACTCGCCGACGATGCCGAGCACCTCGCCGGCCTCGACCTGGTAGTTCAGCCCGCGCACCGCGTGCACGCGGCCGGACTCGGAAGGGAAGGACACTTCGAGGTCGGAAACCTCGAGCACGGTGCCAGTCGGCTTGCCCGTTTCCGCGCTCAGTTCGAGTGCGGCGCTCATGCTTCTGCTCCCACGGTCTGCGTCGACGCGGTCGACTTCGTCTTTTCTTCGATCCGCTTGCGTTCCTTGCGCCGCGAACGGCTGGACGACGGGTCGAGCGCGTCGCGCAGGCCGTCGCCGACGAAGTTCACCGCGAGCACGGTGAACACCAGGAAGCCGGCCGGGATGTAGAACAGCCACGGGAACGTCCGGACCGCGTCGGAACCCGCCGAGATCAGCGTGCCCAGCGAAACGTCCGGAGCCTGCACGCCGAAGCCGAAGAACGACAGCGACGTCTCCATGATGATCGCGACGCCGACGTTGATCGTCGCGTCGATGATCAGCAGCGAAGCCATGTTCGGCACGATGTGCTTGAAGATGATCCGCCACGGGGACTGGCCCATGAACTTGGCGGCCTTCACGAACTCGCGCTCGCGCAGCGTCAGCGTCATGCCGCGGACGATGCGGGCGGTGATCATCCACTGGAACAGCGCGATCAGGCCGACCAGGATCAGCCAGGTCTTGCCGCGGAAAGCGGGCGACAGGATCGAGATGATCAGGAACGGCGGCAGGATCAGCAGCAGGTCGACGACCCACATCGACACCCGGTCGGTCCAGCCGCCGAAGTAGCCCGCCGCGGAGCCGACGATCGAGGCCACGCCGGTGGAGAACAGCGCGGCCAGCAGGCCGATGGTCAGCGACTTCTGGAGCCCGCGCATGGTCTGCGCGAACATGTCGCCGCCGATCTGGTTGGTGCCGAACCAGTGCGTGCCGTCCGGCGGCATCAGCGTCGAGGTCGGGTCCAGTTCGTCGTAGCCCCACGGCGAATACCAGCTGTAGGTGAACGCCAGCACGTAGAACAGCAGGATCACGACGAGCCCGACGAGGGCCAGCTTGTTGCGGAAGAACCGGCGGGCGACGAGCCTGCCCCGGCTGGAGGACTTCCCGGTCTGCTGCGAGGCGTCCGTTTCGGTGGCGGCGACGGCCGAGTCGGCGAGGTCGGCCTCGTTCAATGGGGCGGCCATCAGATCCTCACCCTCGGGTCGAGCGCGGCGTAGAGCACGTCCGCGAGCCAGCCGGCGAGCAGCACGCAGATCGCGATGAACAGGGTCACGGTGGTGACGATGTTGGTGTCCTGCTTCTGGATGCCGGTCACCAGCCAGTCGCCCATGCCGTACCAGCCGAAGATCTTCTCGGTGAAGACGCCGCCGGTGATGAGCAGGCCGAAGCCGAACGCGAACAGCGTCGCCATCGGGATCAGCGCGGTGCGCAGGCCGTGCTTGAACAGCGCGCGCCTGCGGGTGAGGCCCTTGGCCTGCGCGGTGCGCAGGAAGTCCGAGCCGAGCACGTCGAGCATCGCCGAACGCTGGTAGCGGCTGTAGTAGGCGACCTGGGTCAGCACGATCGCCAGGGTCGGCACGATGATGTGCTGCAGCCGGTCGAGCAGGACGTCGCCGAAACCGCCGTCGACCGCGCCGCCCTCGCCCTGCACGATGAAGAACTGGTAGCCGTCGAGCAGGTTGTCGTTGACCGACTGCGCGCCCGCCTTGAGGATCGTGGCGATCACGAACACCGGCGTCGACAGCACCACGAAGGAGAACGTGGTGGCGATGTAGTCGCTGATCTTGTACTGCCGGATCGCGCTGACCACGCCGACCAGCACGCCGATGATGATGCCGATCGTGATCCCGAGCAGGAACAGCCGCAGGCTCACGCCCGCGCGGCGGAACAGTTCGTCGGTGATCGCCTGATCGGCCACGGTGCGGCCGAAGTCGCCCTGGAACACGCCGCCCAGCCAGGTGAAGAACCGGTGCGGGATCGCCTGGTCCAGGTGCAGCTCGGCGGCCTTGGCGTCGATGGTCGCCTGCGGAGCCGGCGGATTGCGCAGCTTGAGCGCGTCCAGCGGGCTGAACGACAGCGACGCCAAGGAGAACGCCGCGAAAGTCGCGACGAGGCACAGGGCGATGTAGTTGACGAGTCTGCGGAGGAGGAACCCGATCACAGTTGCCTCGCTTCACCGGGGCCGGAGGATCCGCTCCGCGCCGCCGGGCATCCCTGGCTCGCTCGCGATTGAGTTTTCGTCGAAAACACTGGGCGGTGCTGCCTTCCAATACTGACGCTCGTTGTGGGCGCAGCTTAATGGCGATCACTCGTTGCGATCTTCGTTTTCAGGCAACCAAACAATCACGATTTCCGCGTTCGGGCAGAGAACAACCGACTTTCGCCTCTTGCCCGGGTCCCAGTGTCGCGGTGGGTGCGCGACTGTGCACCGGCGATGAGTATTCCGGAACGGTTCCGGGGGTTCCGGGTGAACGGTTGTGAACAGGAAACGGACGTGCGCGCAACACCGCCGCTCCGAGTCGCCGCGTACTCGCATGTTCGGGTGCACGTTCGCCCGCCGCGATTCGCTGCGCGGATTACCCTTGCGTCGCAGCGTAATTCGCATCGGGATCCGGTGTCGCCGGGTTTTCCGGAGTCGTCCGCGTCCACTGTGGTCAGACGAAGGAAGGATTTCGCGGAAATGCCGGGCCGATGCCGCGGCGGCGTTGTCGGTAAACGCAGAAACCCCGCCGCCGCGTAGTGCGGGGCGGGGTTTCTCGCGGGAACCGGAGAAGCTCAGTCCAGGTAGTCGCGCAGCACCTGCGAACGCGACGGGTGACGCAGCTTCGACATCGTCTTCGACTCGATCTGCCGGATCCGCTCGCGCGTGACCCCGTAGACCTGGCCGATCTCGTCGAGGGTGCGCGGCTGGCCGTCGGTGAGGCCGAAGCGCAGCCGGACCACGCCCGCCTCGCGCTCGGACAGCGTCTGCAGCACCGACTGGAGCTGGTCCTGCAGCAGCGTGAACGACACCGCGTCGACCGCGACGACCGCCTCGGAGTCTTCGATGAAGTCGCCGAGCTGCGAGTCGCCCTCGTCGCCGATGGTCTGGTCCAGCGAGATCGGCTCGCGCGCGTACTGCTGGATCTCCAGGACCTTCTCCGGCGAGATGTCCATCTCCTTGGCGAGCTCCTCGGGCGTCGGCTCGCGGCCGAGGTCCTGCAGGAGTTCGCGCTGTATGCGGCCGAGCTTGTTGATGACCTCGACCATGTGCACCGGGATGCGGATGGTGCGCGCCTGGTCGGCCATCGCGCGGGTGATCGCCTGGCGGATCCACCACGTGGCGTACGTCGAGAACTTGTAGCCCTTGGTGTAGTCGAACTTCTCCACCGCGCGGATCAGGCCGAGGTTGCCCTCCTGGATCAGGTCCAGGAACGCCATGCCGCGGCCGGTGTAGCGCTTGGCCAGCGACACGACCAGCCGGAGGTTCGCCTCCAGCAGGTGGTTCTTGGCCCGCTCGCCGTCGCGCACGATCCACTTGAGGTCGCGGCGCATCTGGGTGACGAGCTTCTCGCCCTCCTCCTCGGCGGTGCGCACGCGCTCGGCGGCGTAGAGCCCGGCCTCGATCCGCTTGGCGAGCTCCACCTCCTCCTCGGCGTTCAGCAGCGCGACCTTGCCGATCTGCTTGAGGTAGGCGCGGACCGAGTCGGCCGACGCGGTGAGCTCGGCGTCCTTGCGCGCCTGGCGCAGCGCCTCGGACTCCTCCTCGTCCCACACGAAGTCCGGGTTGTCCGAGGACTTGCCGCCCTTCTCGGCGGCGCTCGCGCGGCGGCGGGCGGCGGTGGACGTCGCGGCGCCCGCGGCCCCCTCGGTCGCCTCGGCCTCGTCCTCGGAGTCGTCGTCATCGTCGTCGGTCTCGTCGTTGACCGTCTCGTCGACGACGTCGACCTCGACCTCTTCGAGATCGGACAGATCCGGGCTGTCGAGTTCGGCCTCGTCGAGGTCGACCGGGCCGTCGGGATCGCCGTCGTCGGTCTTCGGACCCTTCGCGGCGGCCTTCTTCGCCGGAGCCTTCTTGGCCGGAGTCTTCTTCGCGCCCGCCGGCTTCGCGGCGGTCTTGCGCGCCGGGGACTTCGCCGCTCCGGTGGCTGCCTCGTCGGCCGGCTCGCCGGCTTCGGTCGCTGTCTTCGTCCCGCCTCGGGTTGCGGTTCTTGCGGCTGCCACTTACGCCCTTTCGCAGCGGTCGATCATGACGAGCCGAGATGTCGCCACCTCAGCTGCCTCACATTCGGGGAACACGCCTCGGCCTGCGGTTTTGCCTCCGCAGCTCCTGCGCCGTGTTCCATTGTAACGACGTCGGCCCACTGCGTCGCGAAGCGATCACCCTCCGGCCCCCTTCCCGGCGCCTCCCGGTGACCGGTCCGAGACCCGGCGGTCAGTGCCCGGCGCCCTCCGCGGCGGCCGCGGCGGCCCCGACGATGCCCGCGTTGTTCTGCAGCGACGCGACGACCACCGGCGTGCGGATGTCCAGCAGCGGCACCCACTTCTCGGCCTTCTTGCTGACGCCGCCGCCGACGATGAACAGGTCCGGCCAGATCAGGTTCTCCAGCACCGAGAGGTACCGGTGCACCCGCTTGGCCCACTGCGGATACGACAGGCCCTCGTTGTCCTTCACCGAAGCGGCGGCGCGTTTTTCCGCGTCGTGGCCGTCGACCTCGAGATGGCCGAATTCGGTGTTGGGCACGAGCTTGCCGTCGTGGAACAGCGCGCTGCCGATGCCGGTGCCGAAGGTGAGCAGCGCGGTCACGCCGGTGCGCGCGGCCGCGTCGCCGAAGCGGATCTCGGCGAGGCCCGCGGCGTCGGCGTCGTTGAGCATCGTGACCTCGCCGACGCTCTTGCCGAGCCGCTTCGCGAAGAGCGCCTCGGCGTCGGTGCCGATCCACTTGTGGTCGATGTTCGCCGCGGTGTGCGCGGTGCCCCTCTTGACCACCGCGGGGAGCGTCACGCCGACCGGGCCGTCCCATTCCGCCGCGCGGACGATCTCGGCGACGACGTCCGCCACCGCGTCCGGCGTCGAGGGCTGCGGCGTTTCGATCCGGTGCCGGTCCCCGATGAGCTGTCCCTGTTCCAAATCGACCAGCGCGCCTTTGATCCCGCTGCCGCCGATGTCGATTCCGAAACCTCGGGTCGCCGTCACTGGCGTGGTCCCTTCTCGCACGATTCAGAAGTCTGCTGCGGAGACTTTAACCGGATGTGGTGACATGGCGGGCGTGGGAGTTGACGAGGCGATGCTGAACGACCTGAAGAACACCTCCGAACAGGTCGCGGTCGAGGCCGCGCACCTGGTCCGGACGGCCTGGGTGCGGATGCGGTCCGGCGGCGAGGTCGCGGTGGACACGAAGTCCGCTGAGACCGACGTGGTGACCGCGGTGGACCGGGAGTCGGAGGAACTGGTCCGCGCCCGGCTGGAGCGGATCCGGCCCGGGGAACCGGTGCTCGGCGAGGAAGGCGGGGGAGCGCTCGGCGGCGGGGTCACCTGGGTGGTCGATCCGATCGACGGGACCGTCAATTTCCTGTACGGCCTGCCGGCCTTCGCGGTGTCGATCGCGGCGCAGATCGACGGGGTGTCGGTCGCGGGAGCGGTCGTGGAGCCGGTGAGCGGCCGGCGCTGGACGGCCGTCCGCGGCGGCGGTGCGTGGCTCGACGGCGAGCGGCTGTCGGTGTCCGCGGCGGACCGGCTGGACCTGGCGCTCGTCGGGATGGGCTTCTCCTACGCGCGGGACCGCCGGATCCGGCAGGGCAAGCTGACCGCGGATCTCGTCGGGCAGGTGCGCGACATCCGCCGCCGGGGCGCGGCTTCGCTGGACCTGTGCGCGGTCGCGGCCGGATGGCTGGACGGATTCTTCGAGCACGGTCTGCACCGCTGGGACTGGGCGGCCGGAGCGCTGGTAGCGCAGGAGGCGGGCGCGACGGTGCTGCTGCCGGGCGAAGCGGCGGATCTGGGGGAGGACGCGACGTTCGCGGCCTCGCCGGGGATCGCGGCGGAACTGCGCGCCGCGCTGGTCGCGGGAGGCGCGGCGGAGGTGTGACCGCGGACCGGGCCTGCTGACCTCGTCCGCGGGGTCAGCAGGTGACGGAGCGCGCCGAGGCCAGGAGCGTCTGGTCGATCACCGGCGCGCCGGGACTGGCGGACTGCTCGCTGCCGCCGCCCCCTTGATGCGCCTGCGACCAGGCGGTGAGCTGCTTGAGGATCTTGACCGCCTCGGGCCGCGGCTGGACGTCGGTGAAGAGCTTGCCGGTGGCCAGGTCGACGGAGGCGTCCTTGCGGGTGTCGTGCACCAGTTCCGCGCAGGGCACCACCAGGCTGACCGTGCGGGCCGCGGCGGCGCCGTTGTCGCCGTACCGGATCTGGCCGCGGCAGCGCGCGTCGCCCTTCGGGTACGCCGGGTCGTTGGCGGGATCGCCGATCGCGGTGAAGCCGAGTTCGCGCAGCGCGTTGGTGGCGATGCTGCCCTGCCCGCGCGTGCTGCTGGCGTTGAGCACCTTCAGCGCGACCTTGTCCGGGGGCATCGGCGAGCGGTCGTCCAGGCCGTTGTGCGGGACCGAGGTGTAGGTGATCCCCGGCGGCGCCTTGGGCTCCGGGCTGCAGCGCACCGCCTCGTCGATGTCGCCGCGGCCGACCACGGCGTTGACCCAGACGAACACCGCGCCGAGCGCGAGCACGCCGATCACGATCAACGCGGGCAGCGGACGGTGCTTGCGGTAAGGCCGCGCACCACGGTTCCCCGCCCCATTCCCCGACGCCACCTGCCCCGTCCCTTCCCCTCGCAGAACCGGCCGCGGTCGCCCCGCCGCGCCTCGCGGTAACCGCCAGCGTACGCACCGGCGTGGTAGCCGGTGAGCCTAGGCGCTGTTCGCGACGCGCGGTGTCGCGGGTCACCTTCACCCGTTCCGCGTAATGCCCCTCGGTGGCGATCGCACCACGGACGGCTCCGCGCGAGCAAGCCGACTCGGCGGCGAGGTGATGTTTACGACGCCGGGGCAACCCGAACGGAGGACAGGCGTCTCACCTGCGCGTTCCCCCTCCCGGGTGACGCTGGACCGGCAATGTCCGACTCGGTGCGAGACGCGTCCGGCGGTGAGCTACCCTTCCCGGGCTCCGGCCGCAGAACGAGGCCCGCCAGGCTGAGACCTGGGTCACTCGCGGGCCGGGCACAAACAGGGGCGCTGGAACGTTGACCAGCGGCACGACCGGTATCGGGCGCCTCCGGAACCGGTGCAGGACGACACGCTGAATCGCAGGGGTGAGGGACACCATGGCTACCGACTACGACGCTCCGCGCCGCAGCGAAGCCGACGAGCTGGCCGAAGACTCGTTGGAGGAGCTGAAGGCCCGGCGGAACGAGAACCAGTCCGGCGTCGTCGACGTCGACGAGGACGCGACCGCGGAGAACTTCGAACTTCCCGGCGCGGACCTTTCCGGGCTCTCCGGGGAAGACATGACCGTGAAGGTCGTGCCGAAGCAGGCGGACGAGTTCACCTGCTCGGTCTGCTTCCTGGTGCACCACCGGAGCAGGCTCGCCGAGGACAACGGCGGCAGGCTGATCTGCCGCGATTGCGCCTGACCTGGGGATTTTCACAGGGAGATCTAGGGGAGATTCACGGGGTCAGCGTTTTCGCGGTCTTGGGAAGACCGGGTAAGCACGGGGGTCGGCCGGTTGGTCGGCCCCCTTACTCGTGTTCGGGGGGCCTGGTTCGGCTCGTCGCCTGGCGGCGACATTGCCTGCCTTGGTTGCGTGGGGCACCCCGAAGTTTGATTGTGCTGACGGTTCGGGGGTGCTTGTCAAGGCGGGAAAGATGCCTTGACAAGCACCCCCGAACCGCAGATGAGCTTCGTATCGGGGTGCGGGGGAGGTGTGGGTGCCTCGCTCGTTGGGTGCACTGGCCGCGGGTGGGGGCTGGGCGCCTCGACCGTTGGGTGCACTGGCTGCGGTTGGCGGGTGGGATAGCGCCCCAATGTGGCATTGGGTGCATGGGACGCACCCAATGTGGCGTTCGGTGCATCTGACGCACCCAATGCCGCATTGGGTGCGTGTTCCGGCGGCGGTGGGGTCGTGAGGGGAACCCTGGGGGAATCAGCGTCTGTGAGGGTTCCCCTCACGACCGGTGCGTGGGGTCAGGCGTGGTTGCGGAGCAGTTCTACGACTCGCTTGGGTTTGCGGGTGCTGAAAAGCCAGTACGGGGTGGGGTCTGCCGGGTCGGTCAGGGTGATGCGGACTGCTGGGCCCACCCAGCCTCGGTGCAGGACGAAGGCGGCTGGGTCGCCGTCGCGGCCCAGGGCGTGGCGTTTGGCGTCATTTTCCACGACGGTGATCTCGCCGACGTAGCGGAGCGGCAGGTGGGCGTCGCCGACCCAGAGTTCGGGGTCGTCTCCGCTGGTGATCTTGATTTTCGCCCTGCCCAGCGAGAGCAGGAGGGCGGCCATGACCGGCACGGCGATCGCGAGCGGGATCCACATCGGGATGGACGGGTAGCCCAGGTGGACCTCGACGCCCAGCAGGATCGCGCCTGCCATCGGCAGGGGCCAGCCCCACCACGGCAGGTAGAGCCGTTCGGAGTGTGCGACGACGCCCGTCGCGGCGGTGTTCACGCGGTCAGCCACAGGACAAGGGTAGTCTCGCCGCCCGTGTCCAGCGTTCAGGTCCTCCTCCAGCGGCTCGACCCCGAAGTCCCGCCGCCCGCCTATGCCCGGCCCGGCGACGCCGGGGCCGATCTCGTCACCACCTCGGATATCGTGCTCGGACCCGGAGAGCGCGGGGTCGTCGGCACCGGGGTCGCGATCGCGCTGCCCGCCGGGTACGCCGGGTTCGTGCATCCTCGCTCGGGGCTCGCGGCGCGCGTCGGATTGTCCGTGGTGAACACTCCCGGCACGATCGACTCGGGCTACCGCGGCGAGATCAAAGTCTGCCTCGTCAATCATGACCCGCGCGAGAAGATCGTGCTGGCGCGCGGCGACCGGATCGCGCAGCTGGTGGTCCAGCGGGTCGAGCACGCGGAGTTCGTCGAGGTCGCCGAACTCGAGACGACCGAACGCGGCGCGGGAGGTTACGGCTCGACCGGCGGGCACGCCACACTGGCACCCGGCGCCGGAGACACCGGCGCGGGCACCGGGGAAGGAACGGAACGATAGTGGGGATTTTCGGACGCAAGCGCCGGTCCGGCGACGACGAGACCGGAGGCGTCGCTTCCCAGCGCGGCGAGAACGCCGAAGCTGACGGCGCCGACGACGCGCTCGAACCCGAGGACCAGCTGTCGGAGACGACCGACGGCCCGTTCGACGCCGCCGAAGCCGAGGAAGACGGCATCCCGCGCATCGACCTGGGCTCGGTGCGCGTGCCGGTGCCCGACGGTTCGCAGGTGCAGGTCGAAATGGACCCGGAGGAAGGCGGCGTGCGCGCGGTGCACGTCGTGACCGAAGTTGGGCAGATCACCGTCAGCGCCTACGCGGCCCCGAAATCCGGCGGCCTGTGGCGCGAGGTGAGCAACGAACTGGCCGACCAGCTCCGCGCGGACGGCGCGAAGGTCAACGTCGGCCGGGGCGAATGGGGCATGGAACTGTCCGCGATCGTCGGCGACGTGGCCCTGCGCTTCGTCGGAGTCGACGGCCCGCGCTGGATGCTGCGCGGCGTGATCGCGGGCCCGCAGTCCACCGCCTCGCAAGCTCCCGAGGTGCTGCGGGCGATCGTGCGCCGCACTGTCGTGGACCGAGGCAACTCCCCGATGCCGGTGCGCACCCCGCTGCCGATCACCCTGCCGGACGCGGTCGCCCAGCACATCGCCGAACAACAGGGCTGACCGCTTTCGCTCTCCAGAAGGCCCTCGCGGACGCCGTTCCGTGAGGGCCTTTTCGGCGCATCCTCACAACGCCCGCAAAAACGCCAAAACAGTCGCCCGCCCCAAAGCCTCGCGATCCCGCCCCATCGCGGCGAGCGACGTCTCCCCGTACCGCCCTCGCGGCAACGCACGAGCCCATTCCCGGGCAACCGAAGCGGGATGAACCGGATCATCCGCGCATCCGCCCACCCCGGCCGGAACGTCCACGCCCCGCAAGTCCGCCAAAACCGGCGCGGCTCTCCCCGCCGCAGCCCGCAACCCGGCCTCCAGGCCCGCCCCGTGCCGCCGCCAAGCCCGGTCCAGCTCCTCCGCGAGCCACCCCGGACTCCCCGCCGCCGCCTGCGCCAGCGCCCCGTCCACCCCCTCGGCGGCCACCAGATCCGCTGTGACCGTCGCGGCCAGCGCCGCGGGTGCTTGCCCGGATTCCCCGTTCCAAGCCGGGAGCGCCGCGAGCAGCCCCCCGCAACGCCCCGGATTCGCCACCGCCCACTCCGCCGCGAGATGCGCCCCGAACGAGATCCCGCCCACCAGGACCGTCCCGTGCCGGTCAGCGAGACGGTCCAGTTCGGCCAAAAACGCTTCCGCGAGACCCGCCCCGGGCGCCGGCGCGGGCGTGATCATCGGCACGCCGAGCGCGGCGAGCGGGCCGCCGAACACCGAGCGCACGAAGATGTCGTCCGAGCCGGTGCCGGGAAGCAGGACGGCGGCCGGGAGACGGATTGCGGACGTCACGTTGCGATCTTGCCGCAAACCCGTTTCCCTGGCTGAGACCGCAGCTACGCTGGAATACGCACGGGCCGAACGAAGTCGGGGGCCCCGGAGCACAGGAGCACACCATGTCCGCCAAGGACGGCGGCTACTTCAGCCGGTTGGTTCGCAAGCTGACCAGCGACGTCGAGGACCTCGACGCCGACGAGATGTCCGAGAGGTCGGGTGCCGAAGGCGCGCAGCGCGCCTGTGACTGCCGGTCCGGCGAAGAGGTGACGGTGCTCGGCAGGCTCCGCAGCGTCGAGCTGTCGCCGACCGACGGGCCCGCCTCGCTGCAGGCGGAGCTGTTCGACGGCACGCAGGGCGTGACGCTAATCTGGCTGGGCAGGCGCCGGATTCCCGGCATCGAGCCCGGCCGTACCGTCAAGGTTCGCGGCCGGATGGCCGAACGGGACGGGCAGAAGGTGCTCTACAACCCGTATTACGAACTCCAGAGCCCGGTAGGGTGATCAACACTCGTGACTGAACCCGCTGCTCCCCGCGACGACAAGGACGCGCCCGGAAACGGGGACGAGCCCGAGCGGCAGCCGACGCTGATGGAGCAGATGGGCGGGGTTTCCGGCCTGTTCTACTCCTCGGTGCCGGTCATCGTGTTCGTCCTGCTGAACGCGTTCTTCGGGCTCACCGTGGCGATCTGGGGCTCGATCGGCAGCGCGGTGGCGATCACCGTCCTGCGCGTCGTGCGCAAGGAGCCGCTGCAGCCGGCCATCTCGGGATTCTTCGGCGTCGCGATCGCGGCGTTCATCGCGTTCCGCACCGGGTCCGCGAAGGGGTTCTTCCTCTTCGGCATCTGGGCGAGCCTCGCGTACTGCGCCGTGTTCGTGATCTCGGTGGTGGTGCGCTGGCCGCTGGCGGGCGTCGTGTGGAACGCGCTCAACGGCAACGGCACCGCCTGGCGCAAGGACAAGCCGTCCCGCTACGGCTACGACGTCGCGACGCTCGCGATGGCCGTCATCTTCGCCGCCCGGTTCGTGGTCCAGCGCTGGCTGTACGACGGCGACCAGACCGGCTGGCTCGCGTTCGCCAAGATCGCGATGGGCTACCCGCTGTACGCGATCGGGCTGCTGGTGGTCGTCTGGGCGGTCCGCCGGTCCGACAAGCGGCTGAAGGCGCTTGCCGAGGAAGAACCGGAGCCGGAGACCGACGCGCAGGTCGAGGCGCGGCTGCGGCAGAAGTACGCGCAGGCGCCGACTCCGGAGACCTGATCCGACTTGCGAAAAAAGGGCGGACCCGTCGCGGGTCCGCCCTTTTTCGCGTCTCAGTAGCCCAGCGCCGTCCGGATCTCCGGCTCGACGTCCGAGGTCGCGACGAACAGCAGCTCGTCGCCCGCCTCGAGCGGGTCCTCCGGCTGCGGCACGATCACCCGGTCGCCGCGCAGGATGGTCACCAGCGCCGCGTCGCGCGGCAGCGCCAGTTCGCTCACCGGCTTGCCCGCGAGCGGCGTCTCCTCCGGCAGGGTGAGTTCCACCAGGTTCGCCTGCCCCTGGCGGAACGTCATGAGCCGCACCAGATCGCCGACGCTCACCGCCTCCTCGACCATCGCGGCGAGCATCCGCGGAGTCGACACGGCCACGTCGACGCCCCACGCGTCGGTGAACAGCCATTCGTTGGCCGGGTTGTTCACCCGCGCCACCACGCGCCGTACGGCGAACTCCGTCTTCGCCAGCAGCGACACCACGAGGTTGGCCTTGTCGTCGCCGCTCGCCGCGATCACGACGTCGCAGCGTTCGATGCCGGACTCCTCGAGGATCGACACCTCGCACGCGTCGCCGAGGACCCAGTCGGCCTGCGGAACGGATTCCGGCTCGAACTGGTCGGCGTCCCGCTCGATCAGCATCACCTGGTGGTTGCCGTCGATGAGCTCGGCGGCGATGGACTGCCCGACGGCGCCCGCGCCCGCGATCGCGACCCGCATCAGTTCTCCTCCTCGGGGGCGCGAGCGGCCAGGCTCGTCACGTCTCCGACGGTGCCCGAACGCGCCGCCACCCACACGTCGTCGTCGGCTTGCACGACGGTTTTCGCGTCCGGCAGCACCGGGGTGCCGAACCGCATCATGAACGCGACCCGCGCGCCGGTGGTCTCCTGCAGCTCGTGCACGCTGCGGCCGACCCAGCCCTCGTGCAGCGGCAGTTGCAGCAGCGCGACGTTGCCGGACGGATCGCGCCAGGCGGAGGCGACGCCGTCGGGCAGCAGGGTGCGCAGGAACCGGTCGGTCGTCCACGGCACGGTCGCGACGGTCGGGATGCCCAGCCGTTCGTAGACCGCGGCGCGCTTGTGGTCGTAGATGCGCGCGACCACGTGCTCGACGCCGAAGTTCTCGCGCGCGACCCGCGCGGAGATGATGTTGGAATTGTCGCCGCTCGAAACGGCCGCGAAAGCGCCCGCGCGCTCGATCCCGGCCTCGACGAGCACCCGGCGGTCGAAACCCGCCCCGACGACCTGCTGGCCGTGGAAGTCGCTGCCCAGCCTGCGGAACGCCTGCTGGTTCTTGTCGATGACGGCCACGTCGTGGCCGAGCCGCTCCAGCGCCGCGGCCAGAGACGCGCCGACGCGGCCGCATCCCATGATCACCACGTGCACGCTTAGCCTCCTCGCAGGGTGCGGATGACCCGTCGGTGGGTACCCTCGGACACCAGCGCCGAACCTACCTTGCGGCGACCCGGTTACGCTCTCGTGGTGTCGAAGTTCCCGACAGTGCTGAAGCGACTGGTCCTAGGGCGCCCGTTCCGCAGCGACCGTCTCGCCCACACGTTGTTGCCCAAGCGCATCGCGCTGCCCATTTTCGCCTCCGACGCGCTGTCCAGCGTGGCCTACGCGCCGGAGGAGATCTTCCTGACGCTGAGCGTCGCGGGCCTGTCCGCGTACGCCTTCGCGCCGTGGATCGGGGTCGCGGTCGCGCTGGTCATGCTCGTCGTCGTGGCGTCGTACCGGCAGAACGTCCACGCGTACCCGAGCGGCGGCGGCGATTACGAGGTCGCGACGACCAACCTCGGCGGGAAGTTCGGCCTGACGGTGGCGAGCGCGCTGCTGGTCGACTACGTGCTGACCGTCGCGGTGTCCACTTCGTCCGGCGTCGCGAACATCGGCTCGGCGATTCCGTGGGTGGCCAACCACAAAGTGCTCGCCTCGGTCGTGATCGTGGCCGTGCTGACCGCGCTGAATCTGCGCGGAGTGCGCGAATCCGGCAAAGCGTTCGCCATTCCGACTTACGGGTTCATCGCCGGCATCCTGCTGATGGTCGTCTGGGGGCTCTTCCAGACCGTCACCGGCACCGAGATGCGCGCCGAGAGCGCGGGTTTCACGCTGCACGAGGAAGGCAACTGGGCGGGCATCGCCTTCGTCTTCCTGATCCTGCGGTCGTTCTCCTCCGGCGCGGCGGCGCTGACCGGGGTCGAGGCGATCAGCAACGGCGTGCCCGCGTTCCGCAAGCCGAAGTCGAAGAACGCGGCCACCACGCTGCTGCTGATGGGCGTGCTGGCGGTGACGATGCTCGTCGGCATCATCACGCTGGCGATCGTCACGAAGGTGAACTTCGCCGAGGACCCGGCGCGGCAGCTGGCCGGCGCGCCTCCCGGCTACGAGCAGAAGACGATCGTCGCGCAGATCGCGCACGCGGTGTTCGCCGACTTCCCGCCCGCGTTCTACTACATCTCGTTCTCCACCGGCATCATCCTGCTGCTGGCCGCGAACACCGCGTTCAACGGCTTCCCGGTGCTCGGCTCGATCCTCGCCCAGGACCGCTACCTGCCGCGGCAGCTGCACACCCGCGGCGACCGGCTGGCGTTCTCCAACGGCATCCTGTTCCTCTCGATTTTCGCGCTCGTGCTGATCATCGCGTTCGACGCCGAGGTCACCCGGCTGATCCAGCTGTACATCGTGGGCGTGTTCGTGTCGTTCACGGTCAGCCAGGCGGGCATGATCCGGCACTGGAACCGGTTGCTGGCCAAGGAAACCGACGCGGCGGCGCGGCGGCGGATGCGCCGTTCGCAGACGGTGAACGCGATCGGCCTCACCATGACCGGCACCGTGCTGGTGATCGTGCTGATCACCAAGTTCCTGCTCGGCGCGTGGATCGCGATCGCCGCGATGGTGGCGATTTTCGCGTTGATGACCGCGATCCGGAAGCACTACGACCGGGTGTCCGAGGAACTCAAGGACATGGGCGACGCGCCGACCGTGCTGCCCTCGCGCAACCACGCGATCGTCCTGGTGTCCAAACTGCACCGGCCGACGCTGCGCGCGCTGGCGTACGCGAAGGCGATGCGCCCGGACGTGCTCGAGGCGGTGACGGTCAATGTGGACGACGCCGACACCCGCGCGCTCACCCACGAGTGGGAAGCGCACAAGTTCAAGGTACCGTTGAAGGTCGTCGAATCCCCGTACCGGGAAATCACGAAGCCGGTGCTGGATTACGTGAAGAGGGTCCGCGGCGCCAATCCGCGCGACGTCGTGACGGTGTTCATCCCGGAGTACGTCGTGGGGCACTGGTGGGAGCAGGTGCTGCACAACCAGAGTGCGTTGCGGCTCAAGGGAAGGCTGCTGTTCCAGCCCGGCGTGGTCGTGGCGAGCGTGCCGTGGCAGCTGGAGTCGTCGCAGAAGGCGGTGGCGCGGCTGCGCAAGGCCCGCCCGTCCGCCGGTGACGTCCGGCGCGGCTTCACGCCGACGACGCCGCGTCCCCCGGACGCCCCGAAGCCAGCCCCTGCGACAAAGGAATCATCAGAATGACCGAGAGCTGGCTAGGCCGGATCCTGGAACTGGAAGTCGGCCCAGTCGCGCACGGCGGGCACTGTGTGTCGCGTGTGGACGGACGAGTGCTGTTCGTGCGGCACGCGCTGCCCGGCGAACGCGTCCGGGCCGAAGTGACCGAGGACAAGGGCGGCTCGTTCTGCCGCGCCGACGCGATCGAGGTGCTGAGCGGGTCCGAGCACCGGGTGACGCCGCCGTGCCCGCTCGCCGCTCCCGGCGGTTGCGGAGGCTGCGACTGGCAGCACGCCGAACCGGCCTACCAGCGGGAACTGAAGGCCGCGGTGGTGGCCGAACAGCTGCAACGGCTCGCCGGGATCACCCGCGACGTGGTCGTGGAACCGCTCGAAGGCGGCCCGCTCGGCTGGCGCAGCCGGGTCCGCCTCGTCGCCGGACGCGACGGCCAGGCCGGGTTGCGCGCGCACCACAGCCACCGCGTCGTCCCGATCGACGACTGCCCGATCGCCGTGCCGGGCTCGCTCGACACCGCGCTGAGCAAGCGCTGGCGGCCGGGCACCGAACTGGAAGTCACCAGCGACGCAGAGAACCACCTCCACCTGCGCGAACTCGCCACCGTGCGCGGGCGGACGCAAGGCAAGCAGTTGTCCGGCGGCATGGCGATCCAGCACGCGGCCGGCCGCGACTGGCGGCTCGACGCGCACGGCTTCTGGCAGGTCCACCCGCAGGCGGCGGACACACTCGCGGAACTCGTGCGGGAGTGGGCGGACGCGCCACGCGGCGGGGTCGCCTGGGACCTGTACGCCGGGGTCGGCCTGTTCGCCTCGGTGCTAGCCGACCAGGTCGGCCCGGACGGCCAGGTGCTGGCCATCGAATCCGGCCGGCGCGCGGTCTCCGACGGCGAGCGCAACCTCGCCGACCTGCCGCAGGTGAGCTGGCGTTCCGGACGCGTGGAACACCTCATCGGAGACGCCCCGACGCCGGTCGACGTCGTGGTCCTAGACCCGCCGCGCAAGGGCGCCGGCCGAGCGGTCGTCAACGCGATCGCCGAGGGCGAACCGGACCGGATCGTCTACGTGGCATGCGACCCGGCGGCTCTCGCGCGGGATGTGCAGTTCTTCTCGGAACACGGGTATTCGCTGACGGATCTGCGGGCTTTTGACGCTTTCCCGATGACGCATCACGTGGAGTGCGTGGCGCTGCTGCAGTGACTTTTATTGCGCCCGTTGGACATCTCCCGCCACGGCGAGTCCTGCCGGTCCGCGTGATCACGAGGTAGCGCAGGAGGATTCCCGCTACCGCGATGCCGGTCAAAGTGGTGAACGCCAGCAGTTCGCCTTAGCGTCGGCGGAGGGTCAGGATCGTCAGCGCGAACGCTCCGATGCAGGCCAGCCGGAGGTCGGGTTCGACGGTGCCCCCGGCGGATAGTGCGCGGTCGGTAGAGCAAGCCCGACACCGCCGACCGCAGCGATCGCCCCGGCCTACGCGAGCGCCTGGATTTCCTGCCATGCAAGGAAGTCCACGTTGCTGGGACGTGGTTTCGCCCAGCCTGGTCTCCCTCGCGAGGCCAGATGCGGACGGGCCTGACTCGGCGTTCGGCAGCTTTCTGCCTTCGATTTCGCTGCTGTGCAACGGAATCCGCGTTTAGTGCGGTGCCGGGCGAAGGTGACTGTTGGTAACGATTCGGTTACTCGAGAACCTCAGCGCTCTCGCTGGCGACTGACCTGATGTGCATCGGAAAAGGTGCGCTCCGGCAGTCGCCGGAAGACGAGGCGAGGAGTGGACATGATTCTGCGCGCGATGCTGGCAGCGGCACGTGCTCTGGTGACTGGCCGTCGGACCAGTCCGGCAAACCGGGGCGAGCGGGTGGTGGGGCCCGATCGGACACCGCCACCCGCCGAGAGGTCAGCCCCGGTCTTCCTTCAGCATGTCCGCGCACTTCTCGCCGATCGCCATCGTCGTGATGCACGGGTTCACTGTCACGAGGAACGGCATCACCGAGGCGTCGGCCACCCGCAGGCCCTCGACTCCGCGGACCCGCAGCCGCTCGTCCAGCACCGCCTCGGGGTCGCCGTCCGCGCCCATCCGGGCCGTGCACGCCGGGTGGTACACGGTGTTGTGCGTCTTGCGCAGGTAGTCGGCGATCTCGTCGTCGGTCGTGCAGTCGCGGCCCGGCGCGAGTTCCACGCCCGCCCATTCGTCGAGCGCGGGCTGCGCGGCGATCTCGCGGGCGAGCTTCACGCCGTAGGTCATCACGCGCATGTCGTACTCGTCGGTGAAGTACCGCGGGTCGACGCGGGGCTTGTCGCGGAAGTCGCGCGTGCGCAGCCGGACCGTGCCCCGCGAGCGGCTGCGCGTCACGTTCGGCGTGAGGCAGAAGCCGTTCTCCGTCGTCGGGTAGCCGTGCCGGACGGTGTTCATGTCGAAGGGCACCGAACCGTAGTGGAACATCAGGTCCGGGCGGTCCAGGCCCTCCTCGGTCATGGTGAAGATGCCGATTTCCCACCACTGCGTGGATTCGGTGACCATCGGCTGCAGGGCGTCCCACATCACCAGGCCCTCGGGGTGGTCCTCGAGGTTCGAGCCGACGCCCGGCGAGTCCACGAGCACCTCGACGCCGACCTCGCGCAGGTGGTCGGCGGGCCCGATGCCGGACAGCATCAGCAGTTTCGGCGTGTCGATCGCGCCGGAGCTGACCACGACCTCACGGCGCGCGGTGATCGTGCTGTGGTGGATGAGGTCCGCGTCCAGCACCTCGACGCCGGTGCAGCGGCGGCCGTTGAACAGGAGACGTTTCGCGCGGGCGCCGGTGCGGATTTCCAGGTTCGGCCGCTTGCCCATGATCGGGTGCAGATAGGACACCGACGCCGAAGACCGGGTGCCGTCCTCGCGGGCGTTGATCTGGAACCAGTTCGCGCCGTGGGTGACGGTTTTGCCGGAGTTGAACTCCGTCGTCGGGATGCCCGCCTGGGCGCACGCCGACAGCAGGGCCGCGCCCGCCGGGTCGTTCGGCGGGACCGACCGGATGGTGACCGGGCCGGAGCGGCCGTGATGGTCGCCGGGGCCGTCGTTGGTCTCGAGCCGCTGGTACAGCGGGAAAACGTCGGCGGCCGACCAGCCGGGCAGGCCCATCGAGGACCATTCGTCGAGGTCCTCGGCCGGGGCCCAGAATGCGATGCACGAGTTGTGCGACGAGCAGCCGCCGAGCACCTTCGCGCGGGCCTGGCGCAGGTAGGAGTTGCCCGCCTCCTGCGGTTCCACCAGGTAGTCCCAGTCGTACCCGGATTCCAGCAGGCCCATCCAGCGGGTCAGCTCCAGCACCTCCGGCACGTCCGTGTCGGACGGCCCCGCCTCGAGGAGGCAGACGGTCACGTCCGGATCCTCGGACAGCCGGGCGGCCACCACCGATCCGGCCGTTCCGCCGCCGACCACCACGTAGTCGAACTCGCTTGCGCTCACCGGGAAACCTCCTCATCGGGCGCCGGGGCGGCGGCGTGGTCCGCCAGCACCCCGACCTTGTGCCGTTGCACGAACCAGTAGTAGGCGAAGCCGCCGGCCGCGAAGACGCCGACGAACAGCACCGAAATCCACTTCAGATACCAGTGGAAGGGCGGGGAAGCGTTGTAGATCTCGTTGCGGGGCCAGGCAAGGTTGACCGTCATCGCGCCGCCCCACAGCACCGCGAGCACGTTCACCGGGAGACCCCAGCGGCCGAGGGAGAACCGGCCGGCCGGGGTGCCCTCGCGCGGCCACCGCCCGCGCAGCCTGCGGATCAGCATCGGCACAGTCACGAGGAGGTAGGACAGGTAGATCAGGATGATGGCGAGGCTGGTCACGGCCGAGAAGATCTGCGTGGAGTTGATGTTCAGCACCAGCAGGGCGACCGCGAGCACGCCGATCACGATCGCGGGCAGCACCGGGGTGCCGGTCTTCTTGTTGACCCGCGCCAGTTTCCGGCCGCCGGGCAGCGCGTTGTCCCGTGCCATCGCGAACGCGATCCGGATCGCCGCGGTGTGCACCGCCAGCACGCACACGGTGATCGCGATGAACACGACGAACAGGAACACGCGTCCGATCGCCGGGCCGAGCGCGTCGGTGAGCACGTACTGCAGGCCGACCGTGCCGAGTTCCGGTGCGTTGATGTTGCCGACCGCCATGAGCGCGAACAGGATGATCAGCCCGCCCAGCACGAAGGAGGCGACCAGCGCGCGCAGGATCGCCTTCGGCGCGTTGCGGTGCGGGTTCAGCGATTCCTCGCCGAGCGAGGCGGCGGTGTCGAAGCCGTACATCACATACGAGGAGGCGATGCCGGCGATCAGGAACGCGCCGAGGTAGCCCGACGAATGCCCGGCCTCGGTGCCGTTCGTCTGGGTCACCACCGACGGGCCGCGCACGAAATGGAAGGCGAGGAACACCACCAGCAGCACCGCGAACAGCAGCTCGACGAACACGCCCGCGCTGTTGATCCGGGCCATCAGCTTCACGCCGAACGCGTTCACCAGCGTGGTGAACACGATCAGCACAGTGGCCAGCAGCACGCCGTTGGCCGCGTCGCTGGTGCCCGTGCCGTCGCCGATGAACTGGAAGAACGACGTGATCTGCGGCAGCGTCCGCTGGTAGGCGAGCGCGGTCGCGGAGATCGAGACGATCGAGGCCAGCAGCATCATCCAGCCGGCCATCCACGCGATGTGCGGGTTGCTGAGCTTCTTCGCCCAGTTGTAGACCGACCCGGCGACCGGGTACTGCGCGGCCAGTTCGGCGAAGCAGAGAGCCACCATCAGCTGCCCGACGAACACCGCGGGCCAGGACCACCAGTAGGCCGGTCCGCCCTCGGACAGGCCGAGGTAGGACAGCTGGAACACCCCGGTCAGCACCGAGATGTAGCTGATGCCGGCAGCGAAGGTGTGGAAACTGCCGAGCGTTCTCTTGAGCTGGTTGGTGTAGCCGAATTCGCCGAGTTCGCGGTCGCCGGTGTCGCTCAAGGGCACGGTCCTTTCGGTGGGGGAGGGGGGATCAGCCGGAGAACCAGTGCTGGGGGCCGGGCTTCAGGTTCTGGTGGATGTGCTTGACCTCGGTGTACTCGGCCAGGCCGGTCGGGCCGAGCTCGCGGCCGAAGCCGGACTGCTTGTAGCCGCCCCATTCGGCCTGCGGCAGGTACGGGTGGTAGTCGTTGATCCACACCGTGCCGTGGCGGAGCCGGTTCGCCACGCGCTGGGCGCGGGCCGCGTCCTGGGTGAACACGCCGCCGGCCAGGCCGTAGTGGGTGTCGTTGGCGATGCGGACCGCGTCGTCCTCGTCGGTGAACGTCTCCACGGTCAGCACCGGGCCGAAGGACTCCTCGACCACCGCGGTGCTGCCCTGCTGGACGTTGTCGAGGATCGTCGGCAGGTAGTAGAAGCCGTCCTGCAGCGCCGGGTCGTCCGGACGCTTGCCGCCGGTGCGCAGGACAGCGCCCTCCTCGATGGCGGTGGCGACGTAGCGCTCCACCTTCTCGCGGTGCGCGGCGGAGATGAGCGGCCCGGTCTCGGCGTTCTCGTCGAACGGTCCGCCGAGGCGGATCCGCTCCGCGCGGCGCACCAGCTCGTCGACGAATTTGTCGTGCCATTCCTGCTGGATGATCAGCCGCGCACCGGCCGAGCAGACTTGCCCGGAGTGCAAGAACACCGCGGTCAGCGCGTAGTCGACGGCGGTCTCGAAGTCCGCGTCGGCGAACACGACGTTCGGGTTCTTGCCGCCGAGTTCGAGCGCGACCTTCTTCACCGTCGCCGCCGCGTTCGCCGCGATCACCCGTCCGGTGGCCAGGCCGCCGGTGAACGACACGAGGTCGACGTCCGGGTGCTCCGACAGCGGCGCGCCGGCCGACGGACCCGCGCCGAGCACGAGGTTCGCGACCCCGCCGGGCAGCCCCGCCTCGGCGAGCAGCCGCATGAACAGGATCGAGGTGTGCGGCGTCAGCTCGCTCGGCTTGAGCACGAACGTGTTGCCCGCGGCCAGGGCCGGGGCGATCTTCCACACCGTCTGCAGCAGCGGGTAGTTCCACGGGGTGATGAGGCCGCAGACGCCGACCGGTTCGTGCACGATCCGGCTGAACGAGTCCGCGCTGCCGGTGTCCACCACCCGGCCCGCGTCGTTGCCCGCGAGCTTGCCGAAATAGCGCAGGCAAGCCGCGATATCGCTCATGTCGTAGCGGCTCTCCACCAGGCGTTTGCCGGTGTCGAGCGATTCGGCGCGGGCGAATTCCTCGGCGTCGCGGTCGAGCAGGTCGGCCGCGCGCAGCAGCAGGTTGCCGCGCTCGCCCGCCGGGGTCGACGGCCAGGGTCCGGTGTCGAACGCCCGGCGAGCCGCGGCGATGGCGGCCTCCGTGTCCTCCGCGGTCGCTTCGGCGACCTCGGCGACCAGGCTGCCGTCCGCGGGGCACCGGATCTCGCGCCGCCCTCCCGCACGCGCGTCCACCCATTCGCCGCCGATGTACAAGTCCGCCATGGGGTCCTCTCGAGCTCGGGGGTCCGTCCGGGATTATCACGGCCACGCGGGGTGACCGCGACTTGACTGACCGGCCTCGTGATCTTCCCCGCTCGTGGAGTTGCGTTTCCGCCGGAGCTGTGATCCGAGACGCGGGCGGCCGGACCGAGGTGGCGGCCGTCCGTAGACTGGCCGGAACCGGCGGAGGAAGAGACGGACGGGGTGGAGCGGTGACCATGCTGGACTCGGTGCACGGACCGGCGGACCTGAAGCGCATGAGCGTCGAGGACCTCGGGGAGCTGGCGGCCGAGATCAGGGACTTCCTCGTGGACAAGGTCCGCCGCAGCGGCGGGCACCTCGGTCCCAACCTGGGCGTCGTCGAGCTGACGCTGGCGCTGCACCGCGTGTTCGACTCGCCGCGCGACGCGATCGTGTGGGACGTCGGGCACCAGGCGTACGTGCACAAAATCGTCACCGGGCGGCACGGCGACTTCGACAAGCTGCGCCAGCAGGGCGGGCCCACCGGGTACCCGTGCCGCGGCGAAAGCGAGCACGACCTGGTGGAGAACAGCCACGCGTCCGCCGCGCTGTCCTATGTGGACGGCATGGCGAAGGCGTTCGAGCTGTCCGGCGGCCCGCGCAGGCACGCGATCGCGGTGGTCGGCGACGGCGCGCTCACCGGCGGCATGTGCTGGGAAGCGCTCAACAACATCGCCGGGCGCAAGGACCGCCCGGTCGTGATCGTGGTCAACGACAACGGCCGGTCGTACTCGCCGACCATCGGCGGGATGGCCGACCACCTGGCCTCGCTGCGGCTGCAGCCGGGCTACGAGCGGCTGCTGGACGGCGGACGCGAACTGCTGCGCAGCACCCCCGTGGTGGGCAAGCCGATCTACGCGGCGTTGCACGCGGCTAAGGCGGGCATTAAGGATGCGTTGAGCCCGCAGGTGATGTTCTCCGACCTCGGCCTGAAGTACCTGGGCCCGGTCGACGGCCACGATCTGGTCGCGCTGGAGAAGGCGTTCCAGAGC
Source organism: Amycolatopsis sp. La24 (assembly GCF_029087445.1). Taxonomy (NCBI): domain Bacteria; kingdom Bacillati; phylum Actinomycetota; class Actinomycetes; order Pseudonocardiales; family Pseudonocardiaceae; genus Amycolatopsis; species Amycolatopsis sp. La24. Next base: position 60,886 of record NZ_JARACH010000011.1, read on the forward strand.
GCGCGGGCGTTCGGCGGTTCGGTGATCGTGCACGTGGTCACCGAGAAGGGCCACGGCTACGCGCCCGCGGTGAACCACCAGGCCGACCAGATGCACCAGACCGACCCGATCGACCCGGAGACCGGCCTGCCGCCGGTGAAGGGCCCGAGCTGGACCGGCGTGTTCGGCGACGAGCTGGCGAAGATCGGCGAGGAGCGCGAGGACGTCGTGGCGATCACCGCCGCGATGCTGCGCTCGACCGGGCTGGAGAAGTTCTCCGAGCGCTTCCCGGACCGCTGGTTCGACGTCGGCATCGCCGAACAGCACGCGGTGACGTCCGCGGCGGGCCTCGCGATGGGCGGCTGCCACCCGGTCGTCGCGCTGTACTCGACGTTCCTGAACCGGGCGTTCGACCAGGTCCTGATGGACGTCGCGCTGCACCGCCAGCCGGTGACGTTCGTGCTGGACCGCGCGGGCATCACCGGCCCGGACGGCCCGAGCCACCACGGCATGTGGGACCTGTCGCTGCTGGGCATGGTGCCGGGCATGCGGGTGGCCGCGCCGCGCGACCCGGGAACGCTGCGCGAGGAACTGCGCGAAGCGGTCGCGGTCCAGGACGGCCCGACCGCGCTGCGGTTCTCGAAGGGCAGCGTCGGCCCGGACGTGCCCGCGGTGGAACGCATCGGCACGGTCGACCTGCTGCGCCGCCCCTCGGGTTCGACGGACGTGCTGCTGGTCGCGGTGGGTCCGTTCGCGCAGCTGGCCCTGTCGGCCGCGGACCGCTTGGCGGACCAGGGCATCGGCGTGACGGTCGCCGACCCGCGCTGGGTGGTCCCGGTGCCCGCGGAGCTGGTCGCGCTGGCCGAGCAGCACAAACTCGTGGTGACAGTCGAGGACAGCGGCCGTCATGGCGGCTTCGGCTCGGCCTTGGCGGCGGTGCTGCGCGACGCCGAGCGCGACGTCCCGCTGCGTGACCTCGCGGTGCCGCAGGCGTTCCACGACCACGGAACCCGCGCGGAGGTGCTGGACCGGATCGGCCTGACCGCCCAGGACGTGGCGCGGCGGATCACGGAGTGGGCGTCGGGTCGGCTGGGTGCCGATGTGGAGGAGACCGCGGGAGAGAAGCCGCGCGCCTGAGCGGAGTGGGCTCCGGGGCGGCTGGCTGCTGGCTTGGCGGGAGCGCGGAGGTAGGGCGCGCTTGAGCAAAGCGGGCTTCGGGTCGGCACTGGCTCGGAGGGACCGCGGGAGACAAGCGCGCCTGAACGGAGTGGGGCCGGAGTCGGCAATGGTGCCGACTTGCCGGGAGTGGCGGGGAGAAGCTGCGCGTCTGAGCGGAGTGGCTCGCGTCGGCTGGCTGCTGAAATGGCGGGAACGCGAGGGACAAGCCGCGAGCCCGAGCGCAGGGGGGCAGGAGCGAAAGAAGTCCCGCGTTTGAACGGCGGGTCCCCGGAGCAGGAACCCGCCGCGCTCATTACTCAGCAGCAGCGACCGGGACCTCGGCAGCGAAGGTCTGGTCGATGTCCGGGATCCAGTAGCAAATCTCGAGCGTCTTGATCCGAGACATGTGCCAGACCTTCCGGCTGCTGCCCAGAGCCCCGGCCGCGCCGAGCAGCGAAAGCGCGGCGGCTCCGGCGGCGATCACCCGGTGCGGCCCCGTCGCGGTCTGGACGAGTGCGACCACCGCGGCCAGCGCGAACGCGAACGCGATGTTGCGCAGCATCACCGACTGCGCGCGCATCCGGACGATTTCTCCCGCCGCGTCCTTGTCGTGCAGTTCAGCCGCGGCGACGAGCAGCGCCGGGTTGGACTGGACGTAAGCGCGGTCGCGTGCCTGCGGGACCTGGGCGACGAACTCCTGCCGCGCGGCCTCCGCGTCCCGGCGGGGGCGGAGCCGCTCCAGTTGTGCGGCCAGGGGGTGGAAGAGGTGTCCGAGCAAGTAACTGGCTACGACGGCGCCGGCGACCAGCAGCGCGCCCGGCGCGGACGTCAGTGCGGCGACGTGCAGCACGCCCAGTCGGTCGAGTACGTAGACCAGCAGCGACAACTGGACCGCTCCGGGCACGGCGAAGCTGAACAAGTCGAAGATGCCGACTGCGAACGTCACGAATCGCCTCCAGGACCGGGGTTTCCGGGATCCTCCCACAACTGTCCCGCGCGGGTACCGTGTTTGGTCATCGCTGCGCGCGATAGCTGTGATCCGCGCTGGGCCCTTTCCGTTTTCCGCGTTCCCGGAAGAATCAGGGGAGCAGGTTATGGGAAAGGTGGAGAGAATGTCGGAAATCAGCAGGCGTGGCGCGCTCGGGGCAGGTGCCGGAATCGCCGCGGCGACCGCGCTCGGGGCGAGTGGGACCGCGCGGGCGAGCACGGAGAAACCAGCGGAACCGACGTACGTTTTCCCGCTCGCCAAATCCGCGCCTGCCGTCCACGACGGCGGGACGTTGCGCGGGGCTCACGAGAAGAACTTCCCGGTATTGGCAGGTCAGCGGGGTTCGGTGTATCTGGTGCATCTCGACCCCGGCGGCGTGCGCGAGCCGCATTGGCATCCGTCCGCGTGGGAGTTGAACTACATCATTTCCGGCAGGGCGGACTGGAGCATTCTCGGGACGCACGAGGACGGCAGTTACCACAATGCGGTTTTCAGTGCGGGAGCCGGGGAACTCGTCTTCGCGCCACAGGGGTTCTTTCATTATTTCGCTAATTCCAGCAACACTGAAGGTCTGGATGTGCTCGTCATGTTCAACACCAGCACCGGCGAGCCGAACGACGACATCGGCATCGTCGGGACGCTGAACTCGCTGCCGCGCGAGATCCTCGCCGCCTCGTTCGGGGTTCCGGTGTCCGCGTTCGCCGCGGTGCCGAAGGATCTCAAGCCGGTGGTGATCACCCGTCGCCGGTAGTGGCAGTGGACACACCTGGTGCACGGTCGCACACCGAGAGTCGTACTCCGGAGTAGTGATCGATCCGGTGCTGCTGCGCGCTTCCTCCGGCACTTGGCGCCATGGTCGATATCAGGTGTTTTTGCTGACGAAGCCAGGCGACCAGGCTCATCGACAGCTGAGCGCGCCCCTGCCGCACGGCGGCAGTGGGCGGGGCTCAGCTTTCGTGCAAAGGCAGCGGTACGTATCGCTTCACGCGCTGGAAACCGCGCGGTCGACAGCTGATTTGTGAGTAACGACGGCGGGTTCCAGAGATCAGGGAGCCGCCCGCCGCTCACGCTTCGGCAACCACCGCTTCCGCAGCGATAGCCGACGAAGGCCCGAAAACCTCCCGAGGCTCCGGAAACACCTTCACCAGCACCGGATACGCCACCGCGGCCGTGCACAGCGTCACCACCAGGCTGATGTCCACCCCGCCCGCGATGCCTGCCAGCGGTCCGGTGATCATCGGCGTGTTCGCGCACAGCAGGCCCAGTCCGGTGGCCGGGATCCAGGCCGCCATCGCGCGCCAGTTGACGCCCCGATGGAACCAGTACCGTCCGCCGGTGCGGCCCTCGTTGAAGACTTGCAGGTCGGCCGGGTCGTAGTAGCCGCGGCGTTGTACGTAGCCGATCATCATGATCACCATCCACGGCGACGTGCACAGCACGATCAGCGTCGCGAAGGCGTTGATGCTGGACACCATGTCGAGCACGAAATTGCCGACGAAAATGAACAGCACACTGAGCGTCCCGATCAGCAGCGTCGCCCGTACGCGGGACAGGCGCGGGAAGATCGAGCTGAAGTCCAGTCCGGTGCCGTACAGCGCGGTGGTGCCGGTGGACAGCCCGCCGATCAGTGCGACCACGATCAGCGGGATCGCGTACCAGAGCGGGGAAATCGCGGTCAGGCCGGTGACGTAGTCGGCCGGGTCGGCGACCAGGGTCGCGGTCGCGATGCCGAAGCCGAACGGCAGCAGCGTCGCCAGCTGGGCGAGGAACGGCGCGGCCAGCAGCGAGCGGCGCGAATGGGTGGCCGGGATGTAGCGCGACCAGTCGCCGAGGAACGCGCCGAACGAGATCGGGTTCGCCATCACGGTCAGCACGGCGAGGATCCACGTCGGCCAGAAGCCGCCGAGGGCGAAGTTGCCGCTGCCCGCGAATGACGGGTCGAACGAGCCGCCGTAGGCGAAGATCCCGACCAGCATGATGAGCGTGCCCAGCGTTACCGCGACACGGTTGACCAGGAGCATGAAGCGGTAGCCGTAAATGCACACGACGAGGACGGCGATCGCGATCACGCCATAGGCGACCGCGCGCAGCACAGGACCGCCGTCGATGCCGAAAAGCCGTTGTGCCGCACCGGCTACCGCGTCGCCGCTCACCCACACCGAGATCGCGAAGAAGGTGATCGCGGTGAGCAGCGACAGGAACGAGCCGACGCACCGGCCGACCACGCCGAAGTGCGCGCCGGACGAAACAGCGTTGTTGGTGCGGGTGACCGGGCCGAACAAGGCCATCGGGGACAGCACGAGCGCGCCGAGCACCACGCCCACGACAGTCGCCGCGAGCGCGGCCCAGAAGCTCAGCCCGTACGCGATCGGCAGCGTGCCGAGGATGATCGTGGCGAACGTGTTGGCCCCGCCGAACGCGAGCCGGAACAGGTCGCGGGGCCGGGACGTCTGCTCGGCGGGCGGGATCGGCGCGATGCCGTGCTGTTCGACCTCGGTGACTTTGTCGCTCATCACTCGAACCTCGTCATCACGTGCTTGACCCGGGTGTACTCGGCGAACGAGTACGCCGAGAGGTCCTTGCCGTGCCCGGAGTGGCCGAACCCGCCGTGCGGCATCTCGGCGGTCAGCGGGCCGTGCGTGTTCACCCACACGCAGCCGAAACCGAGGTCGCGCGACACCCGTGCGACGCGGGCGACGTCGTTCGTCCAGACCGAAGAAGCCAGCCCGTACGGGACCCCGTTGGCCAGCTCCAGCGCTTCCGTCTCGTCGGCGAACGGCTGGACGGTGATCACCGGCGCGAAGACTTCCTCCTGCACCAGTTCGTCGTCCTGCCGGAGGCCGGACACGACGGTCGGCGCGAGCTGGAAGCCCGGTCCGGGCGCGGTGCCGCCGGTTTCGACGCGGGCGTGCGACGGCAGCCGCTCCAGCAGACCGAGCACGCGGTCGAGCTGGGCGCGGCTGTTGAGCGGGCCGTAGTCGACGTCCGGACGGCGGGTGGCGGCCGTTTTCTTCAGCGCGGCAACGAATTCGTCGTGGACGCTCTCGTGCACCAGCACGCGGCTGCCCGCGGTGCAGTCTTGCCCGGCGTTGTAGAACGCGGCGTCGGCGATCCGTTCGGCGGTGTCGGCGAGGTCGGTGTCCGGGAAGACCAGCAGGGGAGCGTTGCCGCCCAGTTCCAGGTGGGTGCGCTTGAGATCGGCCGCGGCGACGGTGGCCACGTCGATGCCGGCGCGCGTCGAGCCGGTGATGGACACCAGGTCGGTGTGCGGGTGCCGGACCAGCGCGCGGCCGGTTTCCCGGTCGCCGCACACGACGTTGAACACGCCTGGCGGCAGGAATTCCGCCGCGGCCTCGGCCAGCAGCACCGCGGTGGACGGCGTGGTTTCCGCCGGCTTGAGCACCACGGTGTTGCCCGCGGCGAGCGCCGGGCCGATCTTCCACACGGCCATCATCAGCGGGTAGTTCCACGGCGCGATCTGCGCGCACACGCCGATCGGCTCGCGGCGGATCACCGACGTGTGCCCGGGCAGGTACTCGCCCGCGCCGGTGCCTTCGAGCTGCCGCGCGGCGCCGGCGAAGAACCGCAGCGTGCTCACGCATTCCGGGATTTCCTCGTCCAGCATGACCGAACGGACCTTGCCGGTCTCGCGGACCTCGGCGTCGGCGAACTCTTCCGCGCGGGTTTCCAGCGCGTCGGCGATCTTGAGCAGCGCTTCCTGACGCTGCGCGGGCGTGCTGCGCCGCCATGACTGGAACGCGCGCGCCGCCGATTCCATCGCCAGGTCGATTTCGTTCCGCCGGGAAATGACGCTGGTGCCGAAGACCTTGCCGGTGGCCGGGTTGGTCAGTTCGAGGGTCGCCTCGGTGTCGGGCGTGTCGACCAAGGCCCCGCCGACGAAGTTGCGGACGTGGGTCATGAATGCTCCAAATGGGTTGGGGCGAACATCTTCAGCAGCGCGGGAAGCACGACGACCGACGGGCCAGGGGTGCGCAGCGCGTCGGCGAGATCCGTGCGGACACTGTCCACAGTGGTCTTTCGGGCGGGGATGCCGAACGATTCGGCGAGCGCGACGAAATCCGGTCGCGGCAGTTCGGTCGCGGTGGTCTGGCCGAACGCGCCGGTGAGGTACTCGCGGAGGATGCCGTAGCCGCCGTCGTCGACGACCAGCCAGGTCACGTCGAGCTGGTGCTGCACGGCGGTGGCCAGTTCGGCCAGTCCGTACATCGCGCCGCCGTCGCCGGACACGGCCAGCGACCGCACGCCTGCCGCGGCAGCGCCGAGCGCGCCGGGAAGGCCGTAGCCGAGCCCGCCCGCGCCTTGCGCGGTGTGGATCGGCGCGCCGTCCGGATTCCAGACCGACCAGGCCCAGTAGGCCGCGATGGTCATGTCCCAGAAGGTTTGCGTGCCTTCGGGAAGCGCGGCACGGATGTCGTCGATCAGCTTCCGTTCGAGCGTGAGCGGCTGACTGTCCAACCTGGACTCGACGCGCGCGAGCAGATCCTTCACCGCGGCTTCGGCGCGGCCGTCCGGGGTGCGCGGCGTGAGCTGGCCGAGCAGTGCGCGAAGGGTGTGCCGGACATCTGCGTGCAGCCCGAGCGCGGGGTAGTTCGACTCCAGTTTCCCGAGATCCGCTTCGACCTGCACGACCTGGCCGCGCGGCGCGAACTCGCGGTAGTTGCTGGACAGCTCGCCCAGCCCGGAGCCGAGCACCAGCAGGACGTCGGCGGCGGAGAGGAATTCCGTGGTGTGCCAGTCTTCCATCCACGATTGCGCGGACAGTTCGTGGTCCCAGGCGAAAACGCCCTTGCCGCCGAACGTCGACACCACCGGCGCGCGCAGGGTTTCGGCGAGCTGGCGCAGTTCCTCGTGCGCCCCCGAACGCAGTGCGCCGCCGCCGGCGAGGATCACCGGATTCTTCGCTGCGTCAAGGAGTTTCGCGGCTTCGGCCACTAGCTCCGGCAACGGTTCGAGCGGTGCGGCCGCCGCGGTCACGGCGGTCAGCTGCGGCAGGATCGTCTCAGCGAGCAGCACGTCCTGCGGGATTTCCACCCACACCGGCCCGTACGGCGCGGTCGCGGCGGATTCCCACGCCTCGCGCAGCGCGGTCGGGATCTGGCTGATCGACCGGACCACGTGCACCGACTTCGCGACGTCCCGGAAGCTGGCCTGCTGGTCGGTGAGTTCGTGCAGGTAGCCGTGCCGTCCGCCGCCGAGCCCGGCGACCGGGACCTGGCTGGAGATGCCGAGCACCGGCACCGAGGCCGCGCGCGATTCCTGCAGCGACGCCAGCGTGAGCAGCGCGCCGGGGCCGGTCGATACGATCATCGGCGTGACCGGCACCGGACCGTGCGGATCGGCGGCGAGCCGGGCGCGCGCGTGGCCGTCCGCGGCGAAGGCGAGATTGTTCTCCACCCGCGAGCTGACCACGCGCACGTCTTCAGCGCGGCGCAGCGCTTCGAACAAGCCGAGCGCGTGCTGTCCGGGCAGGCCGAACACGGTGTCCGCGCCGAGCGCCCGCAGCGTCTCTACGACAACGTCGCCGCCGATCCGGGTCATGCGCCGCGTCCCAGCGCCAGTAGGCTGACCAGGTCGTAAGCGACGTGCGAAGCAGCGACCGCGGTGATCTCGGCGTGGTCGTAGGCCGGGGCCAGCTCCACGACGTCCGCGCCGACCAGGTTGAGCCCGCGCAGGCCGCGCAGGATCTCCAGCAGCTCGCGGCTGGTCATGCCGCCCGCTTCCGGGGTGCCGGTGCCGGGCGCGTGCGCGGGGTCGAGCACGTCGATGTCCACGGAGACGTACAGCGGACGGTCGCCGATGCGCTGCCGAAGCGCGTCCACGGTCTCGTCGATGCCGCGGCGCAGTACGTCGCCGGAGGTGACGATGCCGAAGCCGAGGCGACGGTCTTCTTCAAGGTCGCGCTTGCCGTACAGCGGGCCGCGCGTGCCCACGTGCGACACGGCGCTGGTGTCGAGGATGCCTTCTTCGACCGCGCGACGGAACGGCGTGCCGTGCGTGTACGGCTCGCCGAAGTAGGTGTCCCAGGTGTCGAGGTGGGCGTCGAAGTGAAGCAGCGCAACGGGACCGTGCTTCTTCGCCGCCGCGCGCAGCAGCGGGAGCGCGATGGTGTGGTCGCCGCCGACCGTCACGAGCTTCGTCTCGCCCGCCGTAAGCGCTTCGGCTTCCTGCTGCAGCTTCTCGATCGCTTCGCCGATGTGGAACGGGTTGACCGCGATGTCGCCGGCGTCGACGACCTGCTTCTCCGCGAACGGCGAAACGTCCAGACCCGGGTGGTAGGGCCGCAGCAGCCGGCTCGCCTCGCGAAGCGCCGAAGGACCGAACCGCGCGCCGGGGCGATAGGACACGCCGGAGTCGAACGGCACGCCGACCACGGCTACGTCGGCGCTCGGCACTTCGTCGATCCGCGGCAGCCGCGCGAAGGTCGCGAAGCCGGCGAAGCGCGGGATCTGCGACGAGTCGAGCGGGCCGACCGGACGCTGTTCACTCACTGGGTCAACTCCTGTCGGGTTTCGGATGCGCTGAGATCTTCAGCGGCTTCGGACCCGTGCAGACGTTGTGTCCACACGGAAAGAATGCTGTCCGGCGTACGCGGTGTCGCGAGGCTGACGCCGACGTACACGACCAGGCTGACGCCGAGGCCCCAATAAATCGGACTGTTGGCCGCGACACCGTCGATGATCATGAAGGCGATGACGGACACCGTGCCGGCCACCATCGACGCGTACGCGCCTTCGCGAGTGCCGCGCTTCCAGAACAGCGCGCCGACGATCGTGACGAGAAGGCCGCCGACGAGGATGTCGTACGCGATGGTGAGCGCGTTGACGACGTCGTCCACGAGCATTGCGATACCGATGGCCACGATGCCCAGCACAAGTGTCGTCACTCGGTTACGCAAGACCTCGCCACTCTTAAGGCCGATCTTGCGGAACAGGTCCGAAGTCGTCGTGGTGGCGCACGCGATGAGCGCGCCGCTCGAAGTCGACATCAGCGCCGACAGCGCCGCAGCGAGCACGAGACCGCGTACGCCGGTGGGCAGCAGCCGTTCGGCGATGGTGGCGAAGGCGTCCTGCGCGCTGCCGAGGTCTGGGTACAGCACCTTCGCCGCCGTACCGATCAGCGCGCCCGCGATGCCGTAGACGAGGCAGTACACGCCGGAGATGACGCCGCCGCCGGTCGCGACGCGCGGCGTGCGCGCGGTGAACACGCGCTGCCAGATGTCCTGCCCGATCAGCAACCCGAACGTGTAGATCAGGAAGTAGGTCAGGATCGTCTCGCCGCCGATCGAGGTGAACTCGAAGTACGACGCGTCCAGCTTCTCGGCCATCCCGCTGAAGCCGCCCGCCGAGACGAGCGCGACCGGCAGCAGCACGAACAGGATGCCGATCGTCTTGATCACGAACTGCGCGATGTCGGTCAGCGTGATCGACCACATGCCGCCCAGCACCGAGTACAGCACCACGATCGACCCGCCGATCGCGATCCCGGCCCAGCTCGGGATCGAGAACAGCACCTTGAAGATCGACGCGAACGCCAGCGTCGAGGTGACCGTGAGCATCAGCGTGTAGCCCCACATCACCGCGCCGGACACCGCGCTCGCGCGGCCGCCGTAGCGCAGGTCGAGCATCTCGCCGACGGTGTAGACGCGCAGTTTCACCAGCCGCCGCGCGAAAACCGCGTGCAGCACGAGGATCCCGACGCCGATCGTGATCACCAGCCACGCGCCGGAGATGCCGTAGGTGTAGCCGAGCTTCACGCCGCCGACGGTCGACGCGCCGCCGAGCACGACGGCCGACATCGTGCCGGAGTACATGAACCAGCCGAGCCGCCGTCCGGCGACCAGATAGTCGGATTTGGTCTTGGCCAGCCGGAGGCCGATCCAGCCGACCCCGATCATGCCCGCGATGTACAGCGCGATCACCGCATAGTCGCCGCCCACGGGTCCTCCTCGAAACGGGGTGGGGTTCTTGCGGGACACCGTAGGGTCGGGCGACCCCGCGGCGGCATGGGACGATGTATCCAGGACTTCGCCGGAGATTGGTTGAAATGACCCACCAGGACGTGCTGTTGCCCGCGGAGGTGACAGTCCCACTACGCACCGTCGCGGGCAACCCGGAGCTGGCGCTCGACGTCGTGCCCGAAACGCTCCGCCCGGGCGCGCTGGACCGGCCGGTGCGGTGGGCGCACGTGAGCGAACTGGCCGACCCCGCGCCGTACCTGGTGGGCGCCGAACTCGTGCTCACCGCGGGCGTGAACCTGCCGAAGGACGCCGACCGCTACGTCCGAGGGCTGTGTGACGCGGGCGTCACCGCGCTCGGTTTCGGCCTCACCCCGACGGTCTCGGAAACTCTGCCGCCCTCACTGCGCGACGCCTGCGCGGAGCACGGCCTGCCGCTGCTGGTCGTGCCGCCCGCGACGCCGTTCCTGGCGATCAACCGCGCCGTCGCAGTCGCGCTCGCCGAAGCGGGGCGGCACGAAGAACGGCGACTGGCGGAAGGTCGCGAAGCGCTGACGCGAGCCGCTGGCGGCGGTCTGGGGGAGTTGGTCGCCGCGCTCGCCGGACGCTTGCGCGGGTGGGTCGCGATGGTCGGCGCCGGGGACGTACTGGCTGCGGGCTACGACGCGCCGCAGCCGTTGCCGTCGCCGGTGAAGGAATTGCTCGCGACCTTGCGAGCTCGCTCCGGAATCCGCATCGCCTCCACTGAATTGCCGGACGGCACGCATGTTGTCGCGCAGCCGGTCTATCCGCAGGCGACCGCGGCGCACCTGGTCGTGGTCGGCCGGGCGCAACGGTTCGACAGCGGAGACCGGGCGATCCTGGCCGTCGGCGCGGCGCTGCTGGGCCTCGTCGGCCGCGCCGGATCGGACAGCGCGGAACTCGGTGCCGCGGCGACAGCGTTGCTGCTCGGCGGTCCCGGCGCGGATGCGCTCGCCGGAGTCGTCGGCAGCGATCAAGCCCGGCTCGTCGCCGGAATCGCCCACCGAAAGGGTCCGGACGCGCTCGCCCGACGGCCGGACTGGCTGCGCGCCCGGCTCGACACCCCGCTGGTCCAAGTCCTGCCCGGCCCCCGCTTCTACGCCATCGCAGGCGAACCCAGCGACCTGGACGGTCTCCTGGAACACGGCTGGCTCGCGGTCGCCAGTCCGCCGCACCCCGCCGCGGACCTGCCCGCTGCTGTCGCGGAAACCGAACTGCTGCTCGCCCGCGCCCGCGCGCTGGCCCGTCCGCTGGCCGCCAGCGCCGACCCGCTCGGCTTCGACGAACTGATCCCGCCCGCCGCGGCAGGCGCGTTCGCCGAACGACTGCTGGCCCCGCTGCGAGAACTGGACCGCGCGCACGGCCGCGAACTGGTGCCGACGCTGCGAACGTGGCTGGCGAACCACGGAAGCTGGGACCGGACCGCCACCGAACTCGGCGTGCACCGCAACAGCGTGCGGCACCGGATCGGTCAGGTGGAACGGGCACTGGGCGTCGAGCTGGCCGACCCGGAAACGCGGATGCGGCTGTGGTTCGCGTTGCGGTGGGGCTGAACGAGAGTGTCCCCCCCTCCGGTATTGTGTGCTGGTCCACCGGAACTCGGTCGCATGCCGGATCGCGCGAAATCTGTTCAAGACCGGAAAACGAGCTTTTTTAGCAGGAACTGCGCCGATCGGCGCAGAACCCGCTATGCGTCAGCGAGATCATGGAAGGCAGGGTTGAGACATCGTGACTGTTGTCCGTTCGTTTCGGCTGCATTCCAGTGCCAACGAGGGCAAGCACGCTCAAGTGGCAGCTCTGTTGCCGCGGTGGCAAGCCGGTCTGGGCCGAGCGCAATCCGAAGCGGTCGCTATCTTCTTCACCACAGGAAAGCTGCCGCGGTGGATCGACGCCAAAACATGGGGCGGCGGGTTGTCGCAGCGCCAGTGGGATTCGGTCGTCGCGCAGGCGATCGCGGCGCACCGTTCGTGGCTGGGCAGTTGCGAGAACGAGTTCCGTCGAATAGTCGCTCGCTCCGCTCTTTCAGCCGCGTGCAAGCGCGACCTGTTCTACCTCAACAAAGCACACGCATGGCATGCTCCCGCGACCGGCGAGCGGGTGGCGATCTCCGGCAAAAGCAGTATCCCGGAAGAGGTGCTGAGGCTGGCCCGCCGTATCTTCAAACAGGCCAGGACTCGTGTCCGGCATCCGGATTTGCGGCGGGCCCGCACGATGGTGATGGACGGTAAAATAGCCGCCGTGGAGACCTCCGAAAGGGAGCACGCCGACTATTGGGTGCGGATTTCCACGCTGCGGGCGGGCAAGCCGGTGTGGATTCCGCTGCACGCTCACCGTGCCTTCCTCGAACGCCTCGCCACACCGGATGCGCGGCTGGCCAGCCACTGCCAGGTTCGAGTTGCGGAGGACGGCACCGTGACCTACCGGCTGGCTGTCCATACCCCCGTCGCCAGACCACGTGAAGGCGGACGCACTGTCGGCGTGGACTGGGGTCTCTCAACACTGCTGGCCACCAGCGACGGCCATCTGCGCGGACGTGGCTTTCTCGCCCGGCTCCGTGCGTACGACGACCGATTGCAGCCTTTGGCGGCGGCGTTGCAGCGCAACGGAATCAAGCTCGGCAACTCCCGGCGTTATCGGGCGCTGGTCAACGACATCCGCGAGTTCGTCACCAACGAAACCAACCGCTGCCTCAACCGCATCGCGGCCGACCCCGCGATCTCGACGCTGGCGGTCGAACGGCTGGACCTGCGAGGCATGGTGCGGCAAGGCCAGCTCTCCCGTCGCATGCGCCGTCTGATAACCGTCGCGGGACGCGGGGCTGTGCGAGCCAAGCTCGATTCCTTGCGTGAAGACACGGGACTGTCCACTGTCGAAGTCAATCCTGCCCCCACCAGCCGCGAATGCGACGGCTGCGGATACACGCACCCTGGCAACCGCCGAACCCAGGACATCTTTCGGTGCCGGTTCTGCGGAAAAATCGTCCACGCCGACATCGGCGGCGCCCGCACAATCCTGGGACGTTCCCAGCTCGAACGGCACTGGCTCGACCGGCCTCGTGGACACATCCTGACCGCACTCGACAACGACTTCCAGGCCCGCTGGGGACTGAGATTTGCCGATGTGGTTCAGCGACGCAACACCATGGTGCCACGAGTCGCACCCGCGCCGGCTGCTTCAGCGGCGGAAGCAAACGCTCATCCACGCGTTGCATGACTCTCTCAGGTGCTCTCAGGAAACTATGGGATTGTGGTCTGGTGCGAGTTCTGGTAGTCGAAGACGAAGAGCCGTTGGCCGACGCGATCGCCCGCGGGCTGCGGCGGGAGGGCATGGCCGTCGACATCGCGCTCACGGGCGACGACGGGCACGAGAAGTCGTCCGTCACGCGGTACGACGTGGTGCTGCTCGACCGCGACCTGCCCGGGATGTCCGGCGACGACCTGTGCCGCGAGATCGTGACGTCCGGCGAGCTGACGCGCGTGCTGATGCTGACCGCGAGCAGTTCGGTGTCCGACCGGGTGGACGGGCTGTCCCTGGGCGCGGACGACTATCTCGCCAAGCCGTTCGCGTTCCCGGAGCTGGTCGCGCGCGTGCGGGCGCTGGGCCGCCGCGCGACGCCCGCCGCGCCGCCGCTGCTCACCGCGGGCGACGTCGAGCTGGACCCGGCGAAGCGCACCGTCCGGCGCGCGAGCGGGCCGGTCGAGCTGACCCGCAAGGAGTTCGGCGTGCTCGAGGTGCTGCTGTCCGCGGGCGGATCCGTGGTCAGCAGCGAGGAACTGCTCGAACGGGTGTGGGACGAGAACGCCGACCCGTTCACCACGACCGTCCGGGTCACCGTGATGACCTTGCGCAAGAAGCTCGGCGAACCGGGCATCATCGAGACCGTGGTCGGCTCGGGCTACCGGGTGTCGGTCGCCGGTTCCGAGTGAAGCTTCCCGGCGCCCGCAGCCTGCGGGTGCGCGTCACCGTCCTGGCGACCGTCCTGGTCGCCGCGGCGGGGTTGCTGCTGCTGTGGCTGGCGTGGACGCTCGTCGGCGACGCCGTCGACGCCGTGCCGCACATGCCGCCGGGCACCATCGTGCGAGTCGACGGCATCGACGTGGACGCGTCCACGCTCGCGCAGCACCTGCGTCAGCACGCGGTCACCCGGGTGCTGATCTTCGGCTCGCTGGCGTTCTGCTTCGTGGTGGCCGCGGCGGCGATCCTGGCTTGGACGTTCACCTCCCGCGTGCTGCGGCCGCTGCGCGAGATCACCGGGACCGCGCGGCGGCTGTCGATCGAGTCGATGGGGGAGCGCATCGGCGAGATCCGCTCGCGCGACGAACTGGCCGAGCTGGCCCGGACGTTCGACGACATGCTGGACCGGCTTCAGGACGCGTTCGATTCGCAGCGGCATTTCGTCGCCAACGCGAGCCATGAATTGCGCACGCCGCTGTCGGTGATCCGTACGGAATTGGACGTCACGCTGTCCGACGAACACGCCGACGAGGCCGAATTCCGCCGGATGGCCGGGGTCGTGCTGGACGCGACGAACCGGGCGGGACAGCTGGTGAATTCGTTGCTGCTGCTGGCCAGGACCGACGGAGCCGGCCTGGTGACGCGGGAGCTGGTCGACCTGACCGTGCTCGTGGAACGGGCTTGGTCCGCGGTCCGCGGCGAGGCTGAACAACGCGGCCTGCGCGCGGATTTCGCGATGCAGCCGTCGCCTGCGATCGGGGATTCGGCCTTGCTGGAACGGATCGCCGGGAACCTGGTCGAGAACGCGGTGCGGCACAACGTCGACGGCGGCTGGATCGAGGTGACGACGGAGCCGGGCGCGCAATGGTCGACGCTGCGGGTGCGTTCGTCGGGCGGGCTGCTGGACCCGGCGGCGGTGCCGGAACTGTTCCAGCCGTTCCGCCGCGCCGGGGTGGCCCGGACGGCGCGTTCCGGTGCGGGACTGGGACTTTCGATCGTGCGGGCGGCGGTGCAGGCCCACGGCGGGACGGTGTCCGCGGAGCCAGTGGTCGGCGGCGGGCTGGCGGTGACTGTGCGGCTGCCCTCGGTGTAGCACTTATGTAGCACATGAGAGAAAAGGTTGCTACACTCCTGCCTATGGGGTACGCAATCGGCCAGCGAGAGCTGCGCAACGACAACGCGGAGATCATGCGTCGCGTAGCAGCAGGCGAGTCGTTTGTGGTGACCCGCAACGGGAAGCCGGTAGCCGACCTGGTGCCGCACCGCGCCCCGGAGGAGCCGCGGCGAGACCGGACGCTCGGCGACATCCAGGAAGCTTTCCGCGGGCTGCCACCGATGGACAGCGCTGAATGGCGTCGCGAGCGGGAAGCCGACGACGCTGTCTTCGGGCCGGACCGCATCGGCGATCCCGGCGAAGACCAGTGACCGCTCCGTCCCGGGTGCTGCTCGACACTTCGGTGGTCATCGATCTCGAGCGGCTCGATCTGGGCCCGTACGCGTCCTCGGTGCCCGCGGTCAGTTCGGTGACCGTCGCGGAGCTGGCCTACGGCCTCGTCACCGACGATCCGGTCCGGCTCGCGGAACGGATCGAGCGCTACCGCCGTGTTCTCGACCAGTTCGCGGTGCTGCCGTTCGGCGTCGACGAAGCCAAGATGTACGGAACGGGTGCGGGACTGGTCCGCCGGTTCGGGCGGGATCCGCGTCCCCGCCGGATGGACCTGCAGATCGCGGCGACGGCGGCGGCGCACCAGATCCCGTTGCTCACCAGGAATCTCAAGGACTTCGCCGGGCTCGACCGGCTGCTGACCGTCATCGAGGTCTGAGCACGGCCGTCGACTGTCCTCATTGGACTGGACGGCCTTCGGTCCCGAACTCCCGGAGGCAGAATTCCGTGAGCTCGGCGAGCGCGGCCGTGGGTTTGCTGCCGCGGACCCGGGCGAGCACGACCGCGTTCTCGGGCAAGTCGTCGGCGATGCGCCGGTAGATCAGCGGCAGCCCGTCGTAGCTGAGGTCGCCGTGCGGTCTCCCCATGAGCAGCGAATAGCCGAGCCCGCGCGCGACCATCGCGCGGATGGTGTCGACGTTGGACATGCTCCAGCCGACCCGCGGTTCGACGCCGACGTGCCGCATCAGGTTCTCGACCAGATCGCGCGCGGGCTGCAGGGACGTCAGCACGGCGGGCTCCGCGCTGAGCTCGGCGAGGGCGATCTCGTCGCGGCCGGCGAGGCGGTGGTTCGCGGGCAGCACCAGGCGCAGCCGGACCGGGGCGATGCGTTCGTGGTCGAGTCCGCGGCGCAGATGCGCGGAATACATCAGGCACGCGTCGATGTCGCCGTCGGCCAGTTGCCGCTGGAGTTCGTCGGACGGGCCTTCGGCGATCTCCAGGCGCAGCGCGGGATGTTCGCGGAGGAAGTGCTCGATGATGCTGGGCAGCAGCCACGGCGACAGTGTCGGGAAACAGCCGATTCGCAGCGTGCCGACCAGTTCGCCGCGCATGACGTGCGCGGTGTCGCGCAGCCGGTCGGTCTCGGCGAGCACCGCGCGGGCCTGGTCCGCGGCCAGCCGTCCGGCGCGGGTGAGCGTGACGCCGGTGGCCCGCCTGCGCAGGGTCAGCTGAACGGCGAGGCTGGACTCGAGGTCGGTCAGCGCTTGCGAAACGGCCCCGGGCGAGACATGCAGAGCACGGGCCGCGTCGCTGATCGAGCCTTTCTCCGCCACCGCGACGAAGTACTGGAGCTGTCTGAGAGTGAGTTCCTTCATCAGTTCTTCTTAAAAAGATCCGCATCTTTTATGGCTTTTCCTGAGATCGGGAGCCTCCCATACTGAGCCGGACTTGCTCAACGTGGAGGTCCGCATGCAGCCAGAATCCCCAGAATCCGCCCCGCCGTACGCCGTCGCGCTCGGCACCGCGGGCGGGCCGAGGTGGTGGGGCTCCGGCCCCGGTCCGCGCCGGTCCGGCATCGCCACCGCGGTCGTCGTGGGCGGCGCCGCGTACCTGGTCGACTGCGGGCAGGGCGCGGGGGAGCAGCTGAGCCGGGCCGGCCTCCCGCTCCGGTCGCTGCGCGGCGTTTTCCTGACGCACCTGCATTCCGACCACACCGTCGACCTGGCGGCGCTGACCGTGTTCGGCTTCATGTCCATGCGGAGCCCGCGGCAGCGCCCGGTCGCGATCCTCGGGCCGGGCAACCGCGGCGCGCTGCCGCCGGTCTCGCCGGTCGCGGACGTCGCGCCCCGCCCGGCGTTCCCGGACAACCCGACGCCCGGCACTGCCGAGATGGTGACGAAGCTGTTGCAGGCCTACAGCACCGACCTGACCGACCGCATGCTCGACTCGCTGCGGCCGTCCCCGCTGAGCTTCTTCACCGCCAGCGACATCGCGGTGCCCCAGGGCATCGGCTACCACCCGAACGACAACCCGTGCCCGTCCGGAATGGAGCCGTTCGAGGTCTACCGGGACGAACTCGTGCGTGTCACCGCGACGCTCGTGCGGCATCCTCCGGTCGCGCCGGCGTTCGCGTTCCGGTTCGACACCGACGGGGGATCGGTGACGATTTCCGGCGACACGGCCTACTGCGAGAACCTCGTCCGGCTGGCCGAGGACACCGACCTCCTGATGCACGAAGCGATCGACTTCGACTGGGTCGAGCGAAGCTACGCCGACGAAGACCCGAAAGTCGCGCGTGCGGCCAAACAGCACCACCACAAGTCGCACAGTTCGCCGCAGCAAGCCGGGCGAGTGGCCGCCGAGGCAGGCGCGCGGGCATTGGCCTTGCACCACCTCGTTCCCGGCGACGCGGACCCGTCGGTCTGGCGTGGCGCGCGGGACACCTACGACGGCCCGGTCCTGGTGCCCGACGACTTGCAGGTGATCAGTTTCGCGCGGGCCGGATCCCGTGTCCCGCAGCCGGTCGGTGAAGCGTGACCGCGAACTCCGCCCAAGAGGCACCCGCTCTCGTCGACGGGCTCGGCCGCAAGCACCTGCGGAGGGTTCTGGCGTCCAGTTTTCTGGGCAGCGCCATCGAATTCTACGATTTCGTGCTCTACGCGACCGCCGCCGCGATCGTGTTCGGGCACGTCTTCTTCACCGGCCTTGGACCCGGTCTCGCCGCCTTCGCCTCCTTCGGCACCCTCGCGGCGGGCTATGCCGCGCGCCCGCTCGGCGGAATCGTCTTCGGGCACTTCGGCGACCGGCTCGGCCGCAAACGGGTGCTGGTCGTGTCGATGCTGACGATGGGCCTGGCCACCACACTGATCGGGCTGCTCCCGTCGAGCGCCCAGATCGGCGCGGCCGCACCGGCGCTGCTGATCGTGTTGCGGGTGCTGCAAGGCTTCGCCGTCGGCGGCGAATGGGGCGGAGCGATGACCATCGCGCTCGAACACGCGCCCGGAGGCAAACGCGGGTTCGCCGCCAGCTTCGCCAACCTGGGCGGCCCCGCGGGCGCCGTGCTGGCCAGCGGCGCGGTGACGCTCGCCAGCCTGCTGCCGGACCGGAGTTTCCTCAGCTGGGGATGGCGGATCCCGTTCCTGCTCAGCCTCGTGCTGGTCGCGGTCGGGCTGTGGGTGCGGTCCTCGGTCGAAGAAAGCCCGCTGTTCCGGCGGTTCCAGGCCGAGGCGGCGGAACGCCGGATGCCGCTGGCGGAGGTGTTCGCCGGGCACTCCCGCCAGGTCGTCCTCGGCCTGTTCGCTGGGCTGGCCATGTTCGGCATGATGGGCATCGCCACGATGTGGGCGGTCGATTTCGCGGTGGGCCACGGAGCCGACCGCACCGCCGTGCTCAACGCCAAGACCTGGGCGGCGGTCCTCATGTTCGGCGCCACCGTGGGCAGTGCGCTGCTCTCGGACCGGATCGGCCGCAAACCTGTGATGATCGCCGGGATCGTCGCCATGATGGCGTTCGCCTTCCCGATGCTGCGTCTCGTCGGCAGCGGGTCGGCGCTCGGTTACGCCGTGGCGGTGGCCGTCGGGCAGGGGCTCCAGGGCGTCGTTCTCGGTCCGTACGCGGCGTTCCTCGCCGAACTGTTCCCGACGCGGGTGCGGTTCACCGGAGCTTCCCTGTGCTACCAAGGCGCCTCGACCCTATGGGCGGGCTTCACCCCGGCGATCGCCGCCAGCCTGGTCCTGACGGCGGGCGGCGGGACGACGCTGCTGGGCGTGGTGTGGATCGGGGCGCTTGTCGTCTGTCTGGCGGCGGTGCTGTGCACTCGAGAGGGGAAAGGCCGGGATCTCCCGGAGTGACGGCTGAGCAGGCAGGCGCGGCCGGAACCGCGCCTGCCTGACTGTCCTCAGCGGACGTCGACGAACGTAGGGTTCCCGTACAGCCACAGGTCTTCGTACGGGTTCGCCTGCCCGATCACGTCCATCGCCGGCTCGATCCCGCCCGCGACGTGCCGCTTGCCGTCTGTTCCGCGCACCCGGACGTAGAACGGCTCCCGTACGTTGCGGAACGTGTGCTTGAACGTCACTCGCCGTCCTGCGTAGCCGCGCGAAGGCGTGAACGACTCCACCACGCGCGTACCCGGCGCAGTCATCGCGTCGCGATCCGCCGCCGGGCCGGTGACCGCGCCCGAGATCAGGTCCAGCCGGCCGAGGCGCGGCACCGAACCCGAGCCGTTCGGTCGGTATGCGGTCACCGCGGAAACCACGACCGTCACCGTCGAGCCTCGGCGCACGCGCAGCCGTCCGCCGAACGTCGTGCAGTCGCCGCTGCCGTGCACGCCGACTTCCAGCTGTTGCACCAAACCGCCGTGGGACAGCCAAATCCGGCCCGCGCGCAGGCCTTCCAGCACGCCCTCGAAGCCCGGCCGGGACACGCCGACCACGGTGCGGCTGAACTCGCCGGGGTAGAAATCCGCGTACGGCGCGGACAATTGCGGGACCCCGCTGTCGACCGGGTCCGGGTACTTGCCGGTCTGCTCGTACCAGCCGTCCGGCACCGCCGGGCGCACGAGCTGGTCGCCGCGGTTGTAGTGCGAATCGGAGTTCGTGGTGATCCACCACGGTTTTCCTTCGGCCAGCAGGGAATCCCACAGCCCGCCGACCTTCGCCGTGGTCCAGTCCCAGCCGCCGAACGTGCGGTACGCCTCGGCGGGGAAGCCGGGCCACGAATCCGCGCCGGGGTTGTTGGCGTAGCCGCCTCGTGCGCCGCCATTGCCTTGCGGCTTGGGGAATCCGTCGGCCTGCGCACCGGGCGCGCCTTCCATGCCGATCACGATTCCGGGCGCGGTGTCGCGGTAGTTGCGCAGTTCGTGCGGTGACACCCGGCCGTTGCGCAGCGGGTGGTTGATCAGCACGACCGACGCGTGGATCCGGCGCTTGCGTTCCTGCTCGGCAAGCCACCGCAAACCCTTGAGCGCCAGCGCTTCGTGCTCCGGGCTGGACGATTCGGAACCCGTCAGCCGCCAGTCGAAGCCGCGCTCGAATTCGCGCAGCACGGTGGCCTGGTCGCGGCCGGCCTGGAAGAACAAGGTCGCGTGCTCCGCGCCCGGCACGTTCCACTCCATGCCTTGCCACAGCAGCAGATCCGGATGCTTGCGCTGCGCGGCGAGCACGTCGCGGCTGGTCGGCTCCACCGACGACTTCTCGTGCGTCGCGTGCCCGTGATCAGTGAAAACGATCCACTTCGCGCCGTGCTCGCGCGCGCCGGACGCGATCCGGTCGATGGTGTACATCGCGTCGTACGAGTACTGGCTGTGCGTGTGGTGATCGCCGACGACCCACTGGTAGCGGCGGCCGAACAGCCAGTCGAGATCGATCCCGAGGTCGAGCCCCAGATCGAGGCCCGCCGCGTCGGCCTGGCCCGAGGCCAGCACCGGGACCCCGGCCGCGACCGCGCCGGCCAGTCTCGCGCGCTTGAGGAATCCGCGACGGCCGACGCCGTCCGGGTTCGTGCTGTTCATCCTGCTCCTGACCTGCTCCGATGATTCGGCAGGACGCTATGGGGCAGCGGTGAACGGCTGGTGCTCAGAAGGTCACGAAGCGCTCGGTGTGTCCGGGTTCACGGCGGAGCCGCCCTGCACGGAACAGGGCGGCTCCGCCAAGGCGTTACGCCGGAACCGAAGCGACACCCTGGGACAGGAACGGCTTCCCGTTGACCCGCTCGGACACGCCCGCCCGGTCGAGGTACGGCGTGATGCCGCCCAGCCAGAACGGCCAGCCCGCGCCGAGGATCAGGCACAGATCGATGTCCTGGGCCTCCGCGACCACGCCCTCGTCGAGCATGATCCGGACCTCTTCGGCGATCGCGTTCAGCGCGCGGTCGCGGACCTGCTCGGCGGTGGACGGCTGGTCGCCCTGCGTCCACAGTGCGGCGACCTCCGGGTCGACCGACGGCGTGCCGGTCGCGTCCCAGGTCCAGACGCCCTTCTTGCCCGCCTTCACGAACTTGTCCAGGTTCTCGCTCACGGTGAAGCGGTCCGGGAACGAGCCGTGCAGCGTCTCGCCGACGTGCAGCGCGATCGCGGGGCCGACGAGCTGCATCAGGTTCAGCGGCGACATCGGCAGGCCGAGCGGCTCCAGCGCGGAGTCGGCCACGTCGAACGGCGTGCCCTCGTCCACCGCCACCAGCACCTCGCCGAGGAAGCGCAGCAGCAGCCGGTTCACGACGAACGCCGTCGCGTCCTTCACCAGCACGCTCGACTTCTTCAGCTGCTTGCCGACCGAGAACGCCGTCGCCAACGCCGCGTCGTCGGTCTTCTCGCCGCGCACGATCTCCAGCAGCGGCAGCACGGCCACCGGGTTGAAGAAGTGGAAGCCGACCACGCGCTCCGGGTGCTGCAGCTTCGACGCCATCGCGGTGATCGACAGCGACGAGGTGTTCGTGGCCAGGATCGCCTCGGGGGAGACGTGCTGCTCCAGCTCGGCGAACACCTGCTGCTTCACGCCCAGCTCCTCGAACACGGCCTCGATCACGAAGTCCGCGTCGGCGAACGCGGCCTTGTCGAGCGAGCCGGTGACGAGCGCCTTCAGGCGGTTCGCGCCGTCCGGGGACACGCGCTTCTTGGCCAGAAGCTTGTCGATCTCCTCGTGGACATAGCCGACGCCCTTGTCGATGCGCGCCTGGTCGACGTCGGTGAGCACCACCGGCACCTTGAGGCGGCGCACGAACAGCAGCGCCAGCTGGCTGGCCATCAGGCCCGCGCCGACGATGCCGACCTTGTTCACCTTGCGCGCCAACGACTTGTCCGGCGCACCGGCCGGCCGCTTCGCCCGCTTGTTGACCAGGTTGAACGAGTACAGCCCGGCGCGCAGCACGTCCGACATCAGCAGTTCGGCGAGCCCGTCGGTCTCCGCCGCGTAACCGCGGTCGAGGTCGTTCTCCCGCGCCAGCTCCAGCAGTTCGACGGCCTTGGTCGCGCCCGGCGACGCACCGTGCGTGCGACCGTCCACGATGGACTTGGCCCGTGCGATGGCCGCGTCCCACTCCGCGCCGCGGTCGATTTCCCGGCGAGCCGGGGTGATCTCGCCGTTGACCACCTTGGCCAGCCACAGCAGCGACTGCTCGAGGTAGTCCGCGGAACCGAAGACCTCGTCGACGATGCCGAGTTCGGCGGCCTTGCGCACGTTCAGCATCTTGTTCTGCGCCAGCGCGTTCTCGATGATCACGGTGACGGCGGCGTCCGGGCCGATGAGGTTCGGCAGCAGTTGCGTGCCGCCCCAGCCCGGGAACAGGCCGAGGAACACCTCGGGGAACGCGATCGCCGCGGTGTTCTCCGACAGCGTCCGGTAGTGGCAGGACAGCGCGAGTTCGAGCCCGCCGCCCATCACCGCGCCGTTGACGAACCCGAACGTCGGGATCTTCGACTCGGTGAGCCGGCGGAACACGTCGTGCCCGGTCTGTGCGATCTCGCGCGCCAGCTTCGGGTCCGACACCGCCTCGACGCCGGAAAGGTCCGCGCCGACGGCGAAAATGAACGGCTTGCCGGTGACCGCGATCGCGGCGGGCTCGGCGGCGAACGCCTCGTCCAGCGCGGCGTTCAGTGCGACGAGACCCTGCGGGCCGAAGGTGTTCGGCCGCGTGTGGTCGTGGCCGTTGTCCAACGTGATCAGAGCGACCGGCTTGTCCAGCCCCGGGACCTTGACCAGGTTCGTGACCGCGTTGGTCACCACCTCGTCCGGGAACGCGGCCTTCGCCTCTTCAGCGGTGAAAGTCATTACTTCGCCCCCTCAGAGCCGTTGTAGGCCGGGTTTTCCCAGATCACGGTGCCGCCCATGCCGATGCCGATGCACATCGTGGTGAGGCCGTAGCGCACGTCCGGGCGCTCGGCGAACTGGCGCGCCAGCTGCGTCATCAACCGCACGCCGGACGAGGCCAGCGGGTGGCCGCACGCGATCGCGCCGCCCCACTGGTTGACCCGCGGGTCGTCGTCGGCGATGCCGAAGTGGTCGAGGAACGCGAGCACCTGGACCGCGAACGCCTCGTTGATCTCGAACAGGCCGATGTCGTCGATGGACAGGCCGGTGCGCTTGAACAGCTTCTCGGTGGCAGGCACCGGGCCGATGCCCATGACCTCCGGCTCGACGCCCGCGAACGAGTAGCCGACCAGCCGCATCCCGATCGGCAGGCCCAGCTCGCGCGCGGTGTCCTCGTCGGCGAGGATCGCCGCGGTGGCGCCGTCGTTGAGCCCGGCCGCGTTGCCCGCGGTGATCCGGCCGTGCGGGCGGAACGGCGTCTTCAGCTTCGCCAGCTGCTCGACGGTTGTGCCCGGGCGCGGCGGCTCGTCCTCGGTCGCGAGGCCCCAGCCCAGTTCCTTGCTGCGCGTGGCGACCGGAACCAGCTCCGGCCCGATCTTGCCGGTCTTCACGGCCTCGGCGTAGCGCTCCTGGCTGCGCGCGGCGAACGCGTCCGTGCGCTCCTTGGTGATCTCCGGGAAGCGGTCGTGCAGGTTCTCCGCGGTCTGGCCCATCACGAGCGCGGTCGGGTCGACCAGCTTGTCCGCGACGATCCGCGGGTTCGGGTCGACGCCCTCGCCCATCGGGTGGCGGCCCATGTGCTCGACGCCGCCCGCGATGGCGATGTCGTACGCGCCGAAGCCGATGCCGCTCGCGGTGGTGGTCACCGCGGTCATCGCGCCCGCGCACATCCGGTCGATCGCGAAGCCCGGCACGGACTTCGGCAGCCCGGCGAGCAGCGCGGCGGTGCGGCCGATGGTCAGGCCCTGGTCGCCGATCTGCGTCGTCGCGGCGATCGCCACCTCGTCCACGCGCTCGGGCGGCAGCTCCGGATGCCGCCGCAGCAGCTCGCGGATGGCGTTGACGACGAGGTCGTCCGCCCGGGTCCCGGCGTACATGCCCTTGTCGCCCGCCTTGCCGAAGGGCGTGCGTACCCCTTCGACGAAGACGACATTGCGCACCCCTCGCGCGGTGGGCGCGAGCGGCGGCGTTGCTGGTGCGGCCACGAATGCTCCTGAAGTCGAGAGTGTTCCTGTCCCGCACCCTAGCCCTTGTTACCGGTGGGTAACCAGGGGAGTGGCCCGGTCGAGTGGGGGACGGCACACTCCCGGGTTCGCGGGGCGGCCCTGACGACCCGGCCACGGCTGCTGCTTGCGGAGGCGTTTGGTCCGAAGCATCCGGATGCCAGCGAAGCATCCGGGTGGTTGCCGAAGGATTGAACGGCGCAGCAGGCAGACTGTCCAAGTGGGACTCTTCCGCACGAAGCCAGAGCCGGCCGACGAGGTCGCCGCGCTGCAGGCCGCCCTCGCGAAGGCGCGCAACCCGAACAGCGTGCCGAACCTGCGTCGGCGGCTTCTGCTGGGCCAGTTGCTGGTCAAGAACGAGGACTGGCCCGCCGCGGAACGGCACTACGCGGACCTGGTGCCCGCGTTGACGGACGTCTTCGGTCCGCGCGAGCCGAACACCCTTGCCGCGTGGGCGAATCTGGCGTGGTGCCAGACGTCGCAGGGCCGTCCGGCAGAGGCGATCCCGCTGCTGGAACGCACTGCGGAGCTGTTCGAGGAAACGTGGGGCGCCCGCCAGCCCGCGACCTTCAAGACCCAGCTGTTCCTCGCGGAAGCCTATGCCGTGGCGGCGCAGTACGAAGACGCGCTGGCGGTCCTGGACGCGCATGTCGGCTACTGCACGGCTGAACTCGGCCCGGCGCACCTCCGGACGAAAGCCGGTCGACGCCGGAAGATCGCCCTGCTGCGCGCGCTGAACCGCTACGAGGCAGTCGAGCAATTGCTGTCGGACGAGGATGCGCTCTGCGAGACCGACGAGCAACGGGACGCGATCCGCGGTCTCCGTTTGGTGGTGCAAGCCGAAACCGGGGATCCGGAGGCGGCGATCGCTCCGCTGCGCGAGTTGTACGGGAAGCGGCAAGCTCTGGCGGAAAGCCTGGCGACCGTGCTGCTGAAAGCGGGGCAAGCCGCCGAGTCAGCCGACCTGCTCCGCGAGCTTCTGGTTGAAGCGCGAGGCCGAGGCGCGCTGCTCCTGCGCGGCGCCCTCGCGCAAGCCTGCGTGGAGAGCGGCAACCTGGACGAAGCGGAGCACTCCGCGCGAACCGTGCTGGCCGCCGGTGCCTGGCCAGCCGGACACCCCGTGGTGCTCGGCCTCCGCGCGACACTGGCCCGAGCCGTCGCCCAACGCGGCGACCGAACGGGTGCCGCGGCCGAGCTGGAATCCGTGGTATCCGGCTTCAAAGCGGTTTTCGGCGATGCCCATCCGCGCACCGTCCAGGCAACCGGCTGGCTGAAGGAGTGCTGACGGCCGCGGGCCCGAACCCGCGGCCGTCGAAGGATCACTCCGCCGATTCGTCCTCCGGACGCACCGGAACCGGCGTCCCGTCTCGCAAATGCGGTTCCCGCAGCCGGAAGATCTCCTCGAACTCCCGCATCCGCGCCGCCCGGTAGTCCGGCACCCCGGCCTGGTCGAAGCGGTAGAACCCGGCTCCGTCCTGGAGGCCGCGCCGCTGGCCGGTCATGTTGTCTTCGACGATCGCGGGCGCCTGGAACCGCTCGCCGAGTTCGCCGGTCAGGTAGCGCGAGGCGTAGTACAGGATGTCGCCGCCGCCCCAGTCGATGAATTCCAGCGGGCCCAGCACCGAAAACCGCGGCCCGAGCCCGGCGCGCACGGCGAGGTCGATCTCGGCGGCTCCGGCCACCCCTTCCTCGACCATCCGCGCGGCCTCGTTCATCAGCAGCGCCTGCAGCCTCGGCACGATGTACCCGGCAGCGGGCCCGCACACCACCGGCACCTTGCCGATTTCGCGCAGCAGTTCCACGAGCCGGTCGACCGCGGCCGGGTCGGTGGCGTCGCTCCGGCTGACCTCGACCAGCGGCATCAACTCGGCCGGGTTGAGCCAGTGCGCGTTGACGACCCGCTCCGGCCGTTCGGCGAGTTCCGCGATCTGCGTGACCAGGAAGGTCGACGTCGTCGAGGCCAGCACCGCCGACTCCGGCACCTGCGAACCGAGCCAGCCGAACACCTCGCGCTTGACGTCCATGACCTCCGGCACGGCCTCGAACACCACGGTCGCGTCGGCGAGTTCCTTCGCCGAACGGTCGCCGAGCGTCAGGCTTTCCAGCGCGTCCGCGTGGCCGAACATCGCGCGGAGCCGGTCGGCGAGACGCTTGCGGACCTCGTCGCGCCGGAGCTGGCGTTCCTCCTCGGTGCGGTCCTTGACGTCCGCGAGCAGCACCGGATGTCCCGCCGCGAGGAAGGCCAGCGCGATGCCCTCGCCCATCCGCCCGGCGCCGACGATGGCGATCACGACTGGACTCCGTCCCGCAGCAGCTTGGTCAGCCCGGCCCGGTCGAGACCCGCCAGGCCGAGGTTCTCGAAAGTCCGTCCCTCGGCGTAGAAATCGCGGCCGGTGATCGCGGAACCGAGCGCCAGCAGGCCTTCCGCGACCGGTGTCGGCACCCCGGCCCACCGGCCCGCGGAAACCAGCAGCGACAGCCCGAGCCGGGTGTCTTCCACCATGTAGCGATGCGTGTGGAGGTCGATCTTCTCGCGCCAGTCGCCGCTGTCGGTGAGCCGCTCGTGCGCCGAGCGGCCGTACATCCACTCGTCGCCGTCGGCGGCGTAGTGATCGGCCAGCGGGAAGTGCGGCGCGCCGTAGCCGAACGCTTCGCGCAGCGCGACCCGCTCGGCGTCCAGCGCGTCGGTGACGCTGCGGATGGACGGCTGCGTCCCCTCGTTGTGGATGTCCCAGGCGGCGAAATGCTCCAGCGGACCGGCGTTCATCGTGATCAGCGGCGGGTGGATGATCGGGCCCGCGTTCATCAGCGCGCCGCTGAGCCCGTCGCCCGCGTCCTCGACGCTCGGGTACGCCTCGCGCAGCGTCTTGAACGCGCTTTCCGCCAGCCGCAACGGGAAAACCCCGGTCGGCAGCCGGGTCGCGTACCCGCTGATCACCACTTCCGCGTCCCCGTGCCGGCGCGCGAGATAAGGCAGCGTCCCGGCTTCGGCGAACGCGATCTCCGCACTGCCGCCCGCCGCCGCGACGGCCTTGGCGAACACCATCGAACCGAACGTGCCCGGCGGCATGAACACCACCTGGCCATCGGTCAGCAGCGGAGCGAGCTGAGGAGCCAGGTCGTCGTGCGTGGTCGACGGCAGCGGGATCACGACCAGGGCCGCGTCGCGCACCGCCTCGGCGAGGTCCGCCACCGGGTTGATCTCCCCGGCGCCGTCGCCTACCGGCACCGATCGGGAACCTCGGTAATCCCGGACGCTCACCGCTCCGGTCGCGCGCACCGCTTCCAGCGCCTCGGCGTTGCGCCGCCACCAGCGCACTTCGTGGCCGTTCTCGGCGAGCTCCGCCACCGTGGCCCAGGAACCGTGTCCGCCCCCGAGAACCGCGATCTTCACTGTCATGTGCTCCTGTCTCGTACTGGTGTGCTGTCGCACTTTCTCACGGATCGACCAGGTCGGTCTCGGCCCACAGCCGATCTTGCTGCTCGCGGACGATCGCCCCGAACTCGCCCGGCACGATCGTCCGGTACGCCCCGGATTCGACCGCCACCCGAGCGATCGTCTCGACCGCCGGCGCCGGATCGCGTTGCATCGCGAGGAAATCCGAAAAGTCGTGCTCCGAGGCAGGCGCGTTCTCGACGAGTTTTTCGTTGAATCCGGTGGAAAACGGCCCGGGCTCGACGACCCGGACTTCGATCCCGTGCGGCCGCAGTTCCTGGCGAACCGCCTGCGCCATGGCTTCGAGGGCGAACTTGCTCGCCCCGTACGGGCCCGCGCCGGGCGCGACGAACAGCCCGGCCACCGACGTCACGAACACGATCCGCCCGCCGCGCCCGGCGGTGACGAGCCGATCGGCGACCAGCCGCGTCAGCTCGAGCGTGCCGAAGACGTTGACCTCGAACGTCTTCCGGACCACTGCGGAATCCGTGCGCAGAAGCGGACCTTCCGCACCGAATCCGGCGTTGTTGAGCAGAACGGACGCGTCGAGCGCCGCCGCTGCCTCGCGATCAGCCGGATCGAGCAGATCGAGCCGGGAGACCTCCGCGGCGAGCCCGTGCTCGGCGAACGCCGCCCGCGTCGGCTCGATCTGGTCGTCCCGTTCGACGGTGGCGAACACCCGATGCCCGCGCGCCGCGAGCGTCAGTCCCGCTCCCAGCCCCAGACCCGATCCCGCCCCGGTGATCACAACTGACTCGCTTGGCCGACCCACGCCCGCAGTGTCGCTTGCGTCGCGGCCCGGCCTCAATCAGACTTCCGCCACATGGAAGCCAGACCCACCGCGGCGGCGCGGCTGCTGTCGGTCCTGGACTGCTTCAGCCCGCAAACGCCGGTCCTTTCCCTGACCGAAATCGCCCAGTCCGCGAGCCTGCCGTTGAGCACGGCGCACCGGCTGGTCGGCGAGCTGGCCGACTGGGGAGCGCTGGTCCGCGACGAACACGGCGGCTATCACCTCGGCCTGAAACTGTGGGAGCTGGGCTCGCTGTCGCTGGCCAGGGCGTCGATCCGCGAAATCGCCCTGCCGTACCTGGGCGACCTGTTCGACGCGACCGGCGAGAACGTGCACCTGTCCGTGCTGGACGGGACTGACGTCGTGTTCCTGGCCAGGCTGGCCGGACACCGTTCGGTCGGCATCCTGACCACGACCGGCAGCCGCCTTCCCGCGACCACCACCGCCACCGGCCGCGTCCTGCTCGCGCACGCCGCCGCCGACACCCGCGAATCCGCGCTGACCAGCCCGATCGCCGCGGAAACCCCGCACACCACGACCGACCCGGAAACCCTGCGCGCCGAACTCGCCGACATCGCCCGCACCGGCTATTGCGTCGCCGACCGCCAACTCGCCGACGACGCGGTCGCTGTCGCCGCCCCGATCCGCGACGCCACCGCACGGGTCACCGCCGCGGTCGCGGTCGTGGGACGCCGGGAGACGACCTCGGTAGCGCATCTGGTGCCCGCGGTGGTCACCACGGCGACCGGCGTGGCGCGGTCGCTCGGCTACCGCCGACCGACGCGTCGCCGTACGTGAGATCTCACCTAGAGGTCTGAACCACCCGGCGCAGGTCAGGAAGCCGTGCTGTGCAACGCCTTGCTCAGCACCGCCGCGGTCAGCTCGACCTGCCACGGCCGCGCCCCGCCCGCCCGCAGCGCGTCCGCGACCGAGTCCTCCGCGAGGTCGGCCGGGGGACGCCAGCAGGTGCGCCGGACCAAATCCGGCAGCAGGAGGTTCTCCACCGGCAGCTTGCGGTCTTCCGCGATCGCGGCCAACGCGGCACGCGCGGCGGCGAGCCGGGCGGCGGCGTCGGGGTCCTTGTCGGCCCAGCGGTTCACCGGAGGCGGACCGTCGTTGGGCTGGCTCGGGCTCGGCAGCTCGCTCGCCGGCAGCGCTTTGGCCGCCTGGAGGTGCCGCAGCCAGCTGGCGGTGTACTTGCGCTGGACGCGTCCGCTGAACACCGGCAGCGCCTGCAACTCCTCGACCGTCTTCGGGTCGGAGGTCACCGCGTTGACGATCGCGCTGTCGGGCAGGATCCGGCTCGGCGCGCGGTCGCGCTTGCGGGCCAGTTCGTCGCGGGCCTGCCACATCTCGCGCACCGCGGCGAGGCCGCGCGGGCTGCGGATCTTGTGCACCCCGGACGTCCGGCGCCACGGTTCGGCACGCGGCGCGGGCGGGGGAGCGGTGCGCACGGCCTCGAACTCCTGCTGCGCCCACTCCAGCTTGCCCTGCTCGGCCAGCTCGGTCTCGAGCTTCGCGCGCAGTTCGTTGAGCAGCTCGACGTCGAGCGCGGCGTAGTTGAGCCAGTCGATCGGCAGCGGACGCTTCGACCAGTCCGCGGCGCTGTGGCCCTTTTCGAGGGTGTACCCGAGCAGCAGCTCCACGAGCGTGCCCAGCGCGACGCGTTCGTACCCGGCCAGCCGTCCGGCCAGCTCGGTGTCGAACAGCGAGCGCGGCCGCAGGTCCAGCTCCGCCAGGCACGGCAGATCCTGGGACGCGGCGTGCAGCACCCATTCGGTGTCGTTGAGGACGTCCCGCAGCGGGGCGAGGTCGTCGGCGAGCGCGATCGGGTCGATCAGCACCGTGCCGGAGCCTTCGCGGCGCAGCTGGACGAGATAGGCCTTGGGCCAGTAGCGATAGCCCGACGCCCGTTCGGTGTCGACGGCCACGGCGCCCGTGCCCGCGGCGAGCCGCGCGCACGCCTCGGCGAGCGCGTCGGGATCGGCCACGACCGGTGGGGTGCCCTCCGCCGGTTCCCTGAGCAGCACCGGCGTTCGGGAGTCCCCGGAGGGGTCGGTGGTCTCGTCTCCGGTCCGGGCTCCGTCCGCCTGTGCAGTTCCCATGTCCGACGACCCTACGGGACGGGCGGACCGCGCCTGGTCCGCCCGCCCCGCAGGGACGTGGTTCGTCGTCGTCAGCGGATCACGCCGGCTCGCATCGCCAGCGCGACCATCTGCGCCCGGTCGCCCGTGCCGAGCTTGCGCCCGATGCGGGACAGGTGGGACTTGACGGTGAGCGCGGAGAGGGAAAGCTCCTCCCCGATCTCCTTGTTCGACTGCCCGTCCGCGACGAGCTGGAGCACCTCCACCTCGCGAGCCGACAGCTCGCGCGGGGTGTTGTCGGTGCCCGCCACTCGCGTGCCGGTCGCCAGAACCGGGGCCACGCTCGGGTCGGCGTAAACGCCGCCTTCGAGAACCCGGCGCACGCCGTCGGTGACCACCACCGGCGACGCCGACTTCAGCAGGTACGCCTGAGCTCCGGCCTGGAACGCGGAGCGCACCGCGTACGGGTCGTCGGAGGATGCCAGGACCACCACGCGCGGCCAGCCGTGGCTACGGAGTTCCGTAACCAGTTCGATTCCGCTGCCGTCCGGCAGTCCGAGATCGAGGATCGCCAGGTCGCACGGGCCGGTGGCCTGTGCTCGCGCCCTCGCCTCGGCCACCGTGGCGGCTTCGTGGACAGTGCCCGCACCCATTTGTGCGAGTCGTGCTGCGATTGCCTCCCTCAACAGCGGGTGGTCATCGACCACCAACACGGAAAAAAGCTCTTCCCGCGGGTGCGGAACCATGCTCGCCGGCAAGGCGCCGGCTGGCGTGGATCGGACGGCCTGAGATAAGCCGACGGTAGCCACGTCACTACCTCCCTGGAGTCGGTCGTGCCCCCCGACCGGCACCGGGACCTTCGGCCGTTCAGCCGCGCCAGCTTTAGACCGAAAGTGGTGTCGTCCCAGGCACTGTAGCCGTCCGGACGCCGTTGCGGGGGGATCGAATGGGTATCTATCCGAAACAGTTCGTCACTCAGCGAGGTCGTTGTAACACGATCGGACTAACGATCGGAGTCTTGTTAACAACTGACGACCGGGCTGCGATGCATCTGAGTTACCGGCAATGAAACGGGCGTGCAGATGGCCCGTGCACCTGCGGGTGCTCGCGGAGCCGGGCCGCCGCCCCCGCGATCCGGATCCGGAAATGCGCCCCGGCCGGGGCAAGATCATTTTCTTTCATGTTTTGTCGCCCGCGCCGCGCGGCCGCCCGCTCCTGGCCGGAGTGCCCGGAAAGGGCCCGGAAACCGCGTCGGAGCTGGTTACCGGGGGTTCACTGCCTGTGATCACGCCCAGCCACGAACGTGCAGCTTCCGGAGCAGCGCCCGCTGCGGTCCACGATGGACGGTCGGGAGCGGACGCCCGGAAGCCCCGCCGAAGATCCCGCCGGAGCGCCGCGGGGGCCCGGATCCGCCCGGGAAGGCGCGTTCGTGCGCGTGCAAGCGCCGCGGAGACGCTGCCCGACCGGGTGAACTTAGGAAATCAGGAACTCTGCCGCTGCTCGAACAGCGTGACGCCCACCGGAGGCAACCCCACGACGCTCGCCATCACCTGGCAGAACGCGAGCCCGTGCGGCCCGAGCGCGCCGTCTGTGGGGGTCCAGGACGCCCGCAGCTCGAGGTCGTCGGTGCGGGCCGGACCGGAGATGTCGCCGAACCGGGCCGAGGACGTCTCGGTGACGGTGCCGCCGAGCGCCTTCCACGACGCTCCGGAGGCCTCCAGCGCGTCGGTGAGCCACGACCAGCCGACCGCCGGGAGGAACGGGTCCGTGGCCAGCTCGCGGTCGAGCTCGGCGCGGACGTACATGACCAGCCGCAGCACGCCGTCCCAGCCCTCCTGGCCGTCCGGGTCGTGCAGCAGCACCAGCCTGCCGGACGCCAGCACGTCCGCAGGCCCGGAAACGTCGCAGCTCAACGCATAGGACCACGGCGCGAGCCGCTGCGGCGCACGCATCGTCTCCAGGCGGATCTCCGGGCGCGGCCGGACGGCTTGCAGCGCCGCGACGGCTTCGCGGAAGAGATCGGGCACTGGCGTCATCGCGGTCACGCTCCGACTGTAGGGCGGCGACACCCGGTTGCGGACGCAGGCGCGCCGAGCGAGACCGACCCGCGACCCACGGGACCGCTTCGACTGCCCTCCGCCTCGCGGCGTGGGCCGCGGCGTGTAGAGGTCCGTGACGGAATCAGACCACGGGACGGCTCCGGCTGCCCTCCGCTTCCCTTGCGCGGGGAGAGCGAATCAGATTCCCCAGAGTTCCCCTCGTGGATTCCCCAGAGTTTCCCCCCGTGGACCTAATCAGCGCGCCGTGCTGGGCGGACCCTCGTTCTGGGGTAGGTGCTGCGCTGTGCTGGGCGGATTCTTGCTCTGGGGTAGATGCGGTGCCGGGTTGGGCGCGTTCCCCCAGGGCTCGCCTCGCGTATCTGTTCAGCCGTGCTGTGCTGGGCGGACCCTCGTTCTGGGGTAGGGGCTGCGCTGGGGCTGGGTGCGTCTCCAGAGTCCCCCTCGCGGACCTGATCAGCGCGCTGTGCTGGGCGCACCTTCGGTCTGCGGTAGACGCAGCGCCGGGTCTGGGCGCGTCCCCCAGGGTTCCCCTCGCGGATCTGCTCGGCGGCGCTGTGCTGGGCGGACTCTCGCTCCGCGGAAGACCCACCGCCCGGGGCTGGGCGCGTTGGACACGGGGCGGCCCGGGACTGTCGGGCCCGCGTGGGACCATGGGGTTCGTGCCTCAGGTTTCGTCCGCGCCCGTCGGCGCTCCGTCCGTTTCGCCCCGCCGCGCCCTGCCCGGGTCGGCCTTCCTCGCCGCCGCGCGCGGGGAGCGGCCCGCGCGCGTTCCGGTGTGGTTCATGCGCCAGGCCGGTCGTTCGCTGCCGGAGTACCGCGCGCTGCGCGAGGGCGTCCCGATGCTCGACGCGTGCTTCGACCCGGAGATGCTCGCCGAGATCACGATGCAGCCGGTCCGCCGGCTGGGCGTCGACGCGGCGATCCTGTTCAGCGACATCGTGGTCCCGCTCAAGGCGGCGGGCGTCGACATCGACATCGTCCCCGGCACCGGCCCCGTCGTGGCCTCGCCGGTGCGCGACGCGGACGCGGTGCGCGCGCTGCCGAAGCTCGAACCGGAGCAGGTCGGCAAGGTCGCCGAGGGCGTCCGGCTGCTGGTGGAGCGGCTCGGCGAAACGCCGCTGATCGGGTTCGCCGGCGCGCCGTTCACGCTGGCCAGCTACCTGATCGAGGGCGGCCCGAGCCGCAACCACGAGCACACCAAGGCGTTGATGCACTCGCAGCCCGAGGTCTGGCACGACCTCGCCGCGCGCCTGGCCGACATCGCCGCCACGTTCCTGCGCGCCCAGCTCGACGCGGGCGTCGACGCGGTGCAACTGTTCGACTCGTGGGCCGGTGCGCTGTCCGAGCGCGACTACCGCGAGTTCGTGCTGCCGCATTCGACCCGGGTGCTGGCCGTCGCAGGCGAGTACGGCGTGCCGCGGATCCACTTCGGCGTCGGCACCGGCGAACTGCTCGGCGCGATGCGCGAGGCGGGTGCGGACGTAGTCGGCGTCGACTGGCGGATCCCGCTCGACGTCGCGGTCCACCGGCTCGGCGGCAAGGTGTCCGTGCAGGGCAACCTCGACCCGGCGCTGCTGTACGCGTCGTGGCCGGTCCTGGAGGCCGAGGTGCGCCGGATCGTCGAAGAGGGCCGCGCGGCTCGCGGGCACGTCTTCAACCTTGGCCACGGCGTGCTGCCGAGCGTCGACCCGGAGGTGCTGAAGCGGGTCGTCGACCTGGTGCACTCGCTGTGAAACACGTCGCGGTCGTCGGCGGCGGGATCTCCGGGCTGGCCGCGGCGTACCGGGCGCGCCGGCTGCTCGGCGACCAGGTGACGATCACTGTTTTCGAGAGCACGTCCGCGATCGGCGGCAAGCTGCGCACGGCGGAGGTCGGCGGGGTCAGCTACGACGTCGGGGCCGAGGCGTTCCTCGCCCGGCGGCCCGAGATGATTTCGCTGGTCGAGGAGGTCGGCCTCGCCGATCGCCTGGTCCATCCGACGAAGGCGCGCGCCAAAATCCACGCCGGCGGTTCGGTGCAGAGCCTGCCGCCCGGCACCGTGATGGGAGTCCCGGCGTCCGCGGACTCAGTCGCGGGCGTGCTGTCCGAGGACGGCCGGAGCGCGGTCGAGAAGGAACGCTCGCTAGGCCCGGTCGAACTGGGCGACGGCGACGTCCCGCTCGGGCCCTTGCTGCGCACACGCTTCGGAGATGAGCTGGTAGACCGGCTGGTCGACCCGCTGCTGGGCGGCGTGTACGCGGGCGGTGCCGACGGCCTCGGCCTCCGCGCGACGATGCCCGGCCTGGCCAACGCGATCGACGGCGGAGCGGGTTCGCTCACCGAAGCTGCGTCGTCGCTGCTGCCGAAAACGCCGGGCACCGCACCGGTTTTCGGCAGCCTCACCGGAGGCTTGCGAGGCTTGCTTGACCGGTTGCTGGAGCTTTCCGGCGCCGAACTGCGCACCTCGTCGACGGTCCGCGCACTGACGCGGACGCCGTCCGGCTGGCACCTCGAATTCGGTGCTGCCGCGCCAGCGCACGCGCCTGCCGACAGCCCGGTCGACGCGGACGCCGTCCTGCTCGCGGTGCCCGCGCCGGCCGCCCGGAAACTGCTCGACGGGGTGGTCCCGGCTGCTTCGACCGCTTTCGGCGAGGTCGAACTAGCGTCGATGGCAGTCGTCGCGTTCGCGTTCCCGCCCGGCACGGAGCTGCCGGACGCGTCCGGAATCCTCATCGGCGCGGGGGAGCGGGACGCGGAAGGCGTGCCGTACGCGTCCAAGGCGTTCACGTTTTCGTCGAACAAGTGGGCTCACCTCGGCGACGCCGGACCGGTGCTGGTACGCGGTTCAGTCGGCCGGTTCGGCGAGCCCGGCGCGCTGAACGGCGACGACGATGCCCTGGTCGCAGCGGTCCGCGCGGATCTGGCCCGGCTCGCCGGCGTCACCGCGAAGCCGATCGACACCCTGGTGACGCGCTGGGGCGGCGGCCTCCCGCAATACGGCACGGGGCACCTGGAACGGGTGACCCGGATCGAGAGGGCAGTCGCAGATGTCCCGGGCCTGGCCGTGGCGGGCGCCACGCTGCACGGCGTTGGCCTGCCAGCGTGCGTGGCCACGGCCGACGCCGCTGCCCGGCGGATCGCGGAGCAGCTCTTCGTGTGACGGAGCCCCATGGCGATCGCCGTGCGAGGAGTGCCAGGATGGAGTCATGGCGCGGCTGAATTACAACGAACTCAACGACACGATCCGCTACACCACGTGGTCGGTCTTCCGGATCGAACCGGGGAAGTTGGGGGAGGACCGCGGCGCCGCGGGCCGGGAGACGGCCGAGTACCTCGACGGGCTCGAGGCCAAGGGCGTCGTCGTCCGGGGCGTGTACGACGTGTCCGGCCTCCGGGCCGACGCGGACTACATGATCTGGTGGCACGCCGAGGAGATCGAGCAGGTCCAGGCCGCCTACACCGGGTTCCGGCGCACGCCGCTCGGCCGCGCGTCCACGCCGGTCTGGAGCCAGACCGCGCTGCACCGGCCCGCCGAGTTCAACAAGAGCCACGTGCCCGCGTTCCTGGCCGGCGAGGAGGCGCGCAAGTACATCTGCGTGTACCCGTTCGTCCGGTCCTACGACTGGTACCTGCTGCCCGACGAGGACCGGCGCAAGATGCTGGCCGACCACGGCAAGGAGGCGCGGGACTACCCGGACGTGCGCGCCAACACCGTCGCGTCGTTCGCGCTCGGCGACTACGAGTGGATCCTCGCCTTCGAGGCCGACGAACTGCACCGGATCGTCGACCTGATGCGCCACCTGCGCAACACCGAGGCGCGTCGCCACGTGCGCGTCGAAATCCCGTTCTACACCGGCACGAAGGTGCCGCCCGCCGAACTCGTCGCGGCTCTGCCGTAACCGCCGGTGCAGGACGTACTCGCCGGGGCCTGGCAGTCGCTCGCCGGGGAACCGCTGCCCGCCGTGTCCTTGACCGGCGACGAATCGGTGCTGCCCGGACACTTCCGGGTCCCCGCCATGGCGACCGCGAGCATCGCCGCGGCCACCCTGTCCGCGGGTGAACTGCTGCGGCTGCGCGGCATCGACCCAGGCACGGTGTCGGTCGACACCCGGCACGCCGCCGCCGCGTTCCGCAGCGAGCACCTGCTGCGCATCGACGGCGAGCCCGGACCGAGCCCGTGGGGCAGGATCGCAGGCGACTACCGCGCGGCCGACGGCTGGATCAAGCTGCACTGCAACACCCCACGGCATGAAGCGGCGGTCTGCTGGGCGCTCGGCGTCCCGGCGACCCGTGAAGCCGTAACCAAGACCGTGGCCGCGAAATCCATGGCAGAGGTCGAATCCGCCGTGGTGACCGCGGGCGGCGCGGCAGCGCTGATGCGCTCGCGCGAGGACTGGCTGGCCCATCCGCAAGGCCAAGCCGTCGCGAACCTGCCGCTGGTCGAACTGAACCGCATCGGGGACGCGCCGAAGCGCACCCTGTTCGACTCGGACCGTCCGATGGGCGGCGTCCGCGTGCTGGAGCTGACGCACGTCCTCGCCGGACCCGTCGCAGGCCGCGTGCTGGCAGCGCACGGCGCGAACGTGCTGCACGTCGGTGCCGCACACCTGCCGCGAATCCCGGTCCTGACCATGGACACCGGCCAGGGCAAGCGCTCGGCGTTCATCGCACTCGACACCGAGGGCGGCCGCGCGAAGCTGAAGAAGCTCATCGCCCGCGCGGACGTCCTGCTCCAGACCTTCCGCCCCGGCGCACTCGCCCGCATCGGCTTCGGCCCGGAAGAGCTCGCCGAACTCCGCCCAGGCCTCGTGGTCGCGGATATCTCGGCATACGGCTGGACCGGCCCGTGGGCCCGCCGCCGCGGCTTCGACAGCCTCGTGCAGATGTCGTCCGGCATCGCCGAGGAGTACGCCACCGACGCCCCGGCGCCACTGCCCGCGCAAGCACTGGACCACGCCACCGGCTGGCTCACCGCCGCCGCCATCATGACGGCCATCCGCCGCACCGTCACCGACGGCGGCACCTGGCACGCCCGCCTGTCCCTCGCCGGCACCGGACGGTGGCTGGATTCCTTGGGCCGCAAGGATCCGGAACCGTCCGAAGTGGACTACACGGACGTCCTGGAGACAGTCGACAGCGACTTCGGCCAGCTGACTCGCGTGCGGATGGCCGGAGAGTTGCCGGGCGCGCCGCCGCACTGGGACCACCCGTCGCACCGGCCTGGCGCAGATACGCCGGTGTGGTCGCCGGTGGTGCCTCAGCCGGTCTCGTAAGCGTCGCCGGACCCGGCGAGCGGCCGCGCTGGCGAAGCGGACACCGGTGTGCTGCACCGGCCTCGTGCGCGACGTCGGCCAGCTGACTCGCGCGTCCGGATGGTCGGCGAGTTGCCGGGCGCGCCGCCGCACTGGGACCACCCGTCGCACGGCCTGGTGCGGATACGCCGGTGGTGCCTCAGCCGATCTCGTAAGCGGTGCCAGACCCGGCGAGCGGCCGCGCTGGGAGGACTATCGCATCGTCCTGGCGCGGATACGCCGGTGTGGTCGCCGGTGGTGCGTCTGCCGGTCTCGTAAGCGACACCAGCCTCGGCGAGCGGCCGCGCTGGCGACGCGGGCACCGCTGTGCTGCACCGGCCTCGTGGCTCTCCGCACGAGTGCCGTGGCGGTTCGCGTGGTGCCGCCAGTGCGCTAAGCGCCGTCGACACCACGAGCGCCGCGTCGGTCCGGCGAGTGCCGTGTCGGCCTCGTGTGACACCTGCCAGTCCAGCGAGCACAGCCAGTTCCCGCGCACCCAGGTCTGTGGTCGCCCCGCCAGTCCCCGCCGCGCGCCGGTCACACGAGCGCTGCCGTGACCACCACCAGCCTCCTCCAACACCGCCAGCCAACGCCGCCCGTGAAGCAGCGGCTAAATCGGCATAAGCCCTCCCGTAACCCGCTTGTCCGGATAAGCCGCCAGTCCGCCCACCGCGACCAGTTCAGCCGGTCCTGAGCCGCCCGCAGCCGCCTGCTGTTCGGCCCGTGCGAGGACCGTCGCCCCCGCAGTCGTCGGCGGCAGCGAACTGACCTTCCGTTCGCCGAACTGCTTGGTGATCCGCTGGCTGCCGACGAGACAGAGCCAGAGCGTCAGCGCCACCTCGCCGAAAACAAGCACCACCATGGCGTTCAGATGAGACCGGCCCACGTCGTAGACCAGCCGCCCCACCCCGGCCGCCAGCACGACCACGGCCACCGCGGTGAGTGTGTACCCGAGACCCGTCAACGGCCTGCGCCTGCTGACCAGCCGCCGCTGGACGAGATCGGTTTCGAGCGCCCGGATCGCAGGCTTGAGCACCGACGATCGCGCGACCCACGAGGCGAGACGACCGCGACCAGCCGCCTGATGCACGGCTTGCTCAAGCGGCGGCGACGCTGGCGGCGGACCAGCGGCGACGATCTCGCCCAGCGACCCGACCTGCAGCTGGCCGCGCGCGAACAGCGTCGCGATCACGGCCTCGACCAGCCGAGGCCGCCCGCCCGCCAGGTACGCGACGTCGTAGACATCGCGCGGCACGGCGGCCGACTCCGGCGCGGACGCCTGTGTGGCCAGCTTGTCCTTGCCAGTGGCCAAAATGCTCGCCAAACCCGCGGCGGTGGCGACGTAGACGAGCAGCATCGGGCTCACCGCGGCCCAGAATCCGTTCACGACAGGTTCCCTCCCTCCCGGCTCGGCAGAGATCGGATAACACCGCCGTAACCAGACATGTCGTCAGCGTAGCCAGCACCACCGACAAAAACCGAACGGGCTCAGCACCGGAACCATCTGCGTCGAGGTTTGGGCAGGTCACCGCGGGCGATGAGCCACTCCGCAAACGCGTCGGCATACTCGCGCGCCCGGATCGAAGTCGTCTTCGGACGCTCCGCCGCGTACGCGTCGAACAATGGCCGATACCGCGGGCCCAGCGCCTCGGGCAGGTCCGGCCGCAGGTAAGCCACCAGCCGCCGTCGCTTGGCGAGCAGGACGTCCGCTTCGATGCGCAACCGCGAGGCATCGAAGCCGGACGGCGCCTCGGCCCCGGTCAACAAGCTGTCCAGCAGCGCAGCTTGCCGAGCCGCCAGTTCTTCCCGGCTCACAACGTCACCGCGGTGCGCAATGCGACCAGTTCGGCGGCGAGTTCGGAATCGGTGGGGTAGTCGTCGTCGCGCTCCAGGAGAACGCCCGGCGGATCCGTGCGCCGACGCAGTTCGGCGAGCAGATCCAGCACCTCCGGCAGCACCGGATGCGCGTGCGTGTCGTGATAAACCCCGTCGCGCTCCACGCCGCCCGCCATGTGCACGTACGCGAGCCGTTCCCACGGAATCCCGTCCAGGAACGCCACCGGATCGGTGCCCACGTTGCGCGCGTTCGCGTAGAGGTTCGCGACATCGATGATCAGCAGGCAGCCGGTCCGCTCGGTCAGCTCGGTGAGGAATTGTTCCTCGGTCAGCTCGTTGTCCGGCCACTCCAGCAGCGCGGCGATGTTCTCCAGCGCGAACGGTACGTCCACAATGGACTGTGCGAGCCGGACGTTGTCCACCAGCACGTCCAGCGCCGCGCGCGAGCGAGGCAGCGGCATCAGATGTCCGGAGTCGAGCCCGCCCGCTCGGACGAAGCACACGTGGTCGCTGACCAGCGGCGCGTCGAGAGCCCGCGCCAGTTCGGCCAGGTGCTCCACTCGCGCGGTGTCCAGCGGCTCGGCTCCGCCCAGCGACAGCGACACCGCGTGCGGCAACACCGGCATCCCGCGATCCTTCAGCGCCAGCAGGCTTTCCGGCAGGTGCGGGGCGTGCAGGTTCTCCGCGACCACCTCGACCCAGTCGACGCCCGGCAGTCGCGCGATCGACAGGTCCAGTTCCGGCCGCCAGCCGATGCCGATCCCCAACCGGTCAGCCACCGCACCCACCTCCGCCTCCGCACCCGCTGCCACCGCCGCAGGACGA
The DNA here is from genome assembly GCF_029087445.1 of Amycolatopsis sp. La24. NCBI lineage: Bacteria > Bacillati > Actinomycetota > Actinomycetes > Pseudonocardiales > Pseudonocardiaceae > Amycolatopsis > Amycolatopsis sp. La24. The sequence goes on from NZ_JARACH010000011.1 coordinate 101,674, forward strand.
TCCACCGCCGGACGACGTTCCCGCACCGCTCGTCAACGCCAAGCTTGTCGCATGGTCCGGGTACTGCGCGAACCCGCCCAGCGCGACCAGCGAAGCAGCACCGAACAGCAGCGCGCTGGACTGCGCCCGCTGCGTCACCGGGTCTGTCCGCACCGCAGCGACCAGCGCGCGCCCGGCTTTAGTCGGACGGACTTTCGGCCGTCTGCGGCCGGCCACCGCCAGGACCGTCAGAATCGCGGTGATGGCCAGCAGGACGTTCAATCCCGCAGTCGGCCGGTGCAGCGCGGAGCCGTTCACTGAGCGCACCAGACCGACTATGAACAGGGCGGCGTAGACCAGAACCACTCCGGTCGCGAAGGATGCGGAGGCGACCGTAACCAGACCGCGTTTGCGGAGGTCGTTTCCGATGCTCCGCACCGGCGCGGAGACCGCTTCCGCCGTACGCAGCGTCGAAGCCGTGTGGGGCCGCTTCCGCACGCCCTCGTAGACCGCCTGCTCAACCGGCCCCGTCGGCGCTCCGGAGACGGCCGTGAGCTGACCCCTGCTGTCGACCCGCAGCAGCCCGCGCTCCAGCAACGCCGCGATCGCCGTGTCGACCGTGCGGTGAGGGCCGCCGACGAGGCAGGCGAGCTGGTAGACGTCGAGCGGACGATGCGTGTCCGCAGGCGCTTGGCGCAGCAGCGGCCGGACCAGCTGCACCGCCAGCGTCAAGGCCAGCGCGGAACCGTAGACCGCCAGGAACTGCGGGCCGGAGATCCCCCAAGGCTCGTGCATGGTGCCTCCCTCCTTCGGTTATCCGCCGCAGCCGCCCCCGCCGCCGCAACTGCTGCCTCCGCCGCACGAAGACCCGCTGCTGCACGAGGAACCGCCGCTGCTGCACGACGATCCGCCGCTCGACCCGCCGCCCCCGGTCCAGCTGCCGCCGCCGCTGATCAGCGCTGTGCTCATCTCCTCGTCCGGGTACAGCGCGATTCCGCCGAGCGCGACCACCGCCGCGGCGCCGACGAGCAATGCCCCGCTGCCGTTCCGGTTCGTGGCAGCGAACTCCTCAGGCCGCTCCTCGGCAGCCTTCGCGTCTTCGCGGGCGCGCACGACGATCGCGTGGCCCGCGTCGGTCGGGCGCGAGGTCTTCGAGCCCTTGCGGACCGCGTAAGCGATCAACGTCAGGGTCCCGGCCACGACGAGCAACCCGATCAGCCCACCGATCGGCCGGTCAAGCTGCGCTCCGTTGACCGCGCGGACGATCCCGATCAGCAGCAACACGGCGTACGCGGCCACGATCCCGGCGCGGAAGCCGTCCAGTCCGTCGCCGGCGACGAGCAGCCCGCGTCGTTCGAGGTCCTGGCGGATCTTCTCCACTTCCGGCTGGACCGTCGGCGACTTGCGCACCATGGCGACGGTCGCCGTTCCGCCCTGCGCGGCGTCGTGCACCGCGCGTTCCAGCCTCTTGCGAGCCGGTCGCTTGCCGATCGCGCTCAGCTTGCCCTTGCTGCTCACCCGCAGGAGTTCCTGTTCCAGCAGCGTCGCGATCGCGGTGTCGACCGTGCGGTCCGAGCCGCCGGCCAGGTACGCGAGCTGGTAGACGTCCGGCTGCAGCGGCGCCTCGACGGTCGCGGGCGCGTTCCCTCGCCGCGACCGCGCGATCGACGGCCAGCTGATCTGCACCAGCAGGACGACGGCCAGCGCCAGGCCGAAGATCAGCAGGAATTGCGGGCCGGAAATGCCCCACGGTTCGTCCACGGCTTCCCCCTCGTTTCAGCGTTGCCGGAACCCTAACCGGCCGGTCGCCGGAGGCTGTCGGCAGAACTGACGCACTCGATGTCCGGTTCGTTCCCGGCTCAGCTGTTCCCGCCGCCGCAGCCCCCGCCGCCGCATCCCGACCCGCACCCGGAACCGCCGCATCCGGAGCCGCAGCCCGCTCCGCCGCCGCAACCAGACCCGCAGCCCGTCCCAGCGGCCCAGTACCCCGCCGGTCCGGCGAACCCGCCCGCGGCTCCCGCGATGGCCGCCCCCGCCCGACGGGTCGCCGGGAGACCGCGGAGCAGGGCGACCCGCAGCTCGCGATCCGGGTGATTCGACAGTCCGCCGACCGCGACGCTCCCGGTCAGACCGCTGATCAGGCTCTGATCCGGCCACGCCGCTTCGGCTGCTTCACGTCCGGCGTCGGTCGGCCGGATCCGCCGGGCCGCCCGGCGACGGGACAGCGCGGCGAACACGAACCACGCAGGCAGCAGAACCGAAATCAGCACGTAGCCGTTCAGCCCGCCGACAAACGCCGCCACACCGGCCGCCGCCAGCACCGCTTCTTCGATCGCGGTCCACTTCCAGGCCTTGCGCAGCGCCTGGCCGTCGACCAGCAGTCCGCGCTTGGTGAGGTCGTCGACCAGTTCGCGGACCGTGTCGGCCCAGACGAGACCGCGCAGCACCGTCGCGATCCCGACCCCCGTGCCGGTCAGCTCGGCAGCTTCCCTGCTCAGCGCGTCCGACGGCTCGGTCGGCGTGCGATACAGCCGTCCCACGGAGTCCGCGCGCAGTTGCTCCCGCTCCAGCATCGAGGCGACCGTCGTCTCGGCGACGCGGAACGGTCCGTTCGTCAGCAACGCGACCTGCGCCGCGGACGTCAGCCGGGTTTCGGGATGCCTGCCCCGGTGCAGCCGGGCGGCGGTCCGCCGTCCGAGCCACCAGCAGACCAGCGCCAGCACCAGGATCAGCGCGGCCGGCATCGCGCGTTCGATCGTCCAGTCCATCACGGTCCCCCTCCGGATGAACAAACCACGTTACCCGCCTGCCCGGGGTTGCCGCCGGACGAAAAACCGCCCTCCCCGGGAGCGGGAAGGGCGGTTTCAGCGGACCTCGGCGTCAGTCGCCGGAGTCCTCGACGAGCTTCAGGGAAATCGAGTTGATGCAGTACCGCTGGTCGGTCGGGGTCGCGTAGCCCTCGCCCTCGAACACGTGCCCGAGGTGGCTGTGGCACGAGGCACACAGCACTTCGATGCGCCGCATGCCCATGGTGCGGTCCTCGCGCAGCAGCACCGCGTCGGAGTCCGCCGGGTCGTAGAACGACGGCCAGCCGCAGTGGCTTTCGAACTTCGTGTCGCTGCGGAACAGCTCCGCGCCGCAAGCCCGGCACTCGTACACGCCGGTGGTCTTGGTGTCGGTGTACTCGCCGGTGAACGGCCGTTCGGTGCCGGCTTGCCGGAGCACCGCGTACTCCTCGGGGGCAAGCTGCTCCCGCCATTCCTGGTCGGACTTCACCACGCGCGGAGTGGTGCCGACGACGGGTTTCATACCTTTCACCCTTCCCACGTTACCTGGAGAGAAAAGCGACCGTGTGCAGCGCGATGTCCCAGGCGGTGACCAGCAGCCCGAGCACGATCAGCACCACGACCAGCGCGGACACCCAGTAGCGGAGCCCGCCGGTGCGGTTGCTGGACTCGGCGAAGTCGGCGACCTGGTCCAGGCACGCCTCGACGGTGAAAGTCGGCCCGGTGCGCTCCATCCGGTCGAGATGGGCGGCGAACGCACGGGCCTCCGGGTCGTACGGATCCAGCCCGACCAGATCCTCGTGGAACCGAGGATTCCAGCCCGGCGGCAGAGCTCCGTTCTCGGCCATGCTTCAAAGGTAGGCTATTCGTCCCGCTGGACCCACCTCTGCGGCGAGTGTCACTGCGCGGGCGCGCCGCTTCCGAGCCGAGGGTCGCTGTTGATCATCAGCGTGCCGTCGTCGGCGGCGATGACCTGCACGACCTTCTGCATCTGCGCACCGCCGTCCGGGACTACGGTGATCTGTACGTCGACGGAGCCGTCTGGGTTGTTCTTGCGCTTGTAAACGTTCGCGCCTCCGTAGGACACCGGCTTGTTCTGTGCCCAGTACGAGGCGAACGCGGCCTGATCGCCGAAGAGCGCCTGCGTCGAGGGGGTCAGCATTGCCCACCCGGTCGGTGTCCCGGCGTTCTGGTAGAAGTCCACGGCCAGCTTGCCTGCAGGACCCCACTGCACGTTGCCGCTGGATTTCACTGGCGGCGCAGAGGAACTCGGCGTGCTCGACGGAGACGCCGGAGCGGAGGAGTTCGGCGCGGGCGGCTGCGCGTTCGACGAAGGCCCGCCCTTGTCCCGGCTGCTGCTCAACACCAGAAACACCACCAACGCCACCGCAACGACCGCCGCGGCACCGCCAGCGAGGAACGCCATCTTCTTCTTCCGAGCCGCTGCAGGCGAAACCCGATCCCCCGACCCAGCACCGGAGTAGTTCGGCGCAGCAGCAGTCGGCGTAGGACGCACCGCAGGCTGCGGACGCGGCGGAGTATTCGCCGGGGGAGCAGGACGCGAAGGCGCACCCATCGGCATGAACGCAGCAGTCGGCGTCCGAGGCGGGTTCGACGGAGCCTTCGGCGCGGCAGCGGCAGCCGCCGCCGGAGCACTCGCACGCGCCCACGGCGGACGGGACCCGTTGCTCCCCGGACCGCGATTCCCCGACAGCAACTGCTGCGGCGCAGCCGGTTCCCCGGTCGCCAGCTGAGCCAGCCGCTCCCGTGCCTCGGCCATGCTCGGCCGCTCGGAAGCCTCGCTGCGCAGCAGGCTCATCAGCAACGCGGTCGCCGGACCGGCCTGCGTCGGCGGGTTGACCTGGCCGTTCGCCGCCGCGTAGAGCAGCGCGAGCTGGTTCGTGGTGTTGCCGTACGGGGTTTGCCCCTCGATCGCCTGGTACAGCGTCGCGCCGAGGGCGAAGACGTCCGAGCTGGGCACCGGGTCGGCGCCGCGGGCCAGTTCGGGGGCGAGGTACGCCGGGGTACCGCCGATGAGGCCGGTCTGGGTGAGCGTCATGTCGCCGGCCGCGCGGGAGATGCCGAAGTCGGTGATCTTCGCGGTGCCGGTTTCGTCGATGAGGATGTTGCCGGGCTTGACGTCCCGGTGCACGATCCCGGCGCGGTGCGCGGCCACGAGCGCCGCGGCGACCTGTTCGCCGATCCGCGCGACCTGGCCGACCGGCAGTGTGCCCTGTTCGGACAGCACCGCGGACAGGCTCGGGCCGTTGAGGTACTCCATCACCAGGCACGGGTCGCCGCCGTGCTCGGCGACGTCGAACACGACGATCGCGTTGGGGTGCTGGAAACGGGCCGCGTTCTTCGCCTCGCGCATCGCGCGCTGGCGCATGTTGTCGCGTTCGGCCTCGGAGACGCCCGGCTGCGGCAGGATCTGCTTGATCGCCACCGACCGCTCCAGGCGCACGTCCACGGCACGCCACACCACGCCCATGGCACCGCTACCAATGTGCTCGACGAGGCGGTAGTGCCCCGCGATCAGCTGCCCGGTGTCGATGACGCCCGCTCCTGACGAAAGTCCCGTGATCGTGGTCGTGCGCAGCGCGGATACCCCTCGCGCACCCGAACGAGTGTAGCGGTCGGAAGTACCTGCCCGCCGTCAGCCAGCCGGTGCCGACGGCACGGGCGCCTCCGGCTCGGCGGCGGGGACGCGCTTCCGCAGCACCCGCACCAATCCTGCCGCGCCGAGCGCGGCGAAGACCGCGTAGCAAGCCAGCAATGCGGGCGGCGTGTCGCCGGTCAGCGCGTCCGCGAAAACGACCACCGCGATGGTTCCGGGGACGCTCCCGAGCGCCGTTCCGGCAAGGTACGGAACGAGTTTCACGGACGAAACGCCGCACAGGTAGTTCATCGCCGAAAACGGGACGACCGGGATCAACCGCAGCGACGTGATGGCGAGCACGCCGCCGTCGGAGAGCCGGTCGTTGACCGCCCGCACCGGCGCGCGGTGCAGGTGCCGCAGGATCAAGTCGCGGCCGAGCAGCCGGGCCAGCCCGTACGCGAGCCCGGCGGCGATCGTGGTAGCCGCCAAGGCGATGACCACCCCCGCGACGCTGCCGACGAGCAAACCGGCGGCCAGATTGAACACCGTGCGCGGGATCGGCGCGACGGTGAGCAACGAGTAAGCCACGAGGAGCACCAGCGGAGTCATCGATCCGGTCTCCGCGGCCCAGGTGCGCAGCTGCGCCGGTCCCGGAATCGGCAGCCACAGCGCGGCGGCGCCGAGAAGAGCTAGCACGACCAGGGCGGCGATCAGCTTGGTTCTCCCGGACACCCCGCCACGGTACGGCACTCGCGGCTACGGTGGCCGCATGGCCAAAAACGGCGATCCGGTCGAGTACCAGGTGGGGGAGCGCACCGTCCGGGTGTCGAGCCCGGACAAGGTCTACTTCCCCGAACGCGGCATCACGAAGCGGCAGGTGGTCGAGTACTACCTCGCCGTGGCCGATCCGTTGCTGCGCGCGATCGGCGAGCGGCCGACCACACTGAAACGCTACGTCGACGGCGTCACCGGCGAGTGGTTCTATGCCAAGCGCGTGCCCAAGGGCGCGCCGGACTGGCTCCAGACCGCGCGGATCACCTTCCCCTCCGGCCGCACCGCCGATGAGGTCTGCCCGACCGAACCCGCGGTGTTCGCCTGGGCGGCCAACCTCGGCACCTTCGACTTCCACCCGTGGCCGGTCCGCCGCCCTGACCTGGATCACCCGGACGAGCTGCGGATCGACGTCGACCCGCCGGAGCGCGCCGGGTTCGCCGACGCGGTCGAGGTCGCCGGCGTCGTCCGCGACGTGCTCGCCGACGCCGGGCTCACCGGCTACCCGAAGACCTCCGGCGGCCGCGGCGTGCACGTCCTCGTGCGGATCCGCCCGGAATGGGACTTCATCGCGGTGCGGCACGCGGTGATCGCGCTCGGCCGCGAGGTCGAACGGCGGATCCCGGACAAGGCGACGGTCTCCTGGTGGAAGGAGGAACGCGGCGGTCGCGTCTTCCTCGACTACAATCAGGCGGCCCGGGACCGGACGGTCGCCTCCTCCTGGTCGGTGCGCGGCACCCCGCGCGCGACCGTGTCGACCCCGCTGACCTGGGATTTGCTCGCCGACGTCGACCCGGACGACTTCGACGTCCTGACCGTCCCCGGCTTCCTCGCCGAGCACGGCGACCTCCACGCGCCGATGGACGAGAAGACGTTCGGCCTGGAGACGCTGCTGGAGTGGTACGAGCGCGACGACCGCGATCTCGGCGGTGCGGAACTGCCATACCCGCCGGACTATCCGAAAATGCCTGGCGAACCGAAGCGGGTGCAGCCGAGCAAGGCCCGATCCGACCAGGCGTGATCGTCCGATCGCCGGGCGTGTTCACTCTCGGTGATCAACATTGCGGGGAATTTCGCGAATGTTTCCGCAGGTCGTACTGGTTTTTCCGAGGTTGATTACCGTGAGGTGCACCGCTAAGCGGTAACGCGCCGGGGTCGAGGTGCGACTATTGCCGGAACCGGAGGGGAGCCGGGACCGGAGGAGGGAGGCGTCGTGGACGACCTGATCGCGTTCCTGGCCGCGCGCGTCGGACAGCGGCAGGCGCTGATCATGCAGGCGGTGCAGAAGGGCAAGGCCGGCGAGTCGCTCAACCGCGGCGAGGCCAAGGTCGGGCTCGAGGAGCGGGTCCGCTCCCTTGGCGACCTCGAACTCGACGTGGTCAACCAGATGATCAACGAGATCGAGGCGACGCGGCGGATCATGCTCGCGCATCGGACCACGGTGTCGGAGAAGGTGCCCGGGTTTCCGTTGTACGGCAGCGAGTATTGGTGTGAGACCTGTCATGTGCCCGCGGATGAGGCCGGGTCGAATTGGTGTTTGACGTTGCGGTTGCTGGCGTTGCCGTATGCGGATCATCCGGATTACAGCGAGCGGTGGAGGCCTTGAGCGGGTTCGGCTCGTCGCCTGGCGGCGACATTGCTTTTGAGGGTCGCGTGGGGCACCCCGAAGGTTGATTGTGCTGACGGTCGGTGGGTGCTTGTCAAGGCGGGAAAGATGCCTTGACAAGCACCCACCGACCGCAGATGAGCTTCGTATCGGGGTGCGGGGGAGGGCTGGGTGCCTCGCTCGTTGGGTGCACCGGCTGCGGGTGGGGCTGAGTGCGTCGATGCTTGGGTGCACCGGCTGCGGGGAGCGGCTGGGTGGCTCGATAGCGGGTGCATCGGCAGCGGGGGTGTTGCTGGGTGCCTCGACGGTTGAGTGCATGGGCTGCGGGTTTTCGGGCGGGGCTTGCGCCCCAATGTGGCATTGGGTGCGTGGGATGCACCCAATGTGGCGTTCGTTGCGTGAGATGCACCCAATGCCGCATTGGGGCGCATCGCTGGCGGGGGCTGCGGCGAGGGTGGTCCGTGAAGGGCTCCTTGAGGGAATCTAGGTCCGTGAAGGGGCCCCTCACCGTCGGTGGCTGGTCGTGAGGGGGGCCCTGACGGAATCAGAGTTCCTCAGGGTGGCCCTCAGGACAGCGGCGGGGCGGTCATCCTGCCGAGGTTTGGGTCTGGCGGCACGATGGCCGGATGACCACAGTCGCATTTCTCGGTACCGGGATCATGGGCCGTCCGATGGCCGCCAATCTTGCTCGTGCTGGGGTGACCGTGCGGGCTTGGAACCGGACTCGGGCCAAGGCTGAGCCGCTTGTCGCGGACGGGGTCACCGTTGTCGGGTCGCCTGGCGAGGCGGTCAAGGGGGCCGATTTCCTGGTCACCATGCTCTCCGACGGGCCTGCGGTTGCTGAGGTGTTTCGCGGGCTCTCCCTCGAACCGGGGACTATTTGGTTGCAGACCAGCACCGTCGGGGTCGAGTGGGCTGATCGGCTTGCTGAGGCGTCCGTCGCGGCGGGGGTGCCGTTTGTCGATTGTCCGGTGATGGGGACGAAAGGACCCGCCGAGCAGGGGAAGCTGCAGGTGCTCGCGGCTGGGCCGGACAACGTGCACGACGGTGCGGCGGAGGTGTTCGACGCGATTGGTTCCACGACTCGCTGGCTCGGCACCGAACCCGGTACGGCGACGCGGCTCAAGCTGGTGATGAACGCGTGGATTCTCGCGCTCACCAACGGTACCGGGGAGAGTCTCGCCCTCGCGAAGGTGCTCGGGGTGGATCCGCAGTTGTTCTTCGACGTCATGAGCGGCACGGGGTTCGACGTGCCTTACGCGCGAGCGAAGGGACCCATGATGCTCGCCGGTGAGTACCCGGCCAGTTTCCCGGCGTCGCTCGCGGCGAAGGACGCGCGGCTTGTCGTCGAGGCTGCGGGGCACGCGATCGACGTCGGCGGGGCGGCGGCTGCGTTGGCGCATCTGGAGTCTGCAGTCGAGGCGGGGCATGGCGAGGACGACATGGCGGCGGTGTACGAGGGGATCGTCAAGCGTTGAGCAAAGATGCGACACGGTCGACGCCGATGCCGGAGACGAGCAGGCGTTCCTTCGCGTTGCCGAGCAACCGTGCGGTCCACGGGGTGAAGCCGCCATCGCCGACGGGGACAAGGCCGGAGCCGAAGTCTGCGGTGACGGTGAAGCAGACGCCGGAGTAGTAACCGCGGCCGACCGAGCGGTCTGGGGCGTCGGAAACAGCCACGTCGGGCAAGGATTCCCGCATCGAGGCGGCGAAATCGGCGAAGCGGGTGTCCAAAGTGGTCACTTCGAAGCCTGCCGCGCGGGCACCGGCGGCGCGCACGGCTGTCGTGAGCAGCTGCGCGTGCTCAATCAGGTGTTCGCGTTCGAAGGACAGGCTGCCTCGGTCGCGACCGGCGGTGATGGCGGCGAACAGGGAGAAGTGCGCGAAGAGACCGGGGGCCGGAAGCTGGGCTCGGACGACGCGTTGCACGGTGGTGAGGCGCACCGGCGCGGAACCGGTGCGGCGGACAGCTGCTTCGAGCGCGAGGCCGTTCGTCGGGTCCGCAGCGACCTCTGTGCCGCGTCCAGTGGGGACGACGCGGTGCTGGGCCAGTCCGGCCACTGTGGAATGCGCGCCGAGCGGGGTAACCGGCGAGAGGGTCACTCGATCGAATTCCGGCGGCGCGGCGGAAAGCAGGGAGTCTTCGACCCGCCGCAGAACCTCGAACGGCAAGGGCGCGGGGGTGGTGAAGCGGTCCTCGCGGTAGCGGCGCAGGACGTCCGGCCCGCGCAGTTTCGCGGCTCGGCGGCGGGCTACTTCCAGTTGCAGCGTGGTCAGGTCCGCGCCGGGAAGGCCGGCGAGCACGTCGGCGGCGGGGCCGCCCGGCCCGGCCAGCACGCGGGGGAGCGGGCCGCGTCCGTTCGAGGAGTCCATGGAACGAGCAGACCAGCTCGGACACGCCCGGCGCGAACTGTTTTCCGCGACGGCGACTGCGCTGGGTGACCACTGCGGCGGGGGGTCCCCGCCGAGAAGCGCCGCAGGCGGTAACCTCACACCACCTAAGACCCCGCACCACCCGAGGAGGGCCCGTGTCGGCAGGGCAGATCGCCGCGCTGATCGCCGCAGGAGCTTTCGTACTGCTGGTCTTGCTGCTGGCGATCCCGCTGCTCAAGCTCGGCCGCACGCTGGACGAGGCGACGATCGCGATCCGCAAGGCGCACGAGAACAGCGACCCGATCCTGATCGGGGCCAACGAGACGATCACGCACGTCAACACGCAGCTCGAGCGGGTCGACGGGATCACCTCGAACGCGCAGGCGGTCAGCGGCAACGTCTCGGCGCTCTCGTCGGTCTTCACCGCGACGCTCGGCGGCCCGCTGGTGAAGACCGCCGCGCTTTCCTACGGCATCAGCAAAGCCATCCGCGCGCGCCGCAAGAAGCAGGAAGCCAAGGCCTCGAAGGCGCAGCGCCCGGCCCGCCGGGGGAAGAAGTGAAGCGGCTGTTCTGGCTCGGGGTCGGGGTCGTCGCGGGAGTCGCGCTGAGCCGCAAGGCGAGCGAAACCGCTCGTCAGGCCACGCCGGCCGGGTTAGCATCGAACTTGGGCGACGCCGTGCGAGAACTCGCGGGCGCCGTCGGTTCTTTCGGCGCCGAGGTGCGCGCCGGGATGAACGAACGGGAACAGGAGCTGCACGACATGGTCGAGGAGCGGACCGCCGTCGCGCCGCCTTCGGGCAGGCACGCCGCACGTCGCCCCGCCCGGCGAGCTCGCCGGGCGGAGGGCTGATCTCCGCGCGCCTTCCGCCGCCTCCGACCCCCGTTTCCTTTCCCCGGCCGAAGCCGGGTCTTCAGCACAAGGACGTACCCGTGGACACACACGAGATCACCGACCGTTTCCTGCGCCACTTCGAGAGCAGGGGCCACACGCGCGTGCCGAGCGCCCCGCTGATCCTCGACGACCCGAACCTGCTGTTCGTCAACGCGGGCATGGTCCAGTTCAAGCCGTACTTCCTCGGCGAGGCCCCGCCGCCCTACCCGCGCGCGACCTCGGTGCAGAAGTGCGTGCGCACGCCGGACATCGACGAGGTCGGCAAGACCACCCGGCACAACACGTTCTTCCAGATGGCGGGCAACTTCTCGTTCGGCGACTACTTCAAGGAAGGCGCGATCGAGAACGCCTGGGAGCTGATCACCAAGTCCCAGGACGACGGCGGCTTCGGCCTCGACCCGGACCGGATCTGGGCGACCGTCTACGAGAAGGACAGCGAGGCGGCCGGGCTGTGGCGCAAGCTCACCGGCCTGCCCAGCGAGCGGATCCAGGTCCGCGACGGCAAGGACAACTACTGGGACATGGGCGTGCCCGGTCCCGGCGGCCCGTGCTCGGAGATCTACTACGACCGCGGCCCGGCGTACGGCCGCGAGGGCGGCCCGGTCGCCGACGAGGACCGCTACATCGAGATCTGGAACCTCGTCTTCATGCAGGACGTCCGCGGCGACCAGAGCCCGAAGCTGGGCCACCCGCCGATCGGCGAGCTGCCGAAGAAGAACATCGACACCGGCATGGGCGTCGAGCGCGTCGCGACGATCCTGCAGGGCGTCGAGAACGTGTACGAGACCGACCTGGTGCGCCCGGTGATCGGCCGCGCCGAGGAGTTCTCCGGCCGCCGCTACGGCGCCAACCACGCCGACGACGTGCGCTTCCGCGTCATCGCCGACCACGCGCGCACCGGCGTGCTGCTGATCGGCGACGGCGTCACCCCCGGCAACGACGGCCGCGGCTACGTGCTGCGCCGCCTGCTGCGCCGCATCGTGCGCTCCACGCGCCTGCTGGGCGTGCAGGAGCCGGTGCTGCAGGAGTTCGCGAAGGTCGTCAGCCAGACCATGGGCCCGACCTACCCCGAGCTGGTCAGCGGGTTCGACCGGATCTCCGAGGTCGTGCGCGTCGAGGAGGAAGCCTTCCTCGCCACCCTCACCAGCGGTTCGCGCATCTTCGACCTGGCCGCGGCCGAGACGAAGAAGGGCGGCGGCGACGTGCTCGCCGGCGACAAGGCGTTCCAGCTGCACGACACCTACGGCTTCCCGATCGACCTGACGCTGGAGATGGCTTCCGAACAGGGCCTGACCGTCGACGAGGCCGGGTTCCGCACGCTCATGGAGGAGCAGCGCAAGCGCGCCAAGGCGGACGCGGCGTCGCGCAAGAGCGGCCACGGCGACCTGTCCGAGTACCGCAAGGTGCTGGAGCAGCACGGAGAAACCGAGTTCCTCGGCTACACCGAACTGCAGGCGGACGCGAAGGTCGTCGGCCTGCTCGAGGACGGCCTGCCGGTGCGCAGCGTCGCCGCGGGCCGCAAGGCGGAGCTGGTGCTCGACCGCACCCCGTTCTACGCCGAGAGCGGCGGGCAGATCGCCGACACCGGCGTGCTGGTCGGCGACGGCGTCGAGCTGAAGGTGCTCGACGTGCAGAAGATCGTGCCGGGCCTGTTCGTGCACCGCGTCGAGGTGACCCAGGGCGAGGTCGGGATCGACACCCGGCTCACCGGGTCGGTGGACGCGAACCGCAGGCTCTCGATCGAGCGCTCGCACTCGGCGACGCACCTCGTGCACGCGGCCGTCCGCGGCGCGTACGGCAAGCGCGCGGCGCAGGCCGGTTCGCTCAACGCGCCGGGCCGGATGCGGTTCGACTTCACCACGCCGGGCGCGGTGTCGGCCGACATCCTCACCGAGGTCGAGCAGGAAGTGAACGACTACCTGCAGACCGACGTCGAGGTGCAGAGCTACACCACCACCAAGGACAAGGCGCTCGAGCTGGGCGCGGTCGCGCTGTTCGGCGAGAAGTACGGCAACGACGTCCGCGTCGTCGACATGGGCGAGTACTCCCGCGAGCTGTGCGGCGGCACGCACGTCGGCCGGATCGGCCAGCTGGGCCTGGTCAAGCTGGTGTCGGACGCGTCGGTCGGCTCGGGCGTGCACCGCGTCGAGGCGCTGGTCGGCCCGGACGCGCTCAAGCACGTCCGCAAGGAGCAGCTGCTCGTGTCGCAGCTGGCGAACACGTTCAAGGTGCCGTCGGACGAACTGCCCGGCCGGATCGAGGACGTGCTGTCCCGGCTGAAGAACGCCGAGAAGGAGATCGAGCAGCTGCGCACGCAGCAGGTGCTCGGCTCGGCCGGCGCGCTGGCGGACAAGGCGCAGGACGTCTCCGGCGTCTCGGTGGTCGCCGAGGTCGTGCCGGACGTCGACGGCAACGGCCTGCGCGCGCTCGCCTCGGACATCCGCGGGCGTCTCGGCGACCGCGCCGGGGTCGTCGCGCTGTTCGCGCCCTCGGGGGAGAAGGTGGCCTTCGTGGTCGCCACGACCTCGGCGGCGCGCGACAAGGGAATCGCGGCGGGCAAGCTCGTGCCGTCGTTCGCCGGGGCGATCGGCGGGCGCGGCGGCGGCAAGCCGGACATGGCCCAGGGCGGCGGCAGCAACCCGGCGGGCGCGGAGCAGGCCGTGACGGCGCTGCGCGCGGCGGTCGCGGACCTTGGCCGCTAACCCCCGGAGAGGCCCGGATCGGCCCGGCGAGTCCGATCCGGGGCGGGGCAGGCGGCTCGCGGTCGATGTCGGGTCTGTCCGGGTGGGGGTCGCGCTCAGCGATCCCGCCCCCGTGCTCGCGAGCCCGCTCGTTACCCTCTCCCGTGATGCGAAGGACGACAGCGATCTGGACCGGCTTGCCGATCTCGTCACCGAACACGAGGTGGTCGAGGTGATCGTGGGCTTGCCGAGGACGCTGGCGAACCGGCAGGGCGCGGCCGCGGACATCGCGCTCGCGTATGCGGACAAGCTCGCCGGGCGCGTGGGGGACGTGCCCGTGCGGCTGGCAGACGAGCGGTTGACGACGGTCACCGCGTCGCGAATGCTGTCCCAGCGGGGGGTCAAGGGACGCAAGCAGCGCGCCGTGGTGGACCAGGCAGCGGCAGTCGAGATCCTGCAAGCCTGGCTCGACGCCGCCGCCGCGCACCGCGCCCGGAAAGGCGACTCATGACCGACCCCCGCGGCCCCGGCAATCCGGGTGGCCGCCGTCGGCTGCGCAACCCCGACAACCCGGACGTGCCGGACCCCGCGGCGGGTACCGGCGCTCCCGGCGGACGGCGCAGGCGACGCGAGCCCGAAGACGAAGCACCTCCCCGCCGCGCGATGCCGGAAGGCATGCCGCCTGGCGAACGACGACGTCCGCGCGGCGACGTGCCGCAGCGTCCCGCGGAAGGACGCCGGCGCGCACCCGAGGGAACCCCTCGCCCTGCCGGCGAACCGCCCCGTCGCGTCGCACCGGACGCGATGCCTCCGGCCGAACCGCCGCGTGGCCCGACCGCCGACGCTCCGCCGACCCGGCGGCGCCGTCCGGTCGCGCCGCAGGACCGGCCGAAGCGGTCGACGGAGAACTGGGACTTGCCGCCGCACGCGGCCGACGACCTTCCCCGCGCCCGGCCGCGCCGCATAACTCCGGACGAGGTACCGGTGGCCGGGAACGACCTCCCGCCCGCGGAAGCCGAGCCGCCCGCCGGTCGACGCCGTCGCCGCGAGGACGTTCCACCGGTCGACGCTCCGGCCGGCCGTCGTCGGCTTGAGGACGCGCCGCCGCCGGTCGATCCTCCGGCTGGCCGTCGCCGTCGGCGCGAGGACATTCCGCCGCCCGTCGACGTCGAGCCGCCGTCCGGCCGTCGTCGCCGGGACGATGTCGAGCTGCCCGCGGAAGCTGCCGCGCCTGGCCGTCGCCGGGCGCCGGAGATGCCGCCGCCCCCTCCGGTCCGGCGCGCTCCCGCTCCGCCGCCGGACGGCTCCATGCCGCCGGATCCCCGGTTCGCCGAGGCTTCGATGCCGCGCGATCCTCGGTTCGCGGACGCGTCGATGCCGCCGGACCCGCGGTTCGCCGAGGCTTCGATGCCGCGCGATCCCCGGTTCGCCGATGCGTCGATGCCGCCGGATCCCCGGTTCGCCGAGGCTTCCATGCCGCGCGACCCGCGTTTCGCGGACGCGTCGATGCCGCGCGACCCGCGCAGCCAGCCGCCGCGCCGGCAGCCGGTCGAGCAGCCCACCGAAGTGATCCCGGCCGTGCCCGCCGCGGCGCACGAACCGGAGCACCCGGACGAGCAGCCGATCGACGGCCTCTTCGAGGACGAGTACGACGAATACGGCGAGTACGAGGACTACGACGGCTACGACGAGGACGGCTACCCCGAAGACGGGGCCGAGCCGCCGGTCGACGAGCCGCCCGCGAAGAAGCCCCGCAAGAAGCGCAAGCGCGCGATCGGCTGGATCGCCGCGGTGCTCGTGCTCGTCCTGCTCAGCGGCGGCGCGTATTTCGGGTATCAGAAGATCTTCGGCTACGCGGACTTCGACGGTTCCGGCGAAGGCGACGCGCTCGTGCAGGTCGAACAGGGCGACACGACGTCCGCGATCGGCGCGAAGCTCACCGACGCGGGCGTGGTCGCGAGTTCCCGGGCGTTCGTGAAGGCGGGCGCGGAAAACACCGCGCTGAGCAAGATCCAGCAGGGCTACTACCTGCTGCGCCAGCACATGTCCGGCGAGAACGCGGTCGACCTCATCACCTCGCCCGCCGCACGCGTCGGGCGGCTGGAAATCCGGCCGTACACCCAGTTCGACGACATCACCCAGCCCGACGGCAAGGTCACGCCGGGCGTGTTCAGCCTGATGTCGAAGGCCTCGTGCGCGACTTTGAACGGCAAGAGCACCTGTATCCCGGTCGACCAGCTGCGCAAGACCGTCGCCGACGCCGATCTCAAGGCGCTCGGCGCGCCGGAGTGGGCGCTGGCCGACGCGGGCAAGGCGCTGAGCAAGGACAAACGGCTCGAAGGCCTGATCGCTCCCGGCGTGTACGACGTCAAACCCGGCTGGAGCGCGACCGAGCTGATCACCGACCTGGTGAAGCAGTCGGCCGATTCGATCCAGGCGGCCGGGCTCACCGCGCAGAACACCGGGCCGGGGAAATCGCCGTACGAGACGCTGATCATCGCGTCGCTCATCGAACGCGAGGCGATCAAACCGGACTTCGGCAAGATTTCGCGAGTGATCTACAACCGGCTCACGCAGCGCATCCGGCTGCAGCTGGACTCCACGGTCAACTACGTGCTGGACCGCCCGACGCTGCTCACCAAACCCGAGGACCGGGCGAAAGCGGGGCCGTACAACACGTACGCCAACTACGGTCTCCCGCCGACGCCGATCGCGGTGCCCAGCATGGACGCGATCAAGGCCGCGGTCAGCCCGACCCCCGGCGACTGGGTGTACTTCGTGAAGTGCGAGAAGGACGGGCATTCCTGCTTCGCGGTCACGAACGACCAGCACAACGCGAACAGGACCCTGGCGGAGCAGCGTGGCGTCATCAAGTGACCGCCCGCGCCGCGCGGCGGTGCTGGGCAAGCCGGTGGCGCATTCGCTGTCGCCGGTGCTGCACCGCGCGGCGTTCGCGGCGCTGGGGCTGGACGGCTGGACCTACGACCGGGTCGAGACGGACGCCGACGAGCTGCCTGGCTTCGTCGACGGTCTCGGCCCGGAATGGGTCGGCCTCTCGGTCACCATGCCGGGCAAGCGGGCCGCGCTCGACCACGCCGCCGAGGTCACTCCGCGCGCGGCCGCGGTCGGCGCGGCGAACACGCTCGTGCGGCGTCCGGACGGCTGGCTCGCCGACTGCACCGACGTCGACGGAGTGACCGGAGCCCTGCGCTACGCCGGCGGCTACTCGCCGTCCGCGAGCGATCAGGCGGTGGTGCTTGGCGCGGGCGGGACGGCTGCAGCCGCGGTAGTCGGATTGGCCGCGCTCGGCGTCGCGACGGTGCGTTTGGTGGTGCGCGAACCGGCGCGGGCTTCGGAAACCGTGGACGCGGCCAAGCGCGCGGGCCTCGCTGTGGACGTGCTGCGCTGGTCCGATACGGACTTCGCGGAGCTGGCGGACCGCACGGCGGTGCTGGTCAACACGGTGCCGCCGGACGCGGTCGTGCCGCATCTCGCGGAACTGTCCCGGATCGGCAGCGTGCTTGACGTGATCTATCACCCGTGGCCGACGCCGCTGGCCGAGGCGGTCGAACGCCGCAGCGGACGGCTCGCGACCGGGCTCGACATGTTGCTGCACCAGGCATTCGGGCAAGCGGAGCACTTCACCGGGCAACCGGCACCGCGTGCGGAGATGCGGGCGGCACTGCGCGAGGCGAGCGGGAACATCCTGCCGCTGCCGATTTCCTGATATCCTGGCGGGCTGCTTTTCAGCCAGCAACAGGGGGAATCACGGTGACCAGGCAACAGTTCGGGGAGAAAGAAATCCAAGCGGCGTGGGTCGGCGAGGCGCCGAAACTCGGCACTACCATCACACTCGCCGAGTACGACCCGGAATGGCCGCGGCTCTACGAACGCGAGGAACAGCGGATCCGCTCCGTGCTCGGGGAGCGCGTGCTCGTCCTCGAACACGTCGGGTCCACCTCGGTGCCGGGGCTCGCCGCCAAACCGATCGTCGACATCCTGCTCGAAGTGCCCGATTCGGACGACGAGGACGCGTATGTCCCCGACCTCGAAGCGGCGGGCTACCGGCTGGTGATCCGCGAGCCGGACTGGGAGAAACACCGCCTGTTCAAGGGTCCGGACACGAACATCAACCTGCACGTCCATTCGCCCGGCAACGGCCAGACCGAGCGCTACCGGCTGTTCCGCGACCGGCTGCGCAGCCATCCGGAGGAACTGGCGCTGTACCTGGCGAAGAAACGCGAACTCGCCGCGCAGGTCTGGGAGTACGTGCAGAACTACGCCGACGCGAAGAACGATGTGATCGACGAGATCATCGAGCGGGCGCGCAACGCCTGACCCGCGGGTTACGGTGGGCGGCATGAAGATCGCGATCCTCGACGACTACCAGAACGTGGCTCTCCAGTGTGCGGACTGGGAGCCGCTCGGGGCGGAGATCGAGGTGTTCACCGAGCCGTTCGCCGGGCCGGACGAGGTCGTCGCGCGGCTGGCCGGGTTCGACGTCGTGGTCGCGATGCGCGAGCGCACGCCGTTCCCGGCCGCGGTGTTCGACCGGTTGCCGGAGCTGAAACTGCTGGTGAGCACCGGCCGGCGGAACGCGGCGATCGATCTGGACGCGGCGAAGCGCCGCGGTGTCGTGGTGTCCGCGACCGGGGCGCTCGCCGCGCCGACCGTCGAACACGCCTGGGCGCTGATCCTGGCCGGTGCGCGCAATCTGCCGCTCGAGTTCCGTTCGATGCGCGAGGGCGGCTGGCAGGTCGGTCTCGGGATGGCGTTGCGGGAGAAGACGCTCGGCCTGCTCGGGCTCGGCAGGCTGGGAGCCGAGGTCGCGCGGATCGGCCAGGCGTTCGGGATGAAACCGATTGCGTGGAGCCAGAATCTCACTCCGGAGCGGGCTGCCGAGCACGGGGTCACCGCAGTGTCCAAAGAGGACCTGTTCGCGCAGTCCGATGTTCTGTCGGTCCACTTGGTCCTGTCCGAGCGCACTCGCGGTTTGGTCGGTGCTGCCGAACTCGCCGCGATGAAGCCGACCGCACTCCTGGTGAACACTTCGCGCGGGCCGATTGTCGACGAATCGGCGTTGGTGGAGGCGCTGCGCGGCAAGACGATCGCGGCGGCCGCCCTGGACGTCTATGACGTAGAGCCGCTGCCCTCAGATCACCCGCTGCGGACGTTGGACAACGCGATCCTGACGCCGCACATCGGTTACGTGAGCCGGGAAACGTACGAGATCTTCTACGGCGGCGCGGTCGAGGACATCGCCGCGTTCCAAGCGGGCGAGCCGATCAACGTGCTGAACGGCTAGGGGAACGGCCGGACCTCCGGCGGGTAGACCGTCCCTTCCGGAGGCACCGTCAGATCGGTGAAATACCGTGCCATCGCTGCGGAAGCGGCTGTGCTGGGCACGTCGAGCGTGGTGTGTCCGGCACCGTCGACCACGACTACGTGACCGTCGCCGAGTTCCCGTGCGGTGGCCTGGGCGTTCGCGAGCGGGGTGACCGGGTCGTTCCGGTTGGCCAGGATCAGGATCGGATGCTGCCGCGGCCGGTTCCACGGTCCGAGGTACCGGTCTTCGTCCCGGGCGGGCCAGCCGACGCACCGCGCCATCGAAAACACTGGCGCGACACCGAAATACGGCTGCCGTTTCGCTTCTTCCGCAGCGAGTTGGGCGTACTTGGCGGTGTCCTGCGGCAGTTCGCTGTCCAGGCACTGCACCGCCAGGAACCCGGGCGAATGCGTCGGCACGCGCGGATCCAGCACGGGCACTGGGGAGACTGGCGACGACGGCACGAGCGCGGCGAGCGTCTTCGCCAGCCGGGGCCACCGGGACGACTGATACAGCGCCCGGTCGATTGTTTCCATCAGCGACGCCACCGTCATGCCGCCGACCGGACCGTGCGTCAGACGGGCGAACACCGCGGCGAATTTCTGCTTCAGGTCGCCGCCGGCGAACGCGCATTTGCCCGGTCCTGCTGCGTTGCAGGCAGCGAAGAACGCTTCGAGTTCCTGTTGCTGGGCAGTCGCGACGTCGGCGCGCACGTCGACCGGTTTCTGCTGCTGACCCGGTTGTCCGGTGGAATTCGCGACGAGGTCGAGCGTTCCGTCGAGGACCATCGCGCGCAGCTTGCCGGGGAACAGATTCGCGTAGGTGCCGCCGAGATACGTGCCGTAGGAATAGCCGTAGAAGTTCAGCTGCTGCTCGCCGAGCGCCTGCCGGAGCAAATCCATGTCCCGCGCGACATTTGCCGTCGACAGGTGCGACAGCTCCGCACCGGTGCCCGCTGCGCACGCCTTGCCGACGGCCGCGCTGGCGGTCCAGAACGCCGCGCTGTCCCGCAGCGGCGAACCGGCGGCGGGCGGCGTCCCCGGGCACTGCACCGGGGCGCTGCCGCCGATTCCGCGCGGATCGAAGCTCACCAGGTCGAACTTGGCCCGCAGCTCTTCGGGATATCGCGGGCCGAACCGCATCAGCTCGCCGACGCCGTCAGTGCCCGGCCCGCCGAAATTGATCATCAGCGACCCGACGCGGTGCGCGGGATCGGTAGCGGGCATGCGGATCACCGAGAGATTCAGCTTCGCCCCGCCGGGTTCGCGGTAGCTCAACGGAACCGGTGCCGTCGCGCATTGGAAACCGCCGTGACACGGGTCCCAGTCGAGTTTCGGTGCCGCGGCGCCGTTGGTGCCCAACGGAAGTGGCGCGTCCGGCGCGGGCAATGCTTGGGGCGCTTGGGTTTGCGCGGCCGGTGCGGAACAACCCGCGGCGAGCAGCAGAGCGGCCAGCGCCCACCGGAGTCTCACGCGGAGAGTTCCGCCAGCACGGCGTCAGTGAACGGCGGCCACACTTGCGCCGCCCACGGCCCGAACGAACGGTCGGCGAGCGCGACGCAGGCGTGTCCCGCTTCCGGGTCCACCCACAGGAAGGTGCCGGACTGCCCGAAGTGACCGAACGTGCGCGGCGAACTGTTCGCGCCCGTCCAGTGCGGGCTCTTGTGGTCGCGCAACTCGAAGCCGAGGCCCCAGTCGTTCGGCTTCTGGTGCCCGAAGCCGGGCAGCACGCCGTTCAGCCCGGGGAACGCGATTTCCGTGGCCGCACTGAGGGTTTCCGGCGCGAGCAGCTTGGGCACCTGCAGTTCCGCGGCGAACCGGAGCAGATCATCCAATGTGGACACCGCGCCCGCGGCGGGGGAGCCGTCCAGCCGGGTCGACGTCATGCCCAGCGGTTCGAAAAGCGCTTCCCGCTGGTACTCGGCGAAGGCGATGCCGGAATGCTCGGCCAGCGCGTCGGCGAGTTCCTCGAACCCGGCGTTGGAGTACAGCCTGCGCGTGCCCGGCTCGGCCATCGCCTTGTGCGCGTCGAAGGCGAGCCCGGAGGTGTGCGCGAGCAGATGCGCGACGGTGGAGCCTTCCGGCCCGGCAGGCGTGTCGAGTTCGACGACGCCCTCTTCGACCGCGATGTGCGCGGCGTAGGCGGTGAGCAGTTTGGTGACCGACGCGAGCCGGAACGGGCGGGCCGGGTCGCCGTGGCGTCCGCGCACCTCGCCGGAAGCGGAGACCGCCCCGGCCGCGGCGTTGTCCACTGGCCACTCGTCGATCAGGCGCAGACTCTCCATGCCCGCCAGCGTAATAGGACCCGCCGCCGGGCTGTTCCGCAGTGCCCCGGCGCGAACGAACCGTGCGGGGCCCCGGAAGCCCGGGAGCCCCGCACGGTTCGTGTTTTCCCCGTGGAGCGGTATCGCTACTGAGCGTCGAGATCGGTGGCGACCAGCTCGGCGACGGCCTCGACCGCCGCCTCAGCACCGTCTCCCTCGGCGCTGATGACGACCTCGTCGCCGTACGCGGCGGCGAGGGTCATCAGGTTGAGGACGCTGCCGGCGGCCACCGGGTCGCCGCCGTCCTTGGCGATCTGGACCGCGACGGGCTGGGCCGCGGCCGCCTTGGCGACCAGTGCGGCCGGCCGGGCGTGCAGCCCCACCTTGCTGGCCACGGTGACGCGTTTCTCCGGCATGGTGTACCTCTCTTGCTTTTCTCGGGTGTTACTTCGCGGCCGTGCGCTCGAGGTCGCCCTCGATCGAGTCGTCCTCGCGGCCCGGCGTGCGCAGGTTGAACTTGGTGATCACGACGCGGAACACGACGTAGTAGATCACGGCGAACACGAGCCCGATCGGGATCAGCAGCCACGCCTTGTGCGCGGTGTCCAGCGACGAGTTCAGCGCGAAGTCGATCGCGCCGCCGGAGAACGAGAAGCCGAGGTGGATGCCCAGCGCGTTGCAGACCGCGAGCGAGACGCCGGTCATCACCGCGTGGAAGATGTACAGCGGCCACGCGACGAACATGAACGCGAACTCGATCGGCTCGGTGACGCCGGTGATGAAGGCGGTGAGCGCGGCCGAGATCATGATGCTGCCGACGAGCTTGCGCTGGCCGGGACGCGCGGTGTGCACGATCGCGAACGCCGCCGCCGGGAGGGCGAACATCATGATCGGGAAGAACCCGGTCATGAACGCGCCGGAGCCCTGCACGTGGTGGAAGAAGTTGGTGAGGTCGCCGCCGCCGAAGATGAACCACACCGGCACGTTCAGCAGCTGGTGCAGGCCGATCGGGATGAGCAGGCGGTTGAGCAGGCCGTAGATGCCGCCGCCGAGGACCGGCGAGCCGACGACGGCCTCGCCCGCCGAGGTGATGCCCTGGTCGACGTACTTGAAGAGCAGGCCGAAGATCACGCCGAGCACGATCATCGCCAGCGCGGTGATGATCGGCACGAACCGGCGGCCGCCGAAGAAGGCCAGCCAGGACGGCAGCTTGATCCGGTGGTAGCGCTGCCACAGCAGGGCCGCCACGATGCCGGACACGATGCCGGTCAGCACGCTGTAGGGCCAGTGGATCGGCGCGAGGTCCCAGCCGGGCTTGTAGCCCTGCTGGCTCTTGATCGGGGCGATCGCCTGGATCACCTTGTTGAACACGACCCAGCCGATGACGGCCGCGACGGCGGTCGACCCGTCGCCCTTGCGGGCGAAGCCGACCGCGATGCCGATCGCGAAGATCAGCGGCAGCCAGTCGAAGATGCCGCCGCCCGCCGCGCCGATCACGTCGGCGGCCTTGCCCCAGTTCAGGCCGTCCTTGCCGAGGACGTCGTCCTGGCCGAGCCGGTTCAGCAGACCGGCCGCGGGCAGCGTGGCGATCGGCAGCATGAGGCTGCGGCCGAAGCGCTGCAGCCCGGCAAGGCCGCCGCCGCCCTTCTTCTTCCCGCTGGCCCCAGCCGCGGTGGTGGCGCTCATCGGATACCTCCATTGTGGGGTTGGTCGCCGGAACCCGGGGAGTTCCGGTCCAGCTGCATGGTCACCTGGTAGTGGTCGCCCCGGTACCAGGACGTCATGTCCTCGACCGGTTCGCCGCCGGAGCTGGAAACCCGGCGGAACACCAGGAGCGGACTGCCGGTGCGCATGCCGAGCAGGCGCGCCGTTTCGCGGTCCGCGGATTCGGCCCACACCGTCTGGTACGCCTGGTCCGGCCGGAGCGAGAACGCGTCGGCCAGCTGGGCGTACAGCGAACGGGTCAGGTCGAGGTCGAGCAGGCCGGGAGTCCGGCCCGCGTGGTACCAGCCGCGCTCCACGGCCAGCGGGACGCCGTCGGCGCGCCGCAGCCGCACGAGCCGGTGCGCCGCGACGCCCTCGGCGAGGCCGAGCGCGTGCGCCGAAGTCACCGGCGGGACCTCGGTCGAGGTCGAGATCACTTCGGTGGTCGGGGTGAGCCCGCGCCGGCGCATGTCGTCGGTGAACGACATCAGGTACACCTGCAGTTCCATCCGCCGGGCGGCGGTGAAGGTGCCCTTGCCCCTGACCCGGGCCAGCAGTCCTTCCTCGACGAGCTTCCCGATCGCCGAGCGGACGGTGAGCCTCGAAACGCCGTAGTGCTGCGCGAGCTCTCGCTCGGACGGGATCGGCGAGCCCGGCGGGAGCTCGCGCTCCACCAGGCGGCGCAGGATCTCCCGCAGCTGGGCGTGCTTCGGGGTCGGCCCGTTGACGACGCGGTCGGCGGGGTCGGACGGCGGAATGTGCGCGGCCGCACTCATCTCGGTGTCACCCTCCCTCGCTTCTCGCGCACCGGGGCCGGTGCTCGCGTCCGCGCCGGAAGATTGGTACGTTCCGGTCTAGACCAATGATCTGATGGGGCAGGATGCTCCGCAGCGCGAGCAGGTGTCAACCACCGTTATCCGTTCGTGGCCGGGCTCGCTCGGCAACGTGGCAAACGGCGTAGTAATGGTGGCGGAGCGCACCTGTTCCAGGTGGAAAACCAACGGGATACGAGGAGGCCGCGATGGCGGATGACAGGCCGGAAAAGATTCTCGCGGCGCTCGGCGGCGCGGACAATCTCGTCGAGATCGAGGGCTGCATCACGCGGCTGCGGTGCGAGATCGAGGACATGTCCCTGGTGGACGAAGCCGCGCTGAAGTCGGCCGGCGCGATGGGCGTCGTGAAGATGGGCTCGGCGGTCCAGGTCATCGTCGGCCCGGAGGCGGACACCATCGCCAGCGACATCGAGGACTTGATGTGAGCCTGCCGATCCTGAGCCCGGTCGCCGGCGAGGTCGTCGCGATCACCGAGGTGCCGGACCCGGTGTTCGCCGAGGCGATGGTCGGCCCCGGCATCGCGGTGAAGCCGTCCGGCGGCCGCGCCGACGCGGTCGCCCCGGTCGACGGGACCGTGGTGACGCTGCACCCGCACGCGTACGTCGTGGCCACTGAGGACGGCCGCGCGGTGCTCGTGCACCTCGGCATCGACACGGTCAAGGAAAAGGGCGAGGGGTTCACCCTGCACGTCGTCAAGGGCGAGAAGGTGCGGGCGGGCCAGCCGATCGTGGGCTGGGACCCGGAGGCGGTCGCCGCCAAGGGCTACTCGCCGATCGTCCCGGTCGTCGGGCTCGACGCGTCCGCCGACGTCCTCGCCGGCCTCGAAGGCGGCCGCACGGTCGCCGCCGGGGACGAGCTTTTCACCTGGAACGATTGAGCCGAACGCCCTTTGTGGACGGTGAGCGTCCACAAAGGGCGATTCCGGTCACGCGGAGACGATGTCCCCGTTCTGGATCTTCACCGGCACTGCGGCCAGTGGCGTGCTCGCCGGTCCCTGCTTCACCGCGCCGGTCAACGCGTCGAATACCGAACCGTGGCAAGGGCAGCGCACCTGGCCGTTCTGCGGCGGGTTCACTTCGCAGCCTTGATGCGTGCAGACGGCGCTGAAACAGACGACCTTCCCCGCCGTCGGCTGCGCGACGACCACGTTGTCGCCGTTCATCAGCTTCGCGTATTTCGCTTGTCCCACCGGCACTTCCGCCAGTGCGATGACCTTCCCGCCCGGCTTCGGCGGGGCCGACTTGGACTCTTGGCCCCCGGCCCCGCACGCGGCGAGGGTGACGGTGCCCGCGACGGTCGCCCCGCAGGCGAGGGCGGCGCGGCGGGAGTGCAGTTCGGCAGTCATGCCCAGTGCAACGAACCGCGGCGGTCCGAGTTGCCCGTGAACCGCCGCGGCCTTCCGTGCGTGTAGTCCGTATCCGGCTTTCCGCACGGAAGGAGACGCCCATGCTGACGACCTGGACGCGCGCACTCGGCGCGGCGGGCCTGGCGGGCTCGGCGGCGATCCACTTCTATCTGTATTGGGGCAGCGGCTACGCGGACATCCCGGTGGTGGGGCCGCTTTTCCTGGTGAACGGCATCGCTGGCGTGGTGATCGCGATCGCGCTGCTCGCCTGGCGGCATTGGCTGCCGGCGTTCTTCACGCTGGGCTTCGGCGGCGTGACGCTGCTGGCGTACCTGCTGTCGGTGACGGTCGGCTTCTACGGCGTGCGCGACCAGTTCAACAGCCAGTACGAGTACTGGGGCGTGATCACCGAAGCGGTGTGCGTGGTCTGCGGTCTGGTGCTGCTGGTGCGGGAGGTCCGCGGACGGGTCAGAACGCGTAGCGGTGCACTTTCTCCGGGTGAATGACGATCCGGACCTGCGGCAGCTCTTCGAGGATCTTGAGCCCGGCCGCGCCCTCGTCGGTGCTGAGGTCCCAGTACCGGGCGGCGAGCCTGCGGGCGAGGTCGTGCCCGCCGTCTTCCTCGATCGTGACGCGCCCGGCGACGGACACCCAGCGCTCCGGTTCGCCGACCGGAGCCGCGACGACGATCGACGCGCGCGGATCCTCGCGCAGCTGGCGGATCTTCGCCGAGTCCGGCGCGGTGAACAGCTGGATCGTCCCGTCATCGGCGGCCTCGAACCACACCGGCCGCGGCTGCGGCGGACGCGGTCCGGCGGCGACGGTCAGGAAGCCGTGCAGGGGACGGCGGAGGAACTCGAGATCATGGTCGGTCAGCGTGCTCATGGCTGGGATTTAACCGGGCTTTCTCGGACGATCCCATAGGCGATACGGCGGATTGCCTGTCCATTCGTCTAACCTCGGGCAGGTGGATGCCTTCAGCGATTTGATCCGCGGGGTCCGGGCGCACGGCTCGTTGTTCGGCTGCACGGCCCTGTCCGCGCCGTGGTCGCTGCGCTTCGTGGACGGCCCTCCGCTGACCCTGTGCACGCTGTTGAGCGGCGAGGGCTGGATCGTGCCGGAAGACCATCCGCCCGAGCTGCTGCGCGCCCGCGAAACCATCCTCGTCCGCGGCCCGTTCTCCTTCGTGGACCGCCTGGACACCCCCGCCGCCCCCGTCGAATGCGGCGAGTTCTGCGCCACCCCCGACCAGGGCGGCACCCAGCACCACCTGGGCTGGAACGACCCGTTCTACGGCGAAACCAACCTGATCGTCGGCGCGTATCCGGGACACAGCCGCAGCCGCATGGCCGCGCTGCTGGACGCACTGCCGGTAGTGGTCCGGCCGCCTTCCTCGGACGCGGAAGACCCGGTGCTTGATCACTTGGCCGCCGAACTGGCCGTCGACGCGCCCGGTCAGCAAGTCGTCCTGGACCGGCTCCTGGACTGGATGCTGGTCTGCCTGCTGCGCGACTGGTTCGACCGCCCAGGCGGCACCCCGCCGCCGTGGTGGGCGGCTCAACGGGACCCGGTGGTAGGCGCTGCGCTGCGCCTGCTGCACGCGGACCCGGCAGCCCCGTGGACGGTCGTCACACTGGCCGCCCGCGCCGGAGTTTCGCGGTCCACCCTGGCCAAACGCTTCGCGGACCTGGTAGGGGAGCCGCCGATGACGTACCTGACCCGATGGCGGATGACCCTGGCCGCGGACCTCCTGACGGAACAGCCGTCAATGCCGATCGCGGAGGTGGCCTGCGCGGTGGGCTACTCGGACGCGTTCGGCTTCAGCGCCGCCTTCAAACGCTTGCGGGGCGTCAATCCGTCGGGATACCGGCGGGCTTTCCTGGCCGGGGAGTTGGTCTCTTCCCACGTCTGATCTCAGCGGGCTGTGGCTTCTACCCTGGCTGGTGCTTTCCCCACTGCCGATCTCGGTGGGGCTTTGGCTTCTTCCGCCCGGCTGATGCGTTTTCCCACGGCTGATCTCGGTGGGGCTGTTGTTTCGTCCGCCCGGCTGATGCTTTGTCCCGCGGCTGGTCTCGGTGGGGCTTTGGCTTTTTCCGCCCTGCTCATGCTTTTCCCACGGCTGACCTTGCCGAGGCGTTGGCCTCTTCCCCCGGCTGATGCTTTGCCCACGGGCTGATCCCGGCGGGGCTGTGGCTTCTCCCCTCCGGCTGATGCTTTTTTCCACCGCGTTCCTCGCCGAGGCTCTGGCTTCTTCCCCCAGCTGATTCTGCCTCTGTCGAGTGAACCTTCCGGCGTGTCGCGCACGAGGGGTCCCCTCGCGCAGTGGTTTGTTTGCCCTGGTCCAGGCGTTGGCGACAGGCTGGTCGCATGGTTTTGACAGCAGTGCTCGCAGCCGGAGCGGTGGTCCCCGTGCTGCTGGTGATGACGAAGAAAGCCGGTGCCCCAGTCTCCGCAGTGCTGGGCATCACCACCGCCGTGGCGGCAGTCGCCGTAGCCGCGTCCCGCGCCGACGCGGGCGCACTCCCGGCTTGGTGGCTCCCCGTGGCGTGGCTGGTCTCGGTACTCGGCGTACCCCTCGCGCTGGCTGACGCCCGGCACCGCCGTCTCCCGGACGTCCTGACCCTGCCTGCTTACCCCGCCGTCGCCCTGACCCTCACCCTCGCCGCTCTGAGCGGCGGAGGCTGGCGCTTGGCCGCTGGCGCCCTCCTGGGCTGCCTGCTGTTCGGCGGAACACACCTGATCGTCCACCGACTGTCGGCGGGCGGCCTCGGCCCAGGAGACGTGAAACTGGCCGGGTCCTTCGGCGCAGTCCTGGGCGCAGTCGGCGGACTGGCCCCCGCGGTGGCGGCGGTTCTGGCGGCGCTGGTGAGCGTGGCGGCTTTCGTGCCGATGTGGCTGACACGCCGGATCCGTCAACTGCGCGGGTCTGCTCGAGAGCCAGCTCTCGCTCCTCCGTTATCCGCCACCCCGACGCCTCCGCCCGTCACCGATTCGACCGCCGCACCATCGCTCCACTCCGAAGCCGAAGGAGGCCTCCACGAGCCCACGCCGAGCCAACCCGACTCCCCGCCCCTAGCGGCCGACCCTGCCCAGCCGTCTACGCCGACTGCCACTCCGTCCACGCTCACGGACTCCGCTACTGCCACTCCCTCCGCGCCGACCAATGCCGCTCCCGTGCCGCGCGCTCCCGTTGCCGCGCCGTCTGGCTCGGCCTCCACGTCAACCGAGCCCGCTCTCGTGCCGAGGCCCGCCTCGTCCTCACCGCCGACCGGCCTCGCTTCCGCGCCGCCCGCTCCCGCTACTGCGCCGACTGCTCCAGCCCCCACGTCAACCGGCGTCGCCCTCCCGCCGAGGCCCGCCCAATCCGCACCGCCGCCCGACCCCGCCCCCTCCCGAATCCGCGCCGGCCCCCTCCGCGTCCCCTACGGCCCGGGCTTGGTTCTGGCCACCTGGGCGTGCGCGGTCTTCCCAGCCGCTGGAACGGGCATCGCCTGAGGCCAGGGGCTCTGCCAGGCCGCCGGACGCGCCGTGACAGGATTGGCCGGTGCTGCGCTGGATCACCGCTGGAGAATCGCACGGACCCGCCCTCGCCGCTGTGCTCGAAGGGCTGCCTGCCGGGGTGGAGGTGACGACCTCGGACCTCTCCGCGCAGCTCGCGCGGCGCCGGCTCGGGTTCGGCCGCAGCCCCCGGATGGGCTTCGAGACCGACCAGGTCCAGTTCCTCGGCGGGGTCCGGCACGGGGTCACCCAGGGCGGCCCGATCGCCGTCCAGATCGAGAACGCCGAGTGGCCCAAGTGGGAGAAGGTCATGGCGACCGATCCGGTCGACGAGGCCGAACTCGCCGGGCTCGCCCGCAACGAGCCGCTGACCCGGCCCCGCCCGGGGCACGCCGACCTGCCCGGCATGCAGAAGTACGGCTTCGACGAGGCCCGTCCCGTCCTGGAGCGCGCCAGCGCTCGCGAGACGGCCTCGCGGACCGCGCTCGGCACGGTCGCGCGGAACTTCCTGCGGCAGCTGCTCGGGGCCGAGGTGCTGAGCCACGTCGTCTCCATCGGCGGCGCGGACGCTCCCGACGGCCCGCTCCCGCAGCCGGGCGACCTCGCGGCGATCGACGAGAGCCCGGTGCGCGCGTTCTCGGCCGAGGGGACCGAGGCGATGGTCGCCGAGGTCGACGCGGTGCGGAAGGCAGGCGACACCGTCGGCGGCGTGATCGAGGTGATCGTCTACGGGCTGCCGCCGGGCCTCGGCTCGCACGTGCACTGGGACCGCCGTCTCGACGCGCGGCTCGCCGGCGCGCTCATGGGCGTGCAGGCGATGAAGGGCGTCGAGGTCGGCGACGGCTTCACCACCGCCCGCCGCTGGGGCAGCCAGGCGCACGACGAGATCGACCGCGGCACCGGACCGGTCGGCGTCACGCGCCGGTCGAACCGCGCGGGCGGGCTCGAAGGCGGCATCACCAACGGCGAACCGCTGCGGGTGCGCGTCGCGATGAAGCCGATCTCGACCGTGCCCAAGGCACTGTCCACAGTGGACGTCCGGACCGGCGAGCCCGCCGTGGCGATCCACCAGCGTTCCGACGTGTGCGCGGTGCCGCGCGCGGGCGTGGTGCTGGAGTCGGTCGTGGCGCTGGTCGTCGCGGACGCGGCGCTGGAGAAATTCGGCGGCGACTCGCTGGCCGAGACCCGGCGCAACGCGCAGTCGTACTTGAAGGCGCTCGAGGAGCGCTGGTGAGCCCGCGCGCGGTCGTCATCGGACCGCCGGGCTCGGGCAAGAGCACGGTCGGCCCGCTGCTGGCCGCCGCGCTCGGCGTGTCCTTCCGCGACACGGACGACGACATCGTCGCCCGCGCTGGACGCGCCATCTCGGACATCTTCGCCGACGACGGCGAACCCGCCTTCCGCGCGCTCGAGGAGGAAGCGGTCGCCACCGCCCTCGCCGAACACGACGGCGTCCTCTCCCTGGGCGGCGGAGCCCCGCTCACCCCCGGCACCCGCGCCCGGCTTCAGGACCACACGGTGGTCTTCCTGAACGTCGGGCTCGCCGCGGGCGTGCAGCGCACCGGGATGTCCAGCGCCCGCCCGCTGCTCGCCGGCATCAACCCGCGCGCCACCTTCAAAGCCCTGCTCGACCAACGGCTGCCGGTGTACCGCGAGGTGGCGACCGTCGAGATCGAGACCGACAAACGCACGCCAGAAGAGGTCGTCGCGGCCGCCGTCGCCGCCCTCGAACCCGACCGGGTCCGCGAACAGTGACCCGCCACCGGCCCGGATCCAGCCAGCGGAGCCAGCCCGGCCCCGCCTGGCTGACCGCGCCGAGCCGGGTTGCCGGAGACCAGCCAGCGGGACTGCCTTGGCCGGTCAGCCACGCGAAACCAGGTGCGGCGGGCCGAGTCGTGCCGACCGGTTCGCCGGATCTGCTGGCCTCGGCCGTCCCCGGCGCGAACCAGAACCCCACCGCCAGCCACCCTGTCCGCACCAGCCTCGGCCGCACCCAGCCGATGCCGTTGAGTCACCACCCCGCCCAGGACCTCCCGGTCCGGGAGCAGTGAGGAGAACCGTGTCCGTCACCCCGCCCGTCCGGATCCGGGTCGCCACCGCGCAGCCGTACGACGTGCTCGTCGGGCGCGGCCTGCTCGGCGAACTCACCGAGCAGCTCGCCGACGCGTCGAAGGTCGCGCTGATCCACCCGCCGACGCTCACCGCCACCGCCGAGGCCGTTCGCGACGAGCTGGCCGCGGCCGGGCTCGACGCGCACCGCGTCGAGATTCCCGACGCGGAGGACGGCAAGGCCTTCTCGGTCGCCAGTTTCTGCTGGGAGGTGCTCGGCCGGATCGGGCTGGACCGGCGCGGCGTGGTCGTCGCGCTCGGCGGCGGGGCGGTCACCGACCTCGCCGGGTTCGTCGCGGGCACCTGGATGCGCGGCGTCCGGCTGGTGAACGTGCCGACGACGCTGCTCGGCATGGTCGACGCGGCGGTCGGCGGGAAGACCGGGATCAACACCGAAGCGGGCAAGAACCTCGTCGGCGTCTTCCACGAGCCCTCCGCCGTCCTGGTCGACCTCGCGACGCTGGAATCCTTGCCGCGCAACGAACTCGTCGCCGGGATGGCCGAGATCGTCAAGACCGGCTTCATCGCCGACCCGCGCATCCTCGAACTGATCGAGGCCGACCCGGAGCAGGCGCTCGACCCGACCGGCGACGTGCTCGCCGAACTCGTCCGCCGCTCGATCCAGGTGAAGGCCGACGTCGTCGCGGCCGACCTGCGCGAGTCCGACCTGCGCGAAATCCTCAACTACGGCCACACCCTCGGCCACGCCATCGAACGCCGCGAGCGCTACCGCTGGCGCCACGGCGCGGCGGTCAGCGTCGGCCTGGTGTTCGCGGCGGAACTGGCCCGTCTCGCCGGACGTCTCGACGACGCCACCGCCGACCGCCACGCCTCGGTGCTCAAACTGATCGGCCTGCCCACCGCCTACGACCCGGACGCGCTGTCGCAGCTGCTGGAAACCATGAAGGGCGACAAGAAAACCCGCTCCGGCGTGCTGCGCTTCGTCGTCCTCGACGGGCTCGCCAAACCCGGCAGGCTGGAAGGCCCCGACCCGTCGCTGCTCGCCGCCGCGTACTCGGCGATCGCGGCCGAGCCCTCCGGAAACGGCGGGAGCGTGCTGCTGTGAAAACGTTCGTGTTCAACGGCCCCAACCTGGGCCGCCTCGGCAAACGCGAGCCGGACGTCTACGGCTCCACCACGCACGACGACCTCGCGCAGTTGTGCGTCTCGACTGGCCAGGAACTGGGCCTTGACGTCGAGGTGCGCCAGACCGACCACGAGGGCGAACTGGTCGGCTGGCTGCACGAGGCCGCCGACGCGGGCGCGCCGGTCGTGCTGAACGCGGGCGCGTGGACCCACTACTCGATCGCCGTCCGCGACGCCGCCGCGCAGCTCACCGCGCCGCTGATCGAACTGCACATCAGCAACGTGCACAAACGCGAGGAATTCCGGCACCACAGCGTGCTTTCCGACATCGCGACCGGGGTGATCGTCGGCCTCGGCGTGGACGGTTACGGGCTCGCGTTGCGCTGGATTGCCGCGCACGCGTCCTGACTTCGCGGCGGGAGCTTCGGGACCGGCGTGATCGCTGGTTTGGGGCGGATGGTCACGGGCTCGCGTTGCGCTGGATTGCCGCGCACGCGTCCTGACCTCCCCGCGGAACCCCCGCAACCGGCGGGATCGCTGGTTTTGGGGCGGGTAGCCAAGGGCACGCATTGAGCTGGATTGTGGTGCACACGTCCCGACCTCGCGCCGGGAGCTGTGACGAGGTGGTTTCGGGCGCACGGCGGGCTTTCGTGCATCGCGACCGGCGTGATCGCTGGCGTTGAGGCGGATGGTTGCGCGTTCGCGTTGCGCTGGATTGCCGCGCGCTCGTCCTGACTTCGCAGCGGGGCGGTTCAGGCAGCAGGGCGGGCTTTCAGAGACCCCGCGCCCGCAACAACCGCCAGACTTGGCGCGGACAGCCATACCCCGCCCGACGCCAGGCAGCCACCCCCAGGCCAGCGGGCGAAAGACCTCCGCACCAGCCGAAAAGCAAGCCCCCGGTAAACCCGCCGTCTGACCGGCGGATGCGCGACGTGGTTC
The DNA here is from genome assembly GCF_029087445.1 of Amycolatopsis sp. La24. Taxonomy (NCBI): domain Bacteria; kingdom Bacillati; phylum Actinomycetota; class Actinomycetes; order Pseudonocardiales; family Pseudonocardiaceae; genus Amycolatopsis; species Amycolatopsis sp. La24. Next base: position 134,464 of record NZ_JARACH010000011.1, read on the forward strand.
ACCCATCCGGTGCCGCTGTCGCTACACTCGGCGATCATGCACCCGTTTCGTCGTGGGGGTCGGCGACCCGTGCGTCAGCTGCTCTCGCTGCTGATCGCCGGATCCCTCGTTTCCGGGTGCAGTCAGACGTTGGCGCAGCCGCAGGCCGAGGGCACCGGGCACGGCGGCATCGCGGGCGGGGCGCCGCAAACTCCCAAGGATCCGCCTCGGGCGGCGGACGTCGCGCTCGCCTCGGGGGCCAGCAGGCAGAGCGGCGGCGTCGTGGCGGCCGGGGCCGCGGACGCGTCCTACAACTACGGCCCCACCGTGATGGTCGAGAACGGCCGCACCCGGATCTGGTGGTGCAGCCAGTACAGCAGCGCCCCGCCGCCGGGGGACGACATCCTCTACGCCGAAGGTCCCTCGGCCGACGGACCCTTCACCGGGCCGGGTGGCGGCGCGCCCGCGGCGCTCCTGTCCGGCGCGCCCGGCAACTTCGACGGCATGCACACCTGCGACCCGTCCGTGCTGCGCGTCGGCGGCACCTACTTCCTGTACTACACCGGCGCGGCGGGCGACCACGCGCTCGGCAACGCGATCGGCATGGCCACCAGCCCGGACGGCATCCACTGGACCCGTTCGAACGGCGGCAAACCGATTCTCGGCGCGTCCCACGACGTCCACCGCGGCAACGTCTACGGCGCCGGCCAGCCCTCGGTGGTCTTCCTCGACGGCTGGTACTACCTGATGTTCACCGACACCACTGGCCGCGCGGCGGGGTGGAACGGGGCGGGCCAGTTCGTGATCCGGGCGCACGACCCGGCGTTCCGCGAGGGCGTGGAAGCGTTGGGGGAGAAGGGATTCGAGCCCACCGCGACCACCGCGGCACCGCGGACCCGTTCGGTGGTCGACGCGTTCAGCGTGGACCTGGAGTGGGTCGGCGCGCTCGACGCCTTCGCCATCGCGCACGAAACCGCGGACGGCACCACGATCACCTTCTGGGACCGCGATTTCACGATGCAGCCGTACAAACCGGTCGTGATCCCGGGCGCGTGGAAGGAAGGACCCGGACTCGTCCGCCGTCCCGACGGGCACGCGCCTACGTCGGTCAGCGACCCGTGCGACCTGGTCTCGCTGGACGTCGTGCGCGCCACCGAGATCGGCCCGTCGGGCGCGCCGACCGGGCTGAAGCACTTCGGGCTCGACGTGAAAGGCGCGGGCGGCTGCTCGACCCCGGCGCGCAGCACGGCGACCTTCGACGGCGTCGCGATGCCGTCCCCGGACCGCATGATCGACCTTTACCGCCGCGGCGAGCGGATCCGGATCGACCGGCGTTCAGTCGCCGAGGTGCTCGCCGGGGAACTGGTGAACCGGCCGTTGCCGCAGGTGCCGGAGGTGCCGGTGAAAACCCGCCTGCGTTCGGGGGCGACCGTCGTGCACGCGTACGGCCGCGGCTACGGCATGGTGCTCGACGGGCAGCTCTACGGCCTGCCGGACACGACGATCGTGTCGCTCAACGGTTCCGGGGTGCAGGAGATCGACCCGCAACAGTGGGACGGCGCCGCGCGCGGTTTGCCGCTTGGCGGCTGACCGGAGACGGCTTCGGCTTCTCGGCCGGCGGCTTCTCCTCCCGCGGGGTCGGGCTCGGCGGGAGTTCGAGTTCACCGGAACGGCTGCCGGTGCCGTCCTCGTCCTCGTCGTCGGGCTCCGGCTCGGAGTCGGCATCGGCATCCTCGGCCGGACGCCGGATCCGGCCGCCGACGAACAATCCCAGCCCGGCGGGCACCAGCACCAGCAGCGCGGAGAACGCCGCCCCGCCGGTGAGCGCGGCTCCCAGTTCGGAAACCCCGGTCTGGTCGACGAAAATCGCCCGCCCGATCACGTACAGGATGCCCGAGCACACGCCCGCGACCAGGGAGGCGATGAACCACGCGCGCCCTCTGTCGCGCAGGCCGCGCCAGCCGTCGATCGCGCTCCACAGCGCCGCCACGCCGACCAGCACGGCGATGGCGAGCGACGTGAACAGCGTCTGGCCGGTCGGGTGGAACACGGACCACTTGGCGAGCAGCGTCATCGCGGCGGCGTGCACGACCGCCATGACCAGCCCGCGCGTCAACCAGGCACCCAGCATGGACGGAGTGTAGGCGCGCCGAAGTTAACCGCCAGTAGGCCGTCCTCCCCGCCGCGCCGGAACCGTGCCGGAGCCGCGCTGAAACCGTGCCCGAACAGGGGTCGGAAGCCGCTGGTTAAGCTGGTCGCGTGCCGGAAATCCACGCTCGCCGCCGCGCCGCGCTCGCCGCCCTGCTCCACGAGAACGGGGTCGACGCGCTGCTGGTCACCGATCTGCTCAACATCCGCTACCTGACCGGGTTCACCGGGTCGAACGCCGCGCTGCTGCTGCACGCGGCAGGCGACGCGAAGACCCTGTTCTGCACCGACGGGCGCTACACGACCCAGTCGGAGTCGGAGGTGCCCGACCTGGAGCGCGTGCTCGACCGCGCCAGCGCCCGCGCGCTCGCGGTGCACGCCGCGGAGCAGGGCTACGGCCGGACCGGGTTCGAGAGCCAGCACGTGAGCGTCGAGGAGCACGAGAACCTCAAGGTGCGCTTCGACCGGGTCGAACTGGTCCGCACGCCGGGCCTGGTCGAGCAGCTGCGGGTGGTCAAGGACGAGGTCGAGGTCGCCGCACTGCGCGCCGCGTGCGCCGCCGCCGACCGCGCGCTCGCCGCCCTGATCGAGGCCGGGGGAGTGCGGCCGGGCCGGACCGAGCTGGAAGTGGCCCGCGACCTGGAGAACCGGATGCTGGAGCACGGTTCGTCCGGGATCTCGTTCGAATCCATCGTCGCCGCCGGGCCGAACTCGGCGATCCCGCACCACCGCCCGACCGGGGCCGAACTGAACCGCGGCGACTTCGTGAAATTCGACTTCGGCGCCACCGTCGACGGCTACCACTCGGACATGACCCGCATGGTCGTCATCGGCGAACCTGCGGACTGGCAGCGCGAGATCTACGACCTGGTGCACCGCGCGCAGGCGGCGGGCTGCGAGGCGGTCCGGCCCGGCGCTGTGGTGTCCGAAGTGGACGCCGCGGCCCGCTCGGTGATCGCCGACGCGGGGTACGGAGAGCAGTTCGCGCACGGTCTCGGGCACGGCGTCGGGCTGGAAGTGCATGAGGCACCGAGTCTCGCCGCGGCAGGCGTCGGTACACTGTCCGCCGGTATGGCGGTCACCGTCGAGCCCGGCGTGTACCTCGCGGGGCGCGGTGGCGTGCGCATCGAGGACACGCTCGTCGTGCGGGACTCCGGACCCGAACTCCTCACCCTGAGCACCAAGGACCTCGTGGCCGTCTGACGGCCGCGGCCGAAGAGATCGAACACAGGAGACCTGAAGACTCGTGGCCACCACCAACGACCTGAAGAACGGACTCGTCCTCAAGCTGGACGGCCAGCTGTGGAGCGTCACCGCGTTCCAGCACGTCAAGCCGGGCAAGGGCGGTGCGTTCGTACGCACCACGCTCAAGCACGTGCTGACCGGCAAGGTCGTCGACAAGACCTTCAACGCGGGCACGAAGGTCGAGACGGCCACGGTGGACCGCCGGAACATGACGTACCTGTACAAGGACGGCGCGGACTTCGTCTTCATGGACGGCGACACCTACGACCAGATCACCGTGCCCGCCGAGACCGTCGGCGACAACGCGAACTACATGCTCGAGAACACCGAGGTCCAGGTCGCGGTGCACGAGAGCGAGCCGCTGTACGTCGAGCTGCCGACCTCGGTCGAGCTGGTCGTCCAGCACACCGACCCGGGCCTGCAGGGCGACCGCTCCACCGGCGGCACCAAGCCGGCGACGCTCGAGACCGGCGCGGAGATCCAGGTCCCGCTGTTCCTCACGACCGGCGAGAAGATCAAGGTCGACACCCGCGACGGCCGTTACCTCGGCCGCGTCTCCAGCTGATGGCGGACAAGCTTCCCCCGCACCCGAACCGCGGCGGCGCGATCAGCAGGCGGCAGGCGCGCCGGCGCGCGGTCGAGATGCTGTACGAGGCCGCCCAGCGGTCCGCCGACGCGGTCACGCTGCTGGCCGACCGGGTCGGCGCGGTCGAGGTCGACCCGGTCGCGGACTACACGATCACCGTCGTGGAGGGCGTCACGGCCCACCGCGAGCGGATCGACGAACTTCTCGCGGAACACTCGCAGGGCTGGACCCTCGAGCGGATGCCGCCCGTGGACTTGGCGGTCCTGCGCGTCGGCGTGTACGAGATGCTGTGGTCGGGCGACGTCCCCGACGCGGTCGCGATCGACGAAGCGGTCGGCCTCGCGAAGGAACTTTCGACGGACGACTCGCCGCGGTTCATCAACGGCGTCCTCGGCCGCATCGGCACGATCGCCGACCGGCTGCGCGCGGTCCTTTAGCCCTCGCGGCTCGGTAGTCGGAGGTAACCCGGCTGGGGGAAAGCGGCCACCTGATTGGCCGCTGCCTGATCGGGTCACCGCCGGACCGCGGCGGCCGGCGCGAGGGGCGTCCGGGAGAAAATTGATCACCGAGCGGAATCAGAACCGGTCGGCGGGCGCCCTTCGCGGCAGCAGAATCCGGGCGGGTGCGCGGCGAGCCGGGGCGGCGGTCTTCCGGATTCACTGCGGTGAGTGAGCAACCCGCCGGAGCGGTGCCGCGCATGCTGCCGGGGAAACCGCGACGGGGCAACGGTTTCCAGGCGGGGGGAGAGAAACCGCTGCCCGGAGCAGGAATGTCGCGGGCGGGAAAGCAGCGGGATCGGACCGCCGCCGATGCCGGGAGAGCGTGCCTGGGGCGGAAACCGGTCGCGAGCGGGGGAAATGCTCAGCGCGGAATTACCGCACTGCTTGGTATCGGCGATCCAGGTGCGCGGCGGCGGGCAAGCCATCGGCGCGAAACCGCAAGCCAGGCAAGGGAATCCGCTCGGGCGTCCGAAGCTCGGAGCGGGGGAGCGGCCGCGAGGAAAAGTCCTGGGCGGCGCTGCGACGCGAAGCGGAAATGCGCCGGAATCCGGAACGAATCCGGGCTCTCAACACGGAAAACGTGGGCACTTACGGCGTTCGCCGAAGAGCGGAACACAGCAGGTCAACGGTCGCGGGCACCCCGGATCGCCCGAGGCCGGGCCGGGCAGCGCGGAACCGCGGCGGATCGAGCCTCACCCGAAGCGCGGCGGGCGTTCCCGGTTCCCCGGGTGCGGGAAGCCCGCCGCGTCGTGCACGGCCGTTGCCGCCATCAGTGCTCAGTCCTCTTTGGACGGGCGGGCTTCCGGCGGGAGGACGCCCCAGTCGATGAGCTGCTCGGTCAGCTCGCCGGGGGTCATGTCGTAGATGATGGCGAGCGAGCGCAGGTCCTCGGTGCGGATGGAGAGCACCTTGCCGTTGTAGTCGCCGCGCTGGCTCTGGATCGTCGCCGCGTACCGGGCGAGCGGGCCGACCTTCTCCGCGGGGAGCTGCTGGAGCCGCTCCAGGTTGATCACGATCTTCGCGGCGGGCTCGGCTCCCGAGGGGACCCGGCCCTCCGGCAGCAGTTCGACCACCGGCACGCCGTAGAAGTCCGCCAGCTCGGCCAGCTTCTGGACGGTGACCGCCCGGTCGCCGCGCTCGTACGAGCCGACCACGACGGCCTTCCAGCGTCCGCCGGACTTCTGCTCGACCCCGTGCAGGGACAGGCCTTGCTGCTGGCGGATCCCGCGGAGCTTGGCCCCGAGCGCCTTGGCGTAATCGCCCATCTGGTGGTTCTCCGTTTCATCGCCCCTGCCCGGCCGGGAGGACCGGAGCCGGGGACTCCTCGAGTCGAATACTCAGAGTAATGGTTACGCATAGTTGTCACCAGGTCAAGCAGAAGGTCGGTCCGCGCAGGTGGCGGCCGTGCGCGTACCACCCGGAAGACTGATTGACCGGTCCTGCTACTGTCGGTGCGGTTTCCGGCAGCAGCCGGTTGCCGACGTCCTTTAAGGACCCGTCCAGAGAGGCGGGGAAGGAGGTCCGCCTTGTCGTCACGTCCGCGTGGCGCGGCGGAGCCGGCGGGAGAGCGCGAGCTGCTTTCTGCCGGCGATGTCGCGCGCACGATCGCGAGGATGGCCCACCAGGTCATCGAGAAGACCGCTCTCGGAGCCGGTCCGCCCGAGCAGTACCCGGTGCTGCTCGGCATCCCCACCCGCGGCACTCCGCTCGCCGCGCGCCTCGCCGGGAAGATCGGCGAATTCGCCGGGGCCGAGCCGCCGCACGGCGCCCTCGACGTCACCCTCTACCGCGACGATCTCCGCCGCCGTCCGCCGCGCGCGCTCGAGCAGACGCAGCTGCCGCCCGGCGGGATCGACAACCGGGTCGTCATCCTCGTCGACGACGTCCTGTTCTCCGGCCGCACCATCCGCGCCGCCCTCGACGCCCTGCGCGACCACGGCCGCCCGCGTGCCGTCCAGCTCGCCGTGCTCGTCGACCGCGGCCACCGCGAGCTGCCGATCCGCGCCGACTACGTCGGCAAGAACGTGCCCACCGCGCGCGCCGAAGGCGTCTCCGTGCTGCTGTCCGAAACCGACGGCCGGGACGCGGTGCTGCTGCGCGCGCCGGAAGGAGAAACCCGGTGAAGCACCTGCTCGCCACCGACGGGCTCGACGCGGACACCGCGACCGCCGTGCTCGACACCGCCGACGAGCTCAAGCACACGCTGCTCGGCCGCGAGGTCAAGAAGCTGCCGACGCTGCGCGGCCGCACGGTGATCACGCTGTTCTACGAAAACTCGACGCGCACGCGGGTGTCGTTCGAGATCGCCGGGAAGTGGATGAGCGCGGACGTGATCAACGTCTCGGCGTCCAGTTCCTCGGTGAACAAGGGCGAATCGCTGCGGGACACCGCGCTCACGCTGGCCGCCGCGGGCGCCGACTGCGTGATCATCCGGCACCCCGCCTCGGGGGCCGCGCACCGGCTGTCGGGCTGGCTCGCCGGACCGGGCACCGCGGTGGTCAACGCGGGCGACGGCATGCACGAGCACCCCACCCAGGCGCTGCTGGACGCGGCGACGCTGCGCGAACGTCTCGGTTCCCTGAAGGACCGGCGGATCGCGATCGTCGGCGACGTCCTGCACAGCCGGGTCGCGCGCTCGAACATCCACCTGCTCAGCACCCTCGGCGCGGAGGTGGTGCTCGTCGCGCCGCCGACGCTGCTGCCGGTCGGCGTCGAAAAGCTGCCGGTCACCGTGTCGCACGACCTCGACGCCGAGCTGCCCGCGGTCGACGCGGTGATGATGCTGCGCGTCCAAGCCGAGCGCATGACGGGCGGGGGCCCTGGGCAGAGCTTCTTCCCCTCCGCGCGCGAATACTCGATCTCCTACGGGCTCTCCGAGCGCCGCCAGGCGCTGCTGCCGGACCACGCCGTCGTGCTGCACCCCGGCCCGATGCTGCGCGGCATGGAGATCGCCTCCGCGGTCGCGGATTCCCCCTCCTCAGCCATTACCGAACAGGTCCGCAACGGCGTCCACGTGCGCATGGCGGTCCTCTACCACCTGCTGGCCAGTGAAGGAGCTGCCGCGTGAGCATCGTGATCAAGGGTGCCCGCCCGTACGGCGAGGGCGAGCCGGTGGACGTCCTGGTCGAGGACGGCGTGATCGCCGCGATCGGCGAGGTGGACGTTCCCGAGGGCGCCGAGGTGCTCGACGCCGAGGGCCAGGTCCTGCTGCCTGGGTTCGTCGACCTGCACACGCACCTGCGCGAGCCGGGCCGCGAAGACACCGAGACCATCGACAGCGGTTCCGCCGCGGCCGCGCTCGGCGGCTACACCGCCGTGTTCGCCATGGCCAACACCGATCCGGTCGCCGACAACTCGCTCGTCACCGACCACGTGTGGCGGCGCGGGCAGGAGGTCGGCCTGGTCGACGTCCACCCGGTCGGCGCGGTCACCGTCGGGCTCAAGGGCGAGAAGCTCGCCGAACTGGGCACGATGGCCAAGGGCACCGCAGCCGTGCGCGTCTTCTCCGACGACGGCGTGTGCGTCGCGGACCCGCTGCTGATGCGCCGCGCGCTGGAGTACTCGACCGCGCTCGACGCGGTGATCGCCCAGCACGCCGAAGAACCGCGGCTCACCGTCGGCGCGCAGGCGCACGAGGGCGAGCAGGCGTCGCGGCTGGGCTACGCGGGCTGGCCGGCGTCGGCGGAGGAATCGATCGTCGCGCGCGACTGCCTGCTGGCGCTGCACGCGAACGCGCGGCTGCACGTCTGCCACGTCTCCACCGCGGGCACGGTCGACGTCCTGCGCTGGGCGAAGGAACGCGGCACGAAGGTGTCGGCCGAGGTCACGCCGCACCACCTGCTGCTGACCGACGACCGGCTGGAGACCTACGACCCGGTCAACAAGGTCAACCCGCCGCTGCGCACCGGCGGCGACGCGGAGAAGCTGCGCGCCGCGCTGGCCGAGGGCGTCGTGGACTGCGTCGCCACCGACCACGCGCCGCACGCGGTGCAGGACAAGGACACCGAGTGGGCCGCGGCCCGGCCCGGCATGCTCGGCCTGCAGACCGCGCTGTCGGTGGTCGTCGAGACGATGGTCAAGACCGGCCTGCTCGACTGGCGCGGCGTCGCCCGGGTGATGAGCGAGCGGCCCGCGGAGATCGGGAACCTGTCCGGGCACGGCCGTCCGATCGAAGCGGGCGAACCGGCGAACCTGACGCTGGTCGACCCGGACGCCGAATGGACCGTGCGCGGGGCCGAACTGGCCAGCATCGCGGCCAACACCCCGTACGAGGGAATGCGGTTGCCCGGCGTGGTGACGGCGACCCTGCTGCGCGGGCGGATCACCGCGCGCGAGGGGAAGATCTGCTGATGGAGCGGCTGCTGCTGACGCTGGGGATCGTCGCGTTCTTCCTGCTGTGCCTGTGGGGCATGTGGATGGGCTGGCGGCGCAAGGCGCGTTCGCAGAGCGCGCGGATCGCCCCGTTCCCGGAAATCCCGGCCGACCCCGGCGAATTCCAGCTCGAATCGACGGGCGTGTACGTGGGCACCACGACCGCGGGCAACTGGCAGGACCGCATCGTCACGCGCGGCGCGGGCCCGCGGTCCGGCGCGGTCTGGCGGCTGCACCCGGACGGGGTGGCCGTGGAACGCGGCGGGCTCCCGGACTTCTGGATCCCGCGCGCCTCGATCACCGGGATCCGCCGCGACTCCCGGCTCGCCGGGAAGGTCACCGGCACCGACGTGCTGCTGGTGATCACCTGGCAGCTCGGCGACGTCGCGCTGGACACCGGGTTCCGCGGCGACGATCTCGACGACTATCCATTGTGGATCAACGAACTTTCCGATCACGACATCAAGGGAGGTGCCCAGTGAGCACCGGCACTCGCGGCCCCGCCGCCCTGGTTCTCGAAGACGGCCGGGTGTTCCGCGGCGCGGCATACGGCGCGCGCGGGCGGACCCTGGGCGAGGCGGTGTTCTGCACCGGCATGACGGGCTACCAGGAAACGCTGACCGATCCGTCCTACCACCGGCAGATCGTGGTGCAGACCGCGCCGCAGATCGGCAACACCGGCTGGAACGACGAGGACGACGAATCGGCCCGGATCTGGGTTTCCGGTTACGTGGTGCGGGATCCCGCGCGCACACCGTCGAACTGGCGCTCGAAGCGGTCGCTGGACGAGGAACTGGTGCGCCAGGGCGTGGTCGGGATTTCCGAAGTGGACACCCGCACGCTGACGCGGCATCTGCGCGAGCAGGGCGCGATGCGCGCGGGCGTGTTCTCGGGCGACGCGCTGGGCAGCGACGAGCAGATGGTCGCGGAGGTGCTGGCGAGCCCGCAGATGAAGGGCGCGGACCTCGCGGGCGAGGTCTCCACGGACCAGCCGTATGTCGTTGCGGCGCAAGGGGAGAAGCGGTTCCGGGTCGCGGCGCTGGACTTGGGGATCAAGTCGAACACGCCGCGGCTGATGACGCAGCGGGGCATCGAGGTGCACGTGCTGCCCTCGAGCACGAGCGCGGAGGAACTGCTGGCGCTGGAGCCGGACGGGGTGTTCCTGTCCAACGGCCCGGGCGACCCGGCGACGACCGCGCACGCGACGGCGTTGACGAAAACCGTTCTGGAGCAGCGGATTCCGCTGTTCGGGATCTGCTTCGGCAACCAGATCCTGGGCCGCGCCTTGGGATTGGGCACCTACAAGATGCGCTACGGGCACCGGGGGATCAACATCCCGGTGATCGACGTGGCGACCGGGCGGGTCGCGATCACCGCGCAGAACCACGGTTTCGCCCTCGAAGGCGAACCGGGCCAGCGGTTCGATTCCCCTTACGGGGCCGCGCAGATCAGCCACTACTGCCCGAACGACGACACGGTCGAGGGCGTGCGCGCGTTCGACGTGCCCGCGTTTTCCGTGCAGTACCACCCCGAAGCGGCCGCGGGTCCGCACGACGCCGCGCCCCTGTTCGATGAATTCGTTGAGTTGATGGAGAAGAAGGCCTGATGCCGAAGAGGACGGACATCCAGCACGTGCTGGTGATCGGCTCCGGGCCGATCGTGATCGGGCAGGCGGCCGAGTTCGACTACTCGGGCACGCAGGCCTGCCGGGTGCTGCGGGCCGAGGGCCTGCGGGTGTCGCTGGTGAACTCGAACCCGGCGACGATCATGACGGATCCGGAGTTCGCGGACGCGACCTACATCGAGCCGGTGACGCCGGACTTCGTGGAGAAGGTCATCGCGGCGGAGCGCCCGGACGCGCTGCTGGCGACGCTGGGCGGGCAGACCGCGCTGAACTGCGCGGTGGCCCTGCACGAGCGCGGCGTGCTGGAGAAGTACGGCGTGGAGCTGATCGGCGCGGACATCGACGCGATCCAGCGGGGCGAGGACCGGCAGAAGTTCAAGGACATCGTGCGCACGGTCGGCGCGGACGTGCCGCGCAGCCGGGTGTGCCACGACATGGACGAGGTTCGTTCCACGGTCGAGGAACTCGGGCTGCCGGTGGTCATCCGGCCGTCGTTCACGATGGGCGGCCTCGGCTCGGGCATGGCGCACACGCCCGAAGACCTGGAGCGGCTGGCGTCGACCGGGCTCACGGAGTCCCCGGTGACCGAGGTGCTGATCGAGGAGAGCGTGCTCGGCTGGAAGGAGTACGAGCTCGAGCTGATGCGCGACAAGCACGACAACGTGGTGGTCGTGTGCTCGATCGAGAACGTGGACGCGATGGGCGTGCACACCGGCGACTCGGTCACCGTCGCGCCGACGATGACGCTGACCGACCGCGAGTACCAGGTGATGCGGGACGTCGGGATCGCGGTGCTGCGCGAGGTCGGCGTGGACACCGGCGGCTGCAACATCCAGTTCGCGTTCAACCCGGACGACGGCCGGATGGTCGTGATCGAGATGAACCCGCGCGTGTCCCGTTCGTCCGCGCTGGCGTCGAAGGCGACGGGTTTCCCGATCGCGAAGATCGCGGCGAAGCTGGCGATCGGCTACACCCTCGACGAGATCCGCAACGACATCACCGGCGAGACCCCGGCGTCGTTCGAGCCCGCGCTGGACTACGTGGTGGTGAAGGTCCCGCGGTTCGCGTTCGAGAAGTTCCCCGGCGCGGACCCGACGCTGACCACGACCATGAAGTCGGTCGGCGAGGCGATGTCGTTCGGCCGCAGCTTCCCCGAAGCCCTCGGGAAGGCGATGCGGTCGATCGAGACCAAGGCGACCGGGTTCTGGACCCAGCCCGACCCCGAGGGCGCGACGGTCGAGTCCACGCTGGACTCGCTGCGCACCCCGCACGAAGGCCGTCTCTACGAGGTTGAGCTGGCGCTGCGCCTCGGCGCGACCGTCGAGCAGGTGCACGAGGCGTCGGGGATCGACCCGTGGTTCATCGACCAGATCGCCCTCATCGGCGAGGTCGGCGCTGAGGTCCGCGACGCACCGGTGCTGGACGGCGACCTGCTGCGGCGGGCGAAGCGCACCGGCCTGTCCGACCGCCAGATCGCCGCGCTGCGGCCGGAACTGGCGGGCGAGGACGGCGTGCGGGCGCTGCGGCACCGGCTGGGGGTGCGGCCGGTGTTCAAGACGGTCGACACCTGCGCGGCGGAGTTCGCGGCGAAGACCCCGTACCACTACTCGGCCTACGAGACCGACCCCGCCGCAACCTCCGAGGTCGCGGTGCAGTCGGACAAGCCGAAGGTGCTGATCCTCGGCTCCGGGCCGAACCGGATCGGGCAGGGCATCGAGTTCGACTACTCCTGCGTGCACGCGGCGATCGCGTTGCGCGAGGCCGGGTTCGAGGCCGTGATGGTCAACTGCAACCCGGAAACCGTGTCCACCGACTACGACACCAGCGACCGGCTGTACTTCGAGCCGCTGTCGTTCGAGGACGTGCTGGAGGTCGTGCACGCCGAGCAGCAGTCCGGCACGGTCGCCGGCGTGATCGTGCAGCTGGGCGGGCAGACCCCGCTCGGGCTCGCGCAGCGCCTCGCCGACGCCGGGGTGCCGGTGGTCGGGACGCCGCCGGAGGCGATCGACCTGGCCGAGGACCGCGGCGCGTTCGGCGAGGTCCTCACCGCCGCCGGGCTGCCCGCGCCGAAGTACGGGACGGCGACCTCGTTCGAGGGCGCGAAGCGGATCGCCGACGAGATCGGCTACCCGGTCCTGGTCCGCCCGTCCTACGTGCTGGGCGGGCGCGGCATGGAGATCGTCTACGACGAGGAGTCCCTGGCCGGCTACATCCGCCGGGCGACCGAGGTCACCCCTGAGCACCCGGTGCTGGTCGACCGGTTCCTCGACGACGCGATCGAGATCGACGTCGACGCGCTGTTCGACGGCGAGGACCTCTACCTCGGCGGCGTGATGGAGCACATCGAGGAAGCCGGGATCCACTCCGGCGACTCCTCCTGCGCGCTGCCGCCGATCACCCTCGGCGCGCAGGACCTCGACGCGGTCCGCCGCTCCACCGAGGCCATCGCGCGCGGCGTCGGCGTCCGCGGCCTGCTCAACGTGCAGTACGCGCTCAAGGACGACGTGCTCTACGTCCTGGAAGCGAACCCGCGTGCCTCGCGCACCGTCCCGTTCGTCTCCAAGGCCACCGCCGTCCCGCTGGCGAAGGCCGCGGCGCTGGTGATGACCGGCTCGACGATCAAGGACCTGCGCGCCTCCGGAGTCCTGCCCGCCGAGGGCGACGGCGGCCGGATGCCCGCCGACTCCCCGGTCGCGGTCAAGGAAGCCGTGCTGCCCTTCCACCGGTTCCGCACGCCGGAAGGACACGGCGTCGACTCCTTGCTCGGCCCGGAAATGAAATCCACCGGCGAAGTCATGGGCGTCGACACCTCCTTCGGGAAAGCATTCGCGAAATCGCAGAGCGGCGCCTACGGATCGCTGCCCACCTCGGGCCGGGTATTCGTCTCCGTCGCCAACCGCGACAAGCGTTCGCTGGTCTTCCCGGTGAAGCGGCTGGCCGATCTCGGCTTCGAGATCCTCGCCACCTCCGGCACCGCGGAAGTGTTGCGGCGCAACGGGGTTGCCTGCTCGGTGGTGCGCAAGCACTCGGAGCCGGACCCGGGCACCGGCGAGCCGAACATCGTCGACGTGATCCTCGCCGGCGACGTCAACATGGTGATCAACACGCCGTACGGAAACAGCGGACCGCGCGTGGACGGTTACGAAATCCGGACTGCCGCGGTGTCGCGCGACATTCCGTGCGTCACCACGGTGCAGGGCGCCGCGGCTGCGGTGCACGGCATCGAAGCGCTTATCCGCGGCGACATCGGCGTGCGCAGCCTGCAGGACCTCCAGGCGGCGCTGAAGGCGACGTCGTGACCGCGCGATTCGGGGCGCGGCTCGCCGAAGCGGTGGCCGCGCGCGGGTCGCTCTGCGCCGGGATCGACCCTCATCCGGGCCTGATCGAGGCGTGGGGCCTGCCGCTCGACTCGAGCGGGCTCGAACGCTTCGCGCTCAGCGCCGTGGAGGTGCTGGGCGAGGTGGCGGCGATCGTGAAGCCGCAGTCGGCGTTCTTCGAGGCGTTCGGGCCCGCCGGAGTGGCGGTGCTCGAACGCGTCGTGGACGTCGCTCACGACGCCGGAGCGCTCGTCCTGCTGGACGTGAAGCGCGGTGACATCGGCTCGACCATGGCGGCCTACACGGCGGCGTACGTGGCCGAAAAGGCGGCTTTCACCGCCGACGCAGCCACGGTGTCGCCGTACCTCGGCTTCGGCGCGCTCGACGCGGCTGTCGCGGCGGCGCGCGAAGCGGGCAACGGGCTCTTCGTGCTCGCGCGCACGTCCAACCCGGAAGCGGACGCGTTGCAGCGCGCGCGGCTCGAAGACGGCCGTACGGTCGCTCAGAGCGTCGTAGACGCTGCGGCGGACCACAACGCAGGTGCTGAGCCGTACGGCGACGTCGGCGTGGTCGTAGGGGCCACTGTGGCTCCTGGGGAAGTCGACCTGAGCCGGCTCAACGGACCGGTGCTCGCGCCCGGTTTCGGGGCGCAGGGGGCAACCGAGGCGGATTTGCGGGCAGTCTTCGGGGAGGGCCTCCCTGGCCTGCTCCCGGCGTCTTCGCGCGACCTGCTGCGGCACGGCCCGGACACGGCGGCGTTACGCCGTGCGGCCCAAGAGGTGAACGGCCGGTTGGCGGGACTGCGCGGAAAAGGCCAATAGCAGGCCCCGGAATCGCGCTCCACCAGCCACCCCCGCATTGTGGCCCCTGCTCAGGGGTGGGTACCGTCGCGTCACCCACCCAGATGTGAGAACTACCGGAGGAAAACGTGGCACTTCCCCAGCTGACAGAGGAACAGCGTGCTGCGGCGCTGGAGAAGGCCGCCGCCGCCCGCCGCATCCGTGCTGAGCTGAAGGAGCGGCTGAAGCGGGGCGGTACCACTCTGGTCGACGTGCTGAAGCAGGCCGAGGAGAACGAAGTCCTCGGCAAGATGAAGGTTTCGGCCTTGCTCGAGGCGCTCCCCGGCGTCGGCAAGGTCCGTGCCCAGCAGACGATGGAACGACTGGAGATCGCCCCCAGCCGCAGGCTCCGCGGGCTCGGCGACCGGCAGCGCAAGGCGCTGCTGGCCGAGTTCAGCGGCGAGTGAGCGGCGTCGGTCAGGACTACCCGGTGACCCGGGGCGCCGACCGCGGCAGTGAGCCGGTGGCGGGGGACATCTCCCGCCCCCGGCTCACGGTCGTCTCCGGCCCTTCCGGCGTCGGGAAGTCGAGTGTGGTGGGACAGCTGCGCCGGCTCGAGCCGAACCTGTACTTCAGCGTTTCGGTGACGACGCGGGCGCCGCGGCCGGGCGAGGTCGACGGAAACCATTACCACTTCGTGGATTCCGCCGAATTCGACCGGATGGTGGCCGGGAACCGGCTGCTGGAATGGGCCGAGTTCGCGGGCAACCGGTACGGGACGCCGCGCGAGCCGGTCGAGAAGGCGCTGGCGGACGGCCGTCCGGCGGTGCTGGAGATCGAACTGCAGGGCGCGCGCCAGGTCCGGGCCGCGATGCCGGAGGCGCGGCTGGTCATGCTGATGCCGCCGTCCTGGGAGGAACTGGTCGGCAGGCTCACCGGCCGGGGGACCGAGACCGAGGCCGCGGTGGCCGCCCGGCTGGCCGAGGCGGAACGCGAACTGGCCGCGGCGGGGGAGTTCGACGAACGGGTCGTGAACGCCGACGTCGAGGTCGCCGCGCGGCGGTTGCTAGACTTGATTACCGGCGGTGGCGATTCTGCCGCCGATCGATGTGACGATACGGAGCACCACGAGTGACTGTGCAACAGGCGACGCTGGAAGAGCTCGAAGGCATCACCAACCCGCCGATCGACGACCTGCTCGAAAAGGTCTCCTCGAAGTACGCGCTGGTGATCTACTCGGCCAAGCGGGCCCGGCAGATCAACGACTACTACGCGCAGCTGGGCGAGGGCCTGCTGGAGTACGTGGGCCCGCTGGTCGAGCCCGGCCCCCGCGAGAAGCCGCTGTCGATCGCGCTGCGCGAGATCCACGGCGGGCTGCTCGAGCACACCGAGGGTGAATGACGCCAAGCCCAGGGTCGTCCTGGGCGTGGGCGGCGGCATCGCCGCCTACAAGGCGTGCGAGGTCCTGCGGGGCCTCACCGAATCCGGGCACGACGTCCGCGTCGTGCCCACCGAGGCCGCGCTGAACTTCGTCGGCGCGGCGACCTTCGAGGCACTGTCCGGGAACCCGGTGCACACCGGGGTTTTCACCGAGGTGCCCGAGGTGCAGCACGTGCGGGTCGGCAAAGAGGCCGACCTCGTGCTGGTCGTCCCGGCGACCGCGAACCTGCTGGCCAAGGCCGCGCACGGGCTCGCCGACGACCTCCTCACCAACACCTTGCTCACCGCCCGGTGCCCGGTCGCCTTCTTCCCGGCGATGCACACGGAGATGTGGGAGCACCCGGCCACCCGCGACAACGTGGCGCTGCTGCGCTCGCGCGGCATGGTCGTCACCGAACCCGCGGCGGGCCGGTTGACGGGCGTCGACACCGGCAAGGGACGGCTCGCCGACCCGGCCGAGATCGTCGACCTGGCCCGGCTGCTGCTCGCCGAGCCGCGCGCGCTGCCGCGGGACCTCGAAGGCCTGCGCGTGGTGATCTCCGCGGGCGGCACCCGCGAACCGCTGGACCCGGTCCGCTTCCTGGGCAACCGCTCGTCCGGCAAACAGGGCTTCGCGCTCGCCCGGGTCGCCGCGCAGCGCGGCGCCGAGGTGACGCTGGTCGCCGGGCACACTGACGAACTGCCGTCCCCGGCGGGCGCGACGCTGCAACGCGTGTCCACTGCGGAGGAAATGCGCAAAGCGGTGCACGCCGCTGCCGCGGACGCGGATGTGGTCGTGATGGCCGCCGCGGTCGCGGATTTCCGGCCCGCGACGCTGGCCGACCACAAGATCAAGAAGTCCGACGACAGCCCGGACCCGGTCATCACGCTCGACCGCAACGCCGACATCCTCGCCGAATTGGTGCGAGAACGGCGTTCCGGGCAGATCGTGGTGGGCTTCGCCGCGGAAACCGGCGACGAGAACGGCAGTGTGCTCGACCACGCCCGCGCCAAGCTCCGCCGCAAGGGCGCGGATCTGCTCGTGGTCAACGCGGTCGGCGACGGCAAAGCCTTCGGCACCGAGGACAATTCGGGCTGGCTGCTCGCCGCGGACGGCACCGAGCAGGTCATCTCGCAAGGCGCTAAAGCCCGGCTGGCGGCCACATTGTGGGATGCCGTAACAGCGTTGATCGAACGTCGACTCTAGCTACAGGCCCGCTGGGTAGGGTGGGCTGTGCCAGGAGCGCCTGAAATACCGGTGGGGCGCCATCGCTTGACCGAGGGAAGTGACGAGGTCGTGTCTGCGTCCACGAAGAGGCTGTTCACGTCGGAATCCGTGACGGAAGGCCACCCCGACAAGATCTGTGACGCCATCAGCGACTCGATCCTCGACGGCCTGCTCACCAAGGACCCGCGCAGCCGGGTCGCCGTCGAGACCCTGATCACGACGGGCCAGGTGCACGTCGCGGGCGAGGTCACGACCGAGGCCTACGCGGACATCCCCACCATCGTGCGGGACGTCATCCTGCGCATCGGCTACGACTCGTCGGCCAAGGGCTTCGACGGCAACTCCTGCGGCGTGAACGTGGCGATCGGCTCGCAGTCGCCCGACATCGCCCAGGGCGTCGACACCGCGTACGAGTCGCGGGTCGAATCGGACGAGGACGAGATCAACCGCCAGGGCGCGGGCGACCAGGGCCTGATGTTCGGCTACGCCTGCTCGGACACGCCCGAGCTGATGCCGCTCCCGATCGCGCTCGCGCACCGCCTGTCGCGCCGGCTGACCGCGGTCCGCAAGGACGGCGTCCTGCCGTACCTGCGCCCGGACGGCAAGACCCAGGTCACGATCGAGTACGCGGGCGAACAGCCGGTGCGGCTCGACACCGTCGTGGTGTCCACCCAGCACGCGGACGGGATCGACCTGGAGCAGATGCTCGGCGTCGACGTGCGCAAGCACGTCGTGGAGCCGGAGCTGGCCGAACTGGGCCTCGACACCGACAGCACCCGCCTCCTGGTGAACCCCACCGGCCGCTTCGTGATCGGCGGCCCGATGGGCGACGCCGGGCTCACCGGCCGCAAAATCATCGTCGACACCTACGGCGGTATGGCCCGCCACGGCGGCGGCGCGTTCTCCGGCAAGGACCCGTCCAAGGTGGACCGCTCGGCCGCGTACGCGATGCGCTGGGTGGCGAAGAACGTGGTCGCCGCGGGCCTGGCCGGGCGGGTCGAGGTGCAGGTGGCGTACGCGATCGGCAAGGCGGCTCCCGTGGGCCTGTTCGTCGAGACGTTCGGCACCGAAACGGTCGACCCGACCAAGATCCAGTCGGCCATCAGCGAGGTCTTCGACCTGCGCCCCGCCGCGATCATCCGCGACCTGGACCTGCTGCGCCCGATCTACGCCCCGACCGCCGCGTACGGCCACTTCGGCCGCCCCGACCTGAACCTCCCGTGGGAAAGCACCGCCCGCGCTGACGCCCTGCGCTCACTCGCCGGCGCCTGATCCGTTTCGGTCCGTGAAGGGCTCCTTGAGGGAATCCCATTCCCTCAAGGAGCCCTTCACGGCTTTCGCCCCCGGTCGCGGTTCGTGAGGGCCACCCTCATTGACTCTGATTCCCTCAGGGTTCCCCTCACGACCGACCCGCTCGCCCCACGCCCACCCGCCGCCGGGATGCCGCCCCAATGCGGCATTGGGTGCATGGGACGCACCGAACGCCACATTGGGTGCATCTGACGCACCCAATGCCACATTGGGGCGCAAGCCCCCACCTCGCCCACACCGCAGCCGGTGCACCCAACGCATCGAGCACCCAGCACCACCGGCAGCCGATGCACCCGCTATCGAGGCTCCCAGCCCCTCCCGCGCACCCCGATACGAAGCCTCCCTGCGGTTCGGGGGTGCTTGTCAAGGCATCTTTCCCGCCTTGACAAGCACCCCCGAACCGTCAGCACTGAGGTTCCCCCGGTGTGCCGGACACTCTGATCCTTGGCTTTGGCCTGGGGAAGGATGTTGTTGTGTCTGGTTCGTCGAGGTATCCGGAGGAGTTCCGGCGGGACGCGGTCGCGTTGGCGCGGTCGGCGTCTCGTCCGTTGGCGCAGGTGGCTCGTGAGCTGGGGGTGAATCACGAGACCCTGCGGACGTGGGTGCGGGCCGCCGACCGCGCCGACCAGGCGGCCGCGACCGGCGGCGACGCCACGGAGCGGGAACTGCGGCAGCTGCGCAAGCGGGTGGCGGAGCTGGAGAAAGAGAAGGAGATCCTGCGGAAAGCGGCCGCCTATTTCGCGCAGGAGATGGATCGTTGACCCGCAGCTACCGGTTCATCTCCGAACACCGCGGCGCGTATGGCGTCGCCCGGCTGTGCCGTGTCCTCGACGTGCGCCGCCCCGGTTTCTACGAGTGGCTCGCCGCCGGCCCGGCCCGCGAACAGCGGGCCGCCGGCGAGGACCGGCTGGCCGGGGAGATCATCGAGATCCACGCTGCTCACCAGGGTGCTTACGGCAGTCCGAGAATCACCGCGGAACTGCGCCGCCGCGGCGAAGCGGTCAACCACAAGCGCGTCGAGCGGGTGATGCGCGAACGCGGGATCGCCGGATTCACCCGTCGCCGGCGGCAGTCGCTGACCCGCCCCGACACCGCCGCGGCCGCGCCGGATCTGATCGGCCGCGACTTCACCGCCGACGCGCCGGGACAGCGGCTGGTCGGGGACATCACCTACCTGCCCACGCAGGAAGGCTGGCTTTATCTCGCGACCGTGCTCGACCTGCACACCCGCGAAATCGTCGGCCACGCCCTCGCCCCGCACATGCGCGCCGGCCTGGTCTGCGACGCGATCACCCTCGCCGCGGACCGCGGCCTGGTCAACGCGGGCGCGGTGTTCCACTCCGACCGCGGCACCCAATACGCCTCAGCGGAATTCCGCGCCACCCTCGCCGCACACGGCATCCGCCCGTCGATGGGCCGGACCGGGTCCTGCTACGACAACGCCGCCGCCGAGTCCTTCTTCGCCACCCTCAAAACCGAAATCGGCACCCGCTCCTGGACCACCCGCCACCACGCACGCGAAGCCGTCTTCGCCTACCTCGCCTACTACAACCACGACCGGCTGCACTCCACCCTCGGCTACCGCACACCACACGAAACCCGCCTGAACTATCGTCACCACCACGCCCACGCGGCATGAAACCCGGTGTCCGACCGCCGGGGGAAACCTCACACAATCAGGCTTCGGGGTGCCCCGCCGCACCCTCCCCCGAAGGGGAATCTCCCCGCCGCACTGTCGGACCAGTCTGGTAGAGATCTCCAAGTGACCAGCTCCGAACCCACCCCCCTATGGGACCTCCCGGAGCCTTCGCGCTCCGCCCCGGAGCCGAAGGCCACCCCGGCGAAAAAGCCCGCCCGCAAACCGGCACGTTCCCGAAAAGGCCAGCAAACCCCGGCCCCCGAACTCCCCGTCGCGAAGATCGCCGTAGACATCCCGTTGGCCCACCTGGACCGCACCTTCGACTACCAGGTCCCGGAAAAACTGCACGAATCCGCAGTCCCCGGCTGCCGGGTCCGGGTGCGCTTCGCGGGCCAGCTGGTCGACGGCTACCTCATCGAACGCACCGACACGACGGAGTACGAACGGAAACTCGCCTACCTGGAGCGAGTCACCTCGAGCGAACCCGTCCTCCCGCCGTCGCTGCACGCCGTCTGCCGCTCGGTAGCCGACCGCTACGCCGGGACCCTTTCCGACGTCCTGCGCCTGGCCCTGCCCCCACGCCACGCGAAGACCGAAAGCGAGCCGCCCGCGGAACCGGCGCCGACCCCTGAGGCCCCGGACGTCTCCGCCTGGTCCCGTTACCAACGTGGCGAAGCGTTCCTGGAAGCGATCGCCGAATCCCGTCAAGCGAACGCGGTCTGGCAGGCCCTCCCCGGCGAAGACTGGCCGCGCCGCCTCGCCGAAGCGGCCGCCACCGCGGCGGCCCAAGGCCGAGGTGCCGTCCTGGTAGTCCCGGACCACCGCGACCTCACCCGGGTCCACGAGGCGTGCATCGAACTGGTGGGGGAGCAGGGCGTCGCCGCGCTGATCGCCGGGCTGGGACCGGCGGAACGGTACCGTCGCTGGCTTTCCGTGCTGCGCGGCGCGGTTCGCGTGGTGGTCGGCACTCGCGCGGCGATGTTCGCGCCCGTCGCCGATCCCGGTCTGTTCGTCGTGTGGGACGACGGCGACGATCTGCATCTGGATCCGCATGCCCCGTACCCGCACGTGCGGGATGTGCTGATGGATCGGGCGCATGCCACGAAATCGGCGTTCCTGGTCGGCGGATTCGCCCGGACCGCCGAGGCGCAGCTGCTGGTGGAATCCGGCTGGGCGCAACAGATCCAGGCCGATCGCGCCGAACTCCGCGCCGCCGCCCCGCGGGTGACCCCGGTCGGCGAGGACTTCGACGTAGCGCGCGACGAAGCCGCCCGGGTCGCCCGGCTGCCCGCGGTCGCGTTCGAAGCGGCGCGCCAAGCTTTCGCCGCCGGATTGCCGGCTTTGGTCCAGGTTCCGCGCCGGGGTTACGTTCCCGGATTGTCATGCGGCCAATGCCGGACGCCCGCCCACTGCCGTCGCTGCGCCGGTCCGCTGGCATTGCCCGGCGGGTCGGCGGACGGTGCTCCGCGCCCGCCCGCCTGCCGGTGGTGCGGCGTCCCGGAGACCGCTTTCCGTTGTCCCGCTTGCGGTTCCGTCCGGTTGCGGGCCGTGGTGGTCGGCGCGAAGCGCACCGCCGAAGAACTGGGCCGGGCTTTCCCCGGGGTTCCGGTCCGCACTTCTGGCGCGACCGAAGTCCTGGCGACCGTCCCGGGCCGCCCGGCGCTGGTGGTCTGCACGCCGGGCGCGGAGCCGGTCGCCGAAGGCGGTTACGGCGCGGCACTGCTGCTGGACGGCTGGGCGTTGCTCGGACGCCAGGATCTGCGTGCCGCGGAAGAAACCCTTCGCCGCTGGATGGCCGCCGGCGCGCTGGTGCGCCCGGCGTCGGGCGGGGGCCGGGTGATCGTCGGCGCGGAAGCGGGGCTGGCGGTGGTGCAGGCGCTGGTGCGCTGGGACCCGGGCTGGCACGCGAGCCAGGAACTGGAACAGCGCCGGGAGCTGGGTTTCCCGCCCGCGATGCGGATGGCGAGCGTCGAGGGGAGCCCGGCTGCGGTGGCGAGCGTGCTCGACGACCTCCCGCTGCCGGACAGCGGCGAGGTCCTGGGCCCGGTCCCGCTGGGCGACTACGACGACGAGGGCAACGCGGAACGCGAACGGGCACTGGTACGGGTGGCCCGCCCGGACGGCCGCGCCCTGGCGACGGTGGTGCGCGACGCGGTGGCCCGCCGGGACGCCCGGAAAGCGGTCGAACCGGTGCGGGTGCAGCTGGATCCGCTGGACCTGATCTAGGCGCGGTGCGGCGGGTAAGTGGTTGTTCCGCTGCGAGCACGGCTGGATCGGCTGGACCTGAGCGAGGAGCAGAGCGGCCGGGCAGCGGTCCTCCCACCGCCGCACAGACCCGTGAACACGACTGGATCCGCTGACCCCCGTCCCGCCGACCGCTCATTTGCGCGCAAAACCCACCACCGGAAGCGGCTTTCCGCACTACCGCCCGGTTTCCGTTTGAATCGGGGCGTCCCGGGGTGTATTGGGGACGTGGAAACCGGGGGAGGGGCGCGGCGGCGCAGGGCGGCCCGTTGCTCCGTTCGCAGGACCGCGCTGCGGCATTCGCCGTCTTCGCGGTGCCCAGGCGCGCACTTACCCTTGAGGCCGGGCGGCCAAGATCAGGACCGCGGCCCGGGCCTGCCGCTCGCGTGCCCCGGTCCCGCGGACAGGAGTCGGCGTTGATGGGCGAGGTCTCGATCCGGCCGGCTGAGCAGGCGGACCTCGCGGCGCTGGCGGGGATCCTCGGCGACCAGGGGTTTTTCGAGGACCGGTTCACCCGGCAGGCGAAGGGACTCGGCGTCCTGTTCGCCGCGTGGTGCTCCGCGCGGCCGGTCGGCGCCGTGTACCTCTGGCTCGAGGACGCCGAGGAACCGCCGATCCGCGGCCACCTGCCGGGCGTTCCGCTGCTGAACCATCTGGAGGTCGCCCCGGACGCTCGCAACCGCGGCATCGGCGCGGCTCTCGTGCGCGCGGTCGAGGATTATCTGGTCGGTCATGGTCACGCGCTCGGCGCGCTCGCGGTCCGCACGGACAACACGCGCGCCGCGAGGCTGTACCGCCGCCTCGGCTATCACGACTGGGGTCACGGCACGGTCGTCTGCTACGCCGAGCGCGTTTCGCCGGACGGGCGCACGATTCTCGAAGCCGAACGCTGCCACGTGCTGGTGAAGCGGTTGCCGGACGACCGTCCCGCGCCGCTTGCCACCCGCGGCTGCGGCGAACGCTGAACCTTCAGGACTTGTGCACGATCTCCGCGATCCCCAGCGTGTCGAACGCGGCGTCCGGATCGCCCGGCGCGCCGTGGCGCGCGCGCAACGACAGCAGATGCGTTTCCCAGGTGTCCCGGTCCCGTTGCCAAGCGCGCAGGTACCGGACGCACAGGTCCGGCTCGATCAGCAGGCTGCGGCCGAGCGCGGCCTTCAGCGCGGCGACCATCCGGTTCTCGTACGCGCCGGTCAGGTAAGGCGCGTCCTGGACCTGCTGCAGCGTGGTGCGGATGAACGCCCGGCGGCTTTCCAGGAAGTCCGCCCAGTACGCGACGTCCGCGCCGGCGATGCCGAGACCGTTGTCCAGCAGGCCGTAGATGCCCTCGGCGAGCGTGTCGCCCAGTTCCTCCGACCGGGCGCGCACCGTGTCGCGAAAGGGGTCGTAGTCGTGCTGGTAGGCGAAGCTGGTGATCGCCGTGGCGCGCAATCCGGTCGCGGTGAGGAGGAAAAACCAGTCCTCGTTGTAGATGTCCGGGAAGAACGACGAGAACGCGGCGCGTCCGACGGCCAGAGCGCCGCCGCCGACGAACGTGTCCTGTTTTCCGCCGGACTCGCGGTAGGCGTGGCACACCACGGAGTTGTCCGGCATGCCGATGTTGGCCAGGCCCGCCGCCGCGTACTGGTCGAGCAGACCCGCGGCGGCGCGCAGGTTGCTCGGGCGAAGGAGCGGGATGTCTTTGTGCGGGAACAGCCGGATGTCGTCGTCGAGGAACAGGATGCGCTGCCAGCCCGCCAGGTCGGCGACGAGCACGCCGAGGTTGCGCTTGAAGCTCGTGTCAGTGCGGCGCAGCAGGCGCTTCGCCTGCAGCAGCTTGCTCGTCGCGAACGGCGGGACGGCGCCGAGACCGGCGGCCTCGTCGGTGTCGATCGCGCGGACTCGCACCCCGGCGCGCTTCCCGGCGAGCACCGCGTCGGTCGCGCGCGCGTTCTTGCTGCACAGCAGCAGAAGCGTGGCGTCGGCTTCGCGGGCGGCGCGGAACGCGTCCTTGAGATAGGCGGCGGGGCGGCCGTTGGGCACGACGATCGCGTCCAGCCTGGCCTGCGGCGCGTCTTCGGCGGCGACGTGGTGCAGCAGCCGCTGATGCGTCGTGTGCTGCGCCGGCGCTGCGACGGTCGCGGTCATGTGAGGCTCGATTCTGGCCACTCGTGCAGCCGGTTTTCGGGCAGGGTCCAGTCAGGGGTGAGCCCCTGGTTGTCGAAGACCGGGACCCGGCTGATGATGCTGAAGGAATCCGCGCCCGCGAAGCGCTGGTCGAGGTAGGCCTGGTTGCGGTCGCGGAAACGGCGGTCGGTCAGCGCTCGTACGGCCCCGAGGGTGCCGCGGCCGTACATTCCGTTGCACACGGTCACGGTGCGCTTGCGGTTGAGCGGGCTGACGCCGTGGTAGAAGTGCGCGACGTCCTCGAGCAGGATGCCGTCGCGCAGTTTGGCGCTGAACCTCTGGGTGCTGCCGTCCGGGCGGGTCACTTCGAACCCGGTGTCCAGCTGGTCCTCGTCGCCCTTGCGGCTGATCTGGCGGACCGGCACGTCGACCCGGTCGAGCAGCGCGCGGGTCTGCGGGTTCCAGTCGACGCCGCCGAGCAGCACCAGGTGTGCGGTGTACTCGTCCGCCGACAGCGTCGTGTTCTGGTCGGTGGTGCGGAAGGTGACGTTGCTGGCCGGGTTGCACGCGCGGATGTGGCCGTAGAGCTCGAGCAGCGCGTCCGGGTCGGCGTAGGTGTAGAGGTTCACGTAGTCCGGGCTGGACGGGTCGGTGTAGGCGATCCGGTACTTCTCCGGCAGCTGCGCGCAGACGATGACGATGTCCTGGTTCGGCGGGAAGTGCCACAGGCTCGACGGGGCGAACACCGGCTGGGCCGGCGGGTCGTCGAGGTCGCCGCGCAGCGCCTGCAGCTCCGCGAGCAGCTCCTTGCGGACGGTGTGCTCGTCGTCCGTCAGGTTTTCGGTGTCCAGGAGATGAAGCTGGGGGCCCTGCACCGAACGGCGGGTGGCGAAGAAGGTCGCGTACGCCTCGAGGCGGTGCGGCGGGGGCGTCACCGGCTTCGCCACGTTCTCCCACGACGACAGCAGGCCGGTGCTCACGCCGAAGGCCTCGGCGAGCTGCTTCTGGGTGAGCACCACGTCGGACCAGCTCTCCTTGCGCAGAGTACGCAGGCGAGCGGCGAGCGCGGGGTTGGGCTGAGACACGACTTCAGACCCTTCAGTGAAGTTCAGTCAGGCGTGAATGGCGGGGATTCTACACCCGGGAGGCCGGAGTGGCCGGACGGGCCGGGGTCGAGTGTCGGCGAGGGTTCAGGGGTTGCCTATCTCGGACTTGACCCGCACCTGAATCGAAGATGTCGTGTGCGCGACACCATTGTTTCAGTACGGGCCCACCCTTATAGTAGCTGCTGTGAAAGTCTACTAGATTTCAGTAGCTTCCTGAAATAAGGGGGCGGTCATGGACACCTCAGCAGTACCGGCACCAGTACACCGAGCCATCGTGGTCGTCGACATCGAAGGGTCGACCACCCGTACGAACCCGGCTCGGGCCGGGCTCCGTTCGGTTCTGTTCGCCCTGCTCGACGAGGCGTTCCGGGCCGGCGGCATCACGGAGCAGTTCCGGGATCCGTTCGTGGACCGGGGCGACGGGGCGCTGTGCCTCGTCCGGCCGGTCGACGAGGTGCCGAAGACGGTCCTGCTCGCCCGCGTGGTGCCCGCGCTCGCCGACCTGCTCGCCCGGCACGGCGACCAGGAGCCTGAACTGGCCTTCCGGCTGCGCGTTTCGGTGCACGCCGGCGAGGTGCACTACGACGCGCACGGACCGTACGGCGAGGACATCGACATCGCCTGCCGTCTCCTCGACGCCCCTGATCTGAGACGCAGGCTGCGCAGCTCCTCGGGGCCGCTCGCGCTCGTCGTCTCGAACGCGATCCACCGCTCGGTCGTCCGGCACGGCTACGCCGGGATCGACCGCAGCTCCTTCGCGCACGCCTTCCGCGTGCGCGTCGGCGGGCAGCGGACCCGCGGCTGGGTCCGCACCACCGACGCCGTCCGGCCGGGAGCGGGACTGATCGCCTGACCGGTCCGGCCGACGACGAGGAGGGGGGACCGCCGTGGAAACGATCGGGTTCTGGCCGGCGCTGGGCGCCGCGGAGCGCGCGAAGTTCGAAGAGCTGTCCGTCCGCAAGGCTTACCGGCGCGGGGACGTCCTCTGCCGCGAAGGCGAGCGGGCCTCGGTGGTGCTTCTCCTCCTTGCCGGGCACGTCCGGATCACCAACGCGACGCCGGACGGGCGCGAGGTCGTGATCGGCGTCCGCGGCGCGGGCGACGTGATCGGCGAACTGGCCGTGATCGACGGCGGACGGAGGTCGGCGACAGTGCAAGCGCTCGACGAACTGGACGTCCTGGTCGTGCCCGCCGCGCGGTTCGTCGCGCTGTGCCGGCGCGAGGCGGCGATTTCCTGGGCGCTGCTGCAAGTTCTGGCGGACCGGATGCGCGACGTCGGACGGCAATGGCTCGACATCGGCGGCGGGACGGCCACCCGCCGCGTCGCCGCGCAGTTGATGCAGCTGGCGGTTCAGCACGGCGTGCGGCGAGGTACGGATATCGAAGTCGCGGTGCCCGGAACGCAAGCAGAACTCGCTATGACAGCAGCGATTTCGCGCGAATCGTGGGCACGGGTGACACGGGAACTCCGCCGCCAGGGGGTGATCAGCACCGCGCGCGGCAAGGTGACCGTTCACCGGCTCGCGGAACTGCGGAGGCTCGCCCGCTGAAACGTGTCAGCTGACACAGATTTCCCGGCGCCGCCGGGGTTTTCTGGAAGCACACCACCGAGGGAGGCAGTCATGGAACCGTTTCTTCCCGCTCCTCAGCCGGTTCGCTGGCGTCGGGGGGTGTACGCGGCAGCTCTGGTCATCCCGTTCACCGTCGCTCAGGTGTGGGCGCTGCTGGTGTTGCTGAGCCTCGAATCGCTCCACGGTCTCGTCGGACAGGCCTTCCTGGTGACCCTCGCCGGTTCCGTCGTCGCGACGGTCATCGGCTGGCGGTGGGTGTGGCAGTTGGGCTCGGAACGGCGGCGGGTGCGGGCGCGTGAGGAGATGCGCAGGCGGGCGTACGAGAACGTGCGCGAATTCGGGCGGGAGAGTTTGGCCGAACCGCGGATAGAGGTGCGGTTATGAGTGCCGTGCTGGCTGCTGCGGAGAGCGCTGCTGCGGAGAGCGGCGGGCAAGGGGTGTCGGCTGGGGTTTTGGTGCTGGCGCTGGTTGTGTTGATCGTGGTGGTTCGGGTGCTGCGGTGGGTTGCCGGGCTGGCGGTGCGGTTGGCTGCTTCGGTTGCGGCTGTGGCCGGGTTGGTTGTGGGGGCGGCTGGGGTTGGGGGGTTGGCGACTATTACTGCGGTGGCTATGGCTGCTTCTAAGTGAGTTGGCTCGGCTCGTCGCTTGGCGGCGACATTGCTTTTGAGGGTTGCGTGGGGCACCCCGAAGGTTGATTGTGCTGACGGTTCGGGGGTGCTTGTCAAGGCGGGAAAGATGCCTTGACAAGCACCCCCGAAC
>NZ_JARACH010000110.1:0-14939 GCF_029087445.1 Amycolatopsis sp. La24
GATCTGGGACGGGTGGGGGAACCGGTGGGGGCTGGTGGGGACGCGGGTGGAGCGGGGTGGGGAGCCGCGGCGAGGCCTGGCGGTGGGGCCAGCCGGGTGGGGCTCGGCGGGGAGTCCGGCGCAAGCGGCGGCCAACCGCGGTCGTGCGTGGCGATGCCGCTGAGAACCGGCATCGTCGCGCACGAGTCCGCCGCCAGCCGGTCGACCGTCCACTCGCGACACCGGCGCGGCCGCCACCGTCCACTTCAGACGCGCCGGGTCAGCGCGGCACCAGCTCCATGACCCGCTCGGCCAGCCGCGCGCTGTCGACCGGGGACACCGTCACCCACTCCTGCCCGCCGCGTCCGGGCGAGCTCACCGCCGAATACGCCCCGGCGTCCGTGTCGAACCACGTCAGCCCGCCGGTCCTGGCGAGTTTGCCCGCCCGGTCGCGGACGTGGACGGTGAACTGGCCCGCCGCGTACACCGGCCGGGACTGGATCGCCCGCAGCTCCTCCCCCTGCGCGCCGCCCGGCGGCTCCCCCGCCGCGGGCAGCCGGACGCCGTAACCGGGTCCGGCCGAGAGTTCGGGCAGCACGTCGACGATCGCCGAGGCCAGTTCGCTCTCCCCGATGCCGCGCACGCCGATCGTCCGCGCCGGCTGCACCGCCAGCACCGCGTTCCGTCCGCGAAGAGCGGCGACCGCGCGGAACGGTTCGTCGGCGGTCATGTCGGCGAGCGCCTCGCACTCCACATACCGTTCCGCGGACGCCAGCACGCGGAGGCTGTTCTCCAGCGCGGCGTCGAGACGGCCGTCGAAGAGGCCGCGGTCGCCGAGGTTCCGGTAGACCTCCGCGCGGATCGCGGAGCGGTCGGCGTCGGTCTCCCCCACGCTGCGCACCGCCAGCGGCGCGGGCGGGGCGTCGAGGCCGAGGTCGGCCCAGACGATGTCGAACGCGGACGCCGACAGGCTGATCAAGCCGGCCCCGCGCCGAGCGGCGGGACCGCGGGGAACTCGCCTTCGGGCAGGAGTCCGCGCAACGCCGTGTCACGGGTGCGCAGGACGTCGATCGCCTTCTGCCGGGCAGCTTCGGCTTCGGCGCGCCGCTCGTCCATCGCGGACGACAGCCCGGCCAGCCGCACCAGGTCCCCGCTCGCCGCGGCGGACCGGATCATCGCCGCCGGGTCGAAGTCCACCGGCGCGGGCATGTCCGCGCGCGCCCGGGCGGCGACCTCGGCCTGTCCCTGCACGGCCTCCCCGACCTTCGCCGACACCACGGAGGTTTCGGCCAGCCAGCCGGACGCCTTGCCGAGCACTTTCCGCATCGCGTCGCCGGCGTCGCCCTGCCAGGCTTCCTCGCTGCCCGCGGACAGCGCGATCAGCCCGCCGAGCGAGTCCTCGAGCCGCTGCGACAGCCCGGCCCACCGCGTGCCCGACTCGCCGGCCGCGGCCGGGTCGTTGCCGTCGACCGCCTGCGCGGCCAGCGCCGCGTGGCTGAACGCTTCGTACCGGGCCGTCGGCTCGGGGGCCGGGGTGTCGGTCACGACTTTCCTCCTCGCACGGGGTTCACGGCAGCTTCGGCTCGACCAGCCCGGCCACGTCGCCCGCCCGCGAGCAGGCGAGGTCCGAGTCGGCGAAGTTCGCGTTGTTCACGTCGACCTGCACGCTCTGCGCGCCGCCGACGTCGAGCAGCACCGCGCACGTGCCGCGGCGGCCGGACACCTGCACCGCCTGGTGCGAGCCGACCTCCTTCTTGGTGCGCTTGCCGTCGGAGAGGTCGAGGTTGGCCAGCCCGTTGGTTTCGTCGAGGGTGACGGTGACGCCGAAGGTCGAGGGCACCGTCCAGTCGCAGGCGCGCGCCTCGCCGATCGTCTTCGGCTTGCCCTGCCCGGTGAGCCCGGCCGACGACCGGTCCTGCGGCGAGAGCAGCGTGCAGGGGTCGAGCTTGGCCAGCGAAGGAGCGGAGGAGGACGGCGGCGGAGCGGGCGGGCCTCCGTCGGCGGGCGCGGCGTGCGAGAGGCCGGGCATCCGGCCGCAGGAAACGAGCATCGTCAGCCCGGCGAGCGGGAGAAAAAGGAGCGCGGCGCGCGCCGCGGAACGGTCAGCCACCGGTGCAGTCCACGCCTTCGGCGGCTTCGCTGTCCTGGTCGCGGTATTTCTCGAGCGCGCCGCCGATGCGTTTCTTCAGCCCGGCGATTTCCTTCCCGAACGCGGTGAGGCTGTCGACCGCCGAACCGTCGCGGCCGAGGCCGTACTTCGCCATGAAAGCGCCGACCTCGCCGGCGTACCCGCCGCCCAGCGGCACCGACCGGCCGAGCACCGCGGCCTCGCGGACCATCTCGCCGACGACGTCCTGCAGCTCGCCGAGCTTCGCGTACGTCGCGGTCGCCAGTTCGGGCGTGACCGCGAACCGGCCGCCGGACAGTCCCGGGAGCCCGGCTTTCCGTTCCGCCTCGGCCTCGCTCATGCGCGGATGCACCTCTTCCGACGTCGAACCGTGGTCGGGCGACTTCGTTTCGGAGCATACGACAGTGCATACGGTCAGCGGGATCACCTGAAAATGCCTCATAATCACCCGTAAGAAGGAGTGCTGAGGTGGCTGGGCGTCACCATGAAACGATCTCGGGGTTCCGCCGCCCGGTTCTCCCGGGTTTGACACACTGGGGAGCACGCTGGGCAGGCGCGCATCCCCGCCGGTTCCCGCCCAGCCATTGCGCCACCAGGAGGTCGAGTGACGTCGAGAATCCAGTCCGCTTCCCCCGCCGGAGGTCACGGCAACGGGTCCGGGCAGCCGCCGTACCCGGCGGTCGAGTCCCCGGACGGGCTGGCAGCGGTCCCGGCGGCCGGGCTCGGCGAACTGCACGACGCCGCGCGCCGGATCGCCGCGAACGTGGAACGCGTCCTCGTCGGCAAGCCGGACGTCATCCGGATCGCGCTGGTGACCCTCCTGGCCGAGGGTCACCTGCTCGTCGAGGACGTGCCGGGCGTCGGCAAGACCTCGCTCGCGAAGGCGCTCGCGCGCTCGATCGACTGCACCGTCAGCCGCGTGCAGTTCACGCCCGACCTGCTGCCCAGCGACGTCACCGGCGTCTCCATCTACAACCGGCAGACCGGCGAGTTCGAGTTCCGGCCCGGCCCGGTGTTCGCGAACATCGTGGTCGGCGACGAGATCAACCGGGCCTCGCCGAAGACGCAGTCCGCGCTGCTGGAGTGCATGGAGGAGCACCAGGTCACGGTCGACACGAGCACCTACCGGCTCGGCGCGCCGTTCATGGTCATCGCGACGCAGAACCCGATCGAGATGGAGGGCACCTACGCGCTGCCCGAGGCCCAGCGCGACCGGTTCACCGCGCGGGTGTCCATCGGCTACCCCGACCAGCAGGCCGAACTGGCCATGGTCGACGAGCACTCCGGGCACAACCCGCTCGCGGACCTGGAGCCGGTGTCCGACGGCGAGACGATGCTGCGGCTGATCGAGACCGTCCGCGGCGTGCACATCGCGCCGGAGGTCCGCCGGTACGCCGTCGACGTCGTGTCGGCGACCCGGCAGGTGCCGGAGATCCGGCTCGGCGCCTCGCCGCGGGCGACGCTGCACCTGGTCCGGGCCGCACGCGCGCAGGCCGCGCTGTCCGGGCGCGACTACGTGGTGCCCGACGACCTGCACACGGTCGCCGTGCCCGTGCTGGCGCACCGGCTGGTGCTCACCACCGAGGCGCACGCCGCCCGCCGTTCGGCGACCGACGTGGTCCGCGCGGTGCTGCACCGCGTCCCCGTCCCCCAGGGCTCGGCCCGCTGAGGCGCGTCCCGCTACCCGAGTAGGGAATCCGCATGCTGCGCGCGCTTTCCGGCCTCACCACCCGAGGCCGCTGCCTCCTCGCCGCCGGGATCGCGGCCGCGGTGTGCTCGCTGGTGCTCAACGAACGCGACCTGCTGCGGGTCGCGGTGTTCGTCGTCGCCCTTCCGCTGCTGGTCGCCGCCTACATTTCGGCGACCCGGCTGCGTCTCGGCGCCGCGCGCTCCTTGCGCCCGGACCGGGTCGCGGCGGGCGCGACCGGCGAGGTCGACCTGGAACTGTGGCGCAGCGGACGGCTGCCCGGCGGCGAGGTGCTGCTGGAGGACGGCGTGCCGTACGCGCTGGGCGCCCGCCCGCGGTTCGTGGTCGAACGGCTGCCGCACGACCGGCGCGTGCTGCTGCGGTATCCGCTGCGTCCGGCCATGCGCGGGATCCAGCAGGTGGGCCCGTTGCGCGCGACGATCACCGACCCGTTCGGGCTGTGCGAATTCGAACGCGAGCTGATCGGCCATTCGCGGCTGGTCGTCGTGCCGCGCGCGGTGTCGTTGTGGGGGCTGCCCGGCGGAGCCGGGGCCGGCGCGGGCGACGACGGAAGCGTCCGGCTGCATTCCGGGCAGGGCGAGCCGGACGTGATCGTGCGGCACTACCGCACCGGCGACGACATGCGGAAGGTCCACTGGCGGTCGACCGCGCGGCGCGACGAGATCATGGTCCGCATCGAGGAACGCCCTTGGCGCGGCGGCACGACAGTATTGCTGGACCACCGCGCCGCGGCGCACCACGGGAGCGGGCCCGCGGCGAGCCTGGAGTGGGCGGTCTCGTTCGCCGCTTCGGTGTCGCTGCATCTGCGGCGGACAGGCCACCGGGTCCGGCTGGTGACCGAACACGGCATCTCGCTCGCCGACTCTCCCGCCGACGGCGGCGAGGGCTACGACAACCTGGTGCTCGACGCGCTGGCCGCGCTCCAGCCCGCGCACCAGCGAGACGTGACGCTCGGCCACGACCCGGCCGAGGGACAGGAACTGATCGCGATCCTGGGCACGGTGAGCGCGGAATCGGTGCACGAGCTGACGCGGTACCGGGCGCGCGGAGTCCGCAGTCTCGCCGTCCTTCTGGATACTCCGGCCTGGGCGGGTTCGGCCTCGCCGGACCACCTCGCCGCGGCGACCGAGGAGTCGGCGGAGCTGCTGCGCGGAGCTGGCTGGGGCGTCGTGGTGGCCGGTCCGCGGACGCCGATGCCCGAGGTGTGGGGGCTGCTGTGCCGTGCGGGGACCCACCGGTCGACGGTGATCGGCGGGACGCGATGAAACTGACGAAGACCGTCGTGCGCGGCAATGCCGGTTCTCACCGGCTTCGCCACGCACGAGCACGCAGGGGGATCCGATGACCACCACCGCTCCCCGCCCGTCCAGCGCGCCGCCGATCCCGCACACCCCGACCCCGCAGCCCACCGATCCGCCGCCCGCGTGGCGGAGCAGCGTGCTGCCGCCGATCGCGGCCGGGCTCGCGACGCTGTGCGCGTCCACGTCGCTGACCAGCGTCGTCTCCGGCTGGGCGTGGTTCGGGTACATTTTCGTCGCCGTCGTGCTGGTCGCGGGCACCGGGCTGGCGCTCCGTTCGCTGCGCGCGCCGACCGTCGTCGCCGGGTTCGGGCAGCTGTTCGTGCTGCTGTTCCTCATCACCGGGGCGTTCACGACCCAGGGCGTGCTCACGATTTTCCCCGGCCCCACCGCCTTCGGCGAACTGCAGGCCACGCTCACCGCCGCGGCCGAGCAGATCCGGACCGGCCTCCCGCCGGTCGACAGCACCCAGCCGATCCTGTGCCTCGTCACGATCGCGATCGGCCTGGTCGCGGTGCTGGTCGACACGCTCGCCGTCGCCGCGGCGGCACCCGCGGCGACCGGGCTCGTGCTGCTCTGTGTGTACGCGGTGCCCGCGGCGCTGTCGGACGACTTGATGCCGTGGTGGACGTTCGTGCTCGGCGCCGGTGCCTTCGCGTGTCTGCTCGCGCTTGACGGAAACCACCGGCACCGCCGCTGGCGCAACCGTGACGCGCCCGGCTCCGGCGGCATGCTGCGGCTCGCGCAGGCCCCGGTGGCCGTGGTCAGTTCGGCGATCGTGCTCGGCCTGCTGGGCGGCGGGATCACCATGGTCGGGACGGTCGGCAAGATCCCGTTCGGTTCCGGCCCGGGCGGCGACGGGGACGGGACCGGCGGCTTCGGCATCGCGCCGTTCACGCAGCTGCGCGGACTGCTCGACCAGGGCCAGAACACCGAACTGTTCCAGGTCCGCGGCCTCGGCCCGGATCGGCGGCTGATGCGCGCGTTCACCTTGGACACCTACACGCCGAACAAGGGCTGGGGCCTGCGCGCCGGCGGCCAGGCGCAGACCGGCGTGCTCGCGAACAGCACGCTGCCCGCCGCGCCCGGCGACGACGGCACCGGCGTGTCTCGGCAGATCCAGATCCAGCCGACGCGCTGGGTCGACAACTGGCTGCCGGTCTACGGCGCCCCGCGCGCGCTCCGGGGCGTGCCGCCGCAGTGGCTGTACGACCGGGTCAGCGGCTCGGTGTTCACCACGACGAGCGAACCCGCCCCGGCGTACGTGGAAACCGCGTCGCTGAAGGAGCCGACCGCCGCCGAATTGCGCGACGCCGCCCCGAAATCCGACGAGGTCCCCGCGCTGTACACGCGGATCGGCCAGGTCGACCCGCGCGTCACGGCGCTGACCGACCAGCTCACCGCGGGCAAGTCGAACAACTTCGACCGGGCGACCGCGCTGTGGCAGTACTTCAGCGCGCAGAACGGTTTCGTGTACGACACGAAGACCGCGGACGCCACCGACGCCGACGCGCTCGCCGACTTCATCCTCAAGGGAAAACGGGGCTACTGCGAGCAATACGCGTCGGCGATGGCGGTGATGCTGCGGGTCGCGCACATCCCCGCGCGCGTCGCGATCGGCTTCACTCCCGGCGTTTCCAAGGGCGACTACCAGTCGATCAGCTCGCAGGACGCGCACGCGTGGGTCGAGGCGTACTTCGGCGACAAGGGCTGGGTCAGCTTCGACCCGACCCCGCTCGCCGACGGCCGCGGCATCGTCCCGCCGTATCTCCAGCAGAACACCCAGAACCCGCAACAGCCCAACGCGACCGACGACCTCCCGACGGCCCCGCGCTCCGCCTCCCCGTCGACCGGCGCGTCGGCCGACAAGACCCACGACCAGGCCGCACCCGCCACCCCCGCCGACACGACCCCGGACGACAGCTGGATGACCTGGCTGGCGCTCGCCCTCGCGGTTCTGGGCGCCGCCGCCGTGGCCACGTCGTACTTCCTGCGCCGCCGCCCGCGTCCCGGCATGGCCCCGTCCGGCGTCCCGCCGGGCGCCACGCCGGACGGGAACGTGCTGGTCAGAAACCCGGTCGCCGCCCCGACCCCGTTGCACCTGGCCGCGTTGTGGCTGCCGCTGACCGGAGCGGTCCTGCTGGTCGCCGCGATCGGCCTGCTGGCCGGCACGGTGTCATGGTGGTTCGCCGCGGTGGTGGTCCTGATCCTCGCCGCGACCGGCGGCCCCGCTGCGCTGCGCGACCTGACGCGCCGCCGTCACCTCCAGACGATCGCCACGCACTCCTCCGGTGCCGCCGACGCGGCTTGGCGCGAGCTGAAGGCCGAGTGCGCGGACAGAGACCTGCCGATCTCCGACAGCGACACGGTTCGCGTGGCGGGCGGGAAGATCGCCGAACGCCACCGCCTGGACGACTCGGGCCGGGAGGCGTTGCGGACTGTGCTGGGCGCGGTGGAACGCAGCTGGTACAGCGACGAGGCGATTCCGGATGCGACCTTGGAGCCCGCTTTCGGACAGCTGCGGGAAAGCCTGCGCCGGACGGCCCCGTTGTCGATGCGCGGTCGGTTGTTCCCCCGATCGGTCATTCGCCGACGACGGTGAGCTTCACGGGGTCGCGTTGGCTGGGGTGTGAAGCCTGAGCCAGCGCGGCCTGGTCTTGCCTAAGCGGCGCGCGCAGATCGCGGTGGTGCATTTGTTGGGTGCGGTGGGACGAGCCAAACCATCCGGATGCGTTCCGCCGCGGCAAATCCCAGACTGCTGTCCCGCCTCAGCCTTTGCACTGCCGCGCCCTCGCCGCTCTCGGGGGCCGTTTTCCACGAACTCCGCGCGGCCTGCTGGCTCTGATCGACCTCGGCGAATCCGCTCACCCCGGCACGCTGCGACACCTCGCCCGATCCGGTGCCGTATTCGGCAGCACCGCATGCCCCGGGGCGCGACGCAACTCCTCGTCGCGCATCCCGACCGGGCGCACACGAGCCAGGCCTGCCCCGACAATCCGGGGCGGGAAATGGTGTCCCGCTAGCCGGTGCAGTCCGTGCCCGCGCACGAGAAACCGCGCTCCGCCCCGAGGGGAGAAGCGCGGATTCGCCGTCGTGCTATTGGCCTTCGAAGCGCTGGCGGAAACGTTCCTCCATGCGCTGCGTGAAGGAGCTCTTGCGGCCGGATTGCTTCCCCCCGCCGCCTCCGTCGTCATGGCTGTTCTTGCCGCCGCTGTCGCTGTGGCGCAGCGACGTCACGGCCATCATGACCCCGAAGAACATCACGAGGAACCCGAGCACGCTGACCACCGGCACGTCGGCTACCCGCAATACCGGGATCACCACACCGAGCACCAGCAGCGCAACGCCCACCACGAACAGGGCGATCCCCTGGATGCGCCGACGGCGCGCGGGTCGGCGCAACCGGGTGCCGCGCACCGTGGATGCGAACTTGGGGTCCTCGGCATAGAGCTCGCGCTCGATCTGGTCGAGCAGCCGCTGCTCATGCTCGGAGAGTGGCATCTTTCCTCCTCCGGCACAGCTGTCGCGGGCGCCGGGCCGCGCAACGTCCTGGACCCAACAGCCAACCCCAGGCGGGGTGGCACTGTCCAGGATACGAGCCCCGCGCTCGTCCGACTACCCGATCCCCGATCCGGAAATGATCGAATCGGGGGAAATCCCGCAGAACGCGGGTTGACAGTGCGTCACCGCGACGGAAGTCACCCCCATCGGCGCAGTCCAGGGCCCTGCGCCGCCCCGTCGGCCTCCCCCGGGCGGGGTCCCTCGTCACGGAGAGAAACCGTCTCCGCGCCGACCACCCGCCCTGCCGACGCCCCCGCCGGACCGATCTTCCGCCGATCGATACCGTCCGCGATTCATTCACCCGGAGGCATCCGGGATCGGCAATTCCTCACCGCTCGAACAGCCCGGCTCCCGCTAACTCAGCGCGACTGACGGAACCCTGTTCCGGGCCTTGCTCGACCGCCTCGAACCGGGCATCGATTGTCGATTGGGCGGTCATTCCGGTGAATCGCCCACGAATCCGTCGAGGCGGATGAATCCGGCTAGACGGCCCGGCCGGACAGAGAAGCCTGCGCTCGGACGCGTGCGGGCGTGCCCGCCGCTGCCGTCCGAACGTCTGCGGTGCCAGAACGGCGACGGCCACACGCCCAGCAGTCGCCTGGGCTTCCCAGCGGTGCCGAGACCTCCCAGCGCGCGATCAGCTCCCGGCCCCGAAGGCGGTATTGCCCGGGACACCGTTCCAGGCAGCGGGGCGGGCTTTCGACGAAGGCGAGGACGGGTGCTGTGCGGGTGAGCGGAAACGGGTTCCGCCGCGTTGCTGCAGGGCGTTGACGGGCGCGGCTTTCTGCGGGACGCAAAGCTCGGCGTACCCGCCGGACAGGCCAGCTCCGCTCTCCACCCCGCAACACCACCGCGGAGCGTTCACCGGCGAGGGAGCAACTCTCGGGCTTCCATCCGAACAGGCCAGCCGGGCCCGCCACCTCCCCCACCCTCACTCCCGCACTCGCCGCCCTCACTCCTCCCGGGGAGAAAGCAGCGAAGCAGGCCGGATAGCCGCCGAGCCGAATTTCAGTCTTGCGACGTCCGCAGCCACCTCCGCGTCCCGCCATCGAGGTTCGTCGTTCGCGAACGACAGTTGCTCGCCTCCGTCGCCGGTGTCCAGGCCTTCCACTCGCACTCCGATCAGCCGGACCGCTCCCGTCGGTGCGTGTTCGGTCAGCAGCTCGACTGCCGTGCGGTGGATGTCGCGGGCCACGTCCGTCGGGGAAAGCACGGTGCGCGCTCGGGTGATCGTGCGGAAATCGGCGAACCGCACCTTGATCGACACCGTCCTCCCGCGCAGCGCGCGCGATCGGAGCGTCGCCCCGACTCGTTCGGACAGGCGCAGCAACTCCAGGCTCAGCTCGCCGCGGTTCAGGACGTCGACGTCGAAGGTGTGCTCGGCTCCGATCGACTTCTCCGCCGACTCCGGTTCCACCGCTCGGTCGTCGTGGCCGTTCGCCAACGCCCACAGGTGATCCCCGACCGCTCGGCCCGCCGCGCGCCGCAGCCGGGCGGGCGGGGTGGCGGCGATGTCCGCGATCGTGTGCCAGCCGTGCTGGCGCAGCTGTTCTTCCGTCCGCTTGCCGACGCCCCACAGCGCCGACACCGGCAGCGGGTGCAGGAACTCCAGCGTCTCGGCCGCGGGGACGATCACCATCCCGTCTGGTTTGGCCATCCCCGAAGCCAGTTTCGCCACGAATTTGACCTTCGCGACCCCGACCGAGCACGTGATCCCGTGCTCGGCCTCCACCCGTTCCCGAATCCGCGCCCCCAGCGCACCCGGAGTGGTCCCCAGCCGCCGCAGTGCGCCTCCTACGTCCAGGAACGCCTCGTCCAGGCTCAGCGGCTCCACCAGCGGCGTCAGCTGCCGGAAAATCCCCATGACGCCGCGCGACACCTCGCCGTACAGCCCGGGCGTCGGCTGGATGCAGACCAGCTGCGGGCACAGCCGTTTGGCGGTGGCGAACGGCATGGCCGAGCGCACTCCGAAGCGCCGCGCCGGGTAGCTCGCCGCGGCGACGACCGAGCGCGGGCCGCCGCCGGACACGACGACCGGCTGGTCCGCCAGCTCCGGCCGGGTGCGCAGTTCGCACGACACGAAGAAGGCGTCCATGTCCACGTGCAGAATCGAGCAGCCGGTGTCGTCCGGCAGCTCGGTCGCGCCCGTGGTGACGCGGTAGCGGGCCATCCCGCTCGGCAGTTCGGCGTTTCTCCCCACGCCTCCGGACGCTACCTTCCGCCACCGACAATTCCCGGCGCGCGAGCACCGGCGACCACGCTTACGGGTGGTCCGGGACGGCTACCGCGGCAGAGCGGAGCGGATCAGCCCCGCCGGGCGATGGCGTGCAAGCGGCCCGCGACGTCGCGCAGCGCGGGCAACGCCGAGGCGCTCAGCTCGAACTCGGCCAGCTCGTCCTCGCGGACCTCGCCCGGCACGACGTCCGAGATCACCCGGTCGCCCTGCAGCAGCGTGACCTCAAGGCCGGCCGCCACGAGCGAATCGGTCAGCCCGGCGCTGTCGTACCGGCGCAGTACGGTGTCCCCCGCGACGATGCCGTCCGGGCCTTCCATCAGCTGCTGCGCCTCGGAGATCCGCCCGGCCAGCGCGCGATGCAGCACGGCCGCGTTGCGGTTGGCCACCAGCACCGACACGGCGCCGCCCGGCGACACAGCGGCGGCGAGCGCGTCGAGCACGGCGCGCGGGTCGTCCACGACCTCCAGCAGGCCGTGCGCCAGCACCAGGTCCGCCGATCCGGCCTGGACGTGCGCGGCGAGCGCGTCGGAGTCGTCCGCGATCACCGTGATCCGACCGGAGACGCCCTCCTCCTCGGCGCGGCGGCGCAGCGTCGCGAGCGCGTTCGGGTTCGGTTCGACCACGGTGACCAGGCATCCGGCCGAGGCGAACGGCACCGCCCAGCCGCCGCTCCCGCCGCCCACGTCGACGACGACCGGCTGCTCCACGCCGCGGGCGCGGGCGGCCCGCAGTTCGGCCTCGAGCGCCCGGCGAACAGCGCCCGAACCCCGGGCGGCCACGGTGTCGGTCTTCATGGCCGACAGGGTAATGGCCGCCGGTCACTTGCCGTGACCCGCGTGGCGCCGCAGCGGCGTTCGCCACCTTCCGGGCTACCGCCCCGGCGCACGGCCCGTAGGCTGTGTCGAGTGCACACGGTCGCCGTTCTCAGCCTCAAGGGTGGTGTCGGCAAAACGACGGTCGCGCTCGGTATCGCGTCGGCCGCGCTGCGTAGGGGAACCCGCACGCTCGTAGCCGACCTCGACCCGCAGGGCAACGCCACCACCTCGCTCGACCCGCCGTTCACCGACGCGACGCTCGCCGACGTGCTCGAGACGCCCGCGCGGGCCGTCCTCGAACGCGCGATCGCGCCCAGCGTCTGGAGCGAGGACATCGACGTGCTGGTCGGCGCCGAGGAGCTGGAGTCGCTCAACGAACCCGACTCCGACGGCCGCCGCCTGGAAAACCTCTCCCGCGCGCTCGACGAGCTGCATCAGCACCCGCTGCGCGAGGACCCGTACGAGCTGGCGATCATCGACTGCCCGCCGTCGCTCGGCCGGCTCACCAAATCGGCGCTCGTCGCGGCCGACAGCGCGCTCATTGTGACTGAACCCACAATGTATGCCGTCGCCGGTGCGCAGCGCGCGCTCGAGGCGATCGAACGGATCCGCGAGGACAGCAATCCGTCGCTGCGACCGATCGGCGTGCTGGTGAACAAGCTGCGCGTGCGGTCGTACGAGCACCAGTTCCGGGTCTCGGAGCTGCGCGAGAACTTCGGTTCGCTGGTGATGCCGACCGCGATCCCCGACCGGCTCGCGGTGCAGCAGGCCCAGGGCGCGTGCAGCCCGATCCACGAATGGCATTCCCCTGGCGCACAAGAGATCGCGCTGACCTTCAACATGGTCCTCGCCAAGATCCTGCGCTCCAACCGCGCCGGACGGCACCGCGTGCGCGCCGAGGAGGAAGCGGTGCAGGCGGAAGTGTCGGAAACCGCGGGCTGAACCGTGCCCGAGGGCGACACCGTATTCCTGGCCGGAAAACTGCTCGACCGCGCGCTCGCCGGGAAAACGTTGGTGCGCGGGCAGTTCCGGCACCCTGAACTGGCCACTGTGGACCTCGCGGGCCGGGAGGTCCACGGCGTCGGCACCGTCGGGAAGCATCTCTTCACACGCTTCTCCGGCGACCTGACGCTGCACAGCCACCTGCGCATGGACGGCTCGTGGAAAATCCAGCCCGCCGGCGCGAAGTGGCCGATGCCCGCCCATCACGCTCGCGTCGTGCTGATGACCGAGGACGTCCAGGCGATCGGTTTCCGGTTGCACGACCTGAAACTGCTGCCCACCGCCGAGGAACACACTCTCGTCGACCACCTCGGCCCGGACCTGCTCGATCCACAGTGGACGGACGAGCACGCCGCGCTGGCCGCCGCCAACCTCGCCGCGAAACCGGACCGCGAACTCGGCGACGCACTGCTCGACCAGCGCATCATGACCGGCGTCGGCAACCTCTACAAGTGCGAGATCTCTTTCCTGCTAGGGGTTTCCCCGTGGACCCCAGTGTCCGAAGTGGACCCCGCACGAGCCGTGGCGCTCGCCCGGAAGCTGCTGGTAGCCAACGCCTGGCGGCACGAACAGGCCACCACCGGCGACCTCCGCCGCGGCCGCCGCACCTGGGTCTACGAACGCACCCGCCAGGGCTGCTTCCGCTGCGGCGGCCCGCTGCTGGTGCGCCAGCAGGGCGACGGCCAGTACCAGCGTCCGACCTGGTGC
This sequence comes from Amycolatopsis sp. La24, assembly GCF_029087445.1. Classification (NCBI taxonomy): domain Bacteria; kingdom Bacillati; phylum Actinomycetota; class Actinomycetes; order Pseudonocardiales; family Pseudonocardiaceae; genus Amycolatopsis; species Amycolatopsis sp. La24. The sequence continues at coordinate 13,436 of NZ_JARACH010000110.1, forward strand.
TGCCCGCGCTGCCAGCCCGGCCCCGTCCCGGCCGATGGACCGCCGCGCAAATGATGTTGCCGTACCTAGAGGTTCGCGGTTAGCGTGGCAGTACACGAGAGAGGAGGTGGTCCTAAGTTGTATTCACACAGGACTCGTGAGGTGGCTGTCCGCTAGCGGATGGCACGTGTAGGGACTTTGAGCAGCGATGCAACAAGAGCCACCTTCGGCTCATCGCCTGCTTCACGTGCTGCCTGCTGACGAATACCAGGCAGTCACCGGGTTCCCGGGGTTCTCGAGCACCGGTCCGGCTCGAGCCTGGACGCTGACGGCGTCCAGGAGACGCCCCGGGAATTTCCATGTCCGCACGCGGCTCCGCGCGTGTTTTTTCCGCGCCAGGCGATCACCGCGGCGGTTCCTGCGGGCACGCGGAAGTCGCTAGGCTGGGAGGATGCTCAGGCCGGACTATCCGATCAGCACCGAACGCCTGCTCCTCCGCCCGTTCCGGGACGATGATCTCGATGCCCTGAACTCGTTCCAGTCCCGCGCGGACGTCGTCCGCTACCTGTACTGGGGACCGCGCAGCCGTGCGGAATCCGCCGCCGCGCTGGCGAAGCGCGTGCACAGCGCGACGCTGTCGGAGGAAGGCCAGTTCCTCGCCGTCGCCGTGGAACTCGCCGAAACCGGGCAGCTCATCGGCGACCTCAACCTCGAATACCTCAGCGCCGAACACCGCCAGGGCGAGATCGGCTTCGTCTTCCACCCCGACCACCACGGAAAAGGCCTGGCCCTGGAGGCAACGCGCGAGGTCCTGCGCCTCGGCTTCGAAGACCTGGGCCTGCACCGCATCATCGGCCGCTGCGACGGCCGCAACACCGCGTCGGCGACCTTGATGGAACGGCTGGGCATGCGCCAGGAAGCACGCCTGCGGGAAAACGAGATCGTCAAGGGCGAATGGACCGACGAGCTGGTCTACGCCATGTTGGAAGACGAGTGGAAAGCCGGCGCCGCGAGGCAAAACTGATCCGCTCTGGTCGTGAGGGGCTCCTTCACGGACCACCGCCGCACTCGCCCGCCCGCGCCGCCGCAGCGATGCGCCCCAATGCGGCATTGGGTGCGTCACACGCACCGAACGCCACATTGGGTGCATCGCACGCACCCAATGCCACATTGGGGAGCCTTCATCCTGGTTTGCCCTGATCAGGCTAGTGAACGAGCACGAGCAACGCCCAGAGCCGAATGGTGGCGCGGCGCAGGTTGAGCCGCAACTCGCCGAAGATTCGCCAACTCTCGAGAGCCGCGAAGCCCCATCCCACGAAGCAACCCGCGGCCGATGCACCCACGATCGAGGCACCCAGCCCCACCCCCCGCAACCGATGCACCCAACGAGCGAGGCACCCAGCCCCTCCCCCGCACCCCGATACGAAGCCTCCCTGCGGTCTGGGGGTGCTTGTCAAGGCATCTTTCCCGCCTTGACAAGCACCCCCAGACCGTCAGCACAATCAAGCTTCGGGGTGCCCCACGC
>NZ_JARACH010000111.1:0-14179 GCF_029087445.1 Amycolatopsis sp. La24
GCCGTGGTGGTTGCGTGGGGCACCCCGAAGCTTGATTGTGCTGACGGTTCGGGGGTGCTTGTCAAGGCGGGAAAGATGCCTTGACAAGCACCCCCGAACCGCAGATGCGCTTCGTATCGGGGTTGGGGGAGGGCTGGGTGCCTCGCTCGTTGGGTGCATCGGCTGCGGTTGGGTGTCTTGATGGTTGGGTGCATCGGCTGCGGTTGGGTGCCGTGATGGTTGGGTGTATCGGCTGCGGCGGGGTGTCTTGATCGTTGGGTGCACCGGGTGCGGCGGGGTGTCTCGATGGTTGGGTGCTGCGGCTGGGTCCTTCGATGCGTGGGTGCATCGGTGCGGTGTGGTTGATGGCTGCGGCTAGCGCCCCAATGTGGCATTGGGTGCGTCAGATGCACCCAATGTGGCGTTCGGTGCGTGGGATGCACCCAATGCCACATTGGGGACGGCATCCGGCCGACGGCTGCGGTGGCTGGCGGGGCGAGTCCGTGAAGGGCTCCTTGAGGGAATCTAAGTCCGTGAAGGGGTCCCTCACGGCCGTCGTGGGTCGTGAGGGGAACCCTGGGGGAATCTGGGTACGTGAGGGTTCCCCTCACGGCATTCGCGAGGCGAGGGCGCAGTAGCTTGGAAGCATGGGTGCCGAAAAGCGCGAACTTCCTCCGATTCCTGATCGGCTGCCGGTGACGGTGGTTGACGCGCACACTCATCTCGACGCGTGCGGGGCCGAGACTGCGGCTGATGTCGCCGCGATGGTCGACCGTGCCGAGCGGGCTGGCGTTGCGCGTGTTGTCACTGTCGCGGATGATCTCGCGGCTGCTCGCTGGGCTTCCGAAGCGTCCACCTGGGACTCGCGGGTGTTCGCTGCGGTGGCGATTCATCCCACGCGTACCAAGGAATTCGGGCCTGAAGAACAGTCCGAAGTGGAGCGTCTGGCGCGCGGGGAACGGGTGGTCGCGGTCGGTGAGACGGGGCTTGATTACTACTGGGACTACTCGCCGCACGATGCGCAGCAGGCTGCGTTTCGCTGGCACATCGACCTTGCGAAGCGGCTTGGCAAGGCGCTGATGATCCACGACCGCGACGCGCACGAGGACGTGCTTCGCATCCTCGACGAGGAAGGTGCGCCCGAGACGGTCGTCTTCCACTGCTTCTCCGGCGACGAGCACATCGCGCGCCGCTGTGTCGACAAGGGCTACATCCTGTCCTTCGCCGGCACGGTCACCTTTAAGAACGCGCGCGGGCTGCACGAGGCCGCGCGTCTTGTGCCGCGTGGGCAGTTCCTCGCGGAGACTGACGCGCCGTTTCTGACGCCTCATCCCTACCGTGGGCGGCCGAACGAGCCGTATTGCACCGCCTACACCGTTCGCTTCCTCGCTCAGCTGCGCGGCGAAGCGGTCCACGAGGTGGCCGAAGCGGTCCGGACCACTGCCGAACGCGCATACCGACTGCCTGTGTGATTCCGTAGTGTCACAACGGGTTGCACGGATTGCGACATTCGAGACCGCGCATTCGTCCACCTGATGAGTGACGCAAGTCACGACACTCCGGGGGGTGTTTGCGCAACCTGCCGACACCCGTTACTGTCCCGTGATCGTGCCGGTCGGTACCGCGCAGCGGAACCGGCTGATACGCCCACCAGTCACGTCAGTGCACGTCGGGGAAGCGGAACCGGGGTTGGTACGACCTGGGACCGTGACGATGGCGCTGGCTGGGGGTGTCGGACTTGAGAGGCGCGCCCGAGGGTGCGTCGCGAACGAAGGACGACGCGCGAGGTACGCGCGATGTCTTGGGAAAGGGAACGACCCGGTGACTGGTAGTCGGCAGGATGACTCGCGTCTTGACGCGGGTTCGGCGTATTTCTCCTCCTCCGAGTCCTCGGTGGCCGTGCTCGACCGCGAGCTCGAGGACACCGCCTACGGGCAGCTTGACTTCTCCGACGAGCTCCGCGTGACCGAGCAGGACGTGCTCGCCGCGCTGGGCCCGGACGCCGACCTGCTGATGTCGGAAATCGACGTCGACGTCGACGAGCTGATCCGCCTCATCAACGCGGAAACCACGATGCTTCCGCCGCTCGTCCTCCCGGACGAGGTCGAGCAGGACCGCACCGCCTCGCCGCAGGCCAAGAAGGCCGCGGTCGAGGAAGGGCTGCGCGAGGCGACCAAGACCTGGAAGCGCCGCTTCCTCAAGGGCGCCGTGCTCTCGCTGCTGGTCACCGTCGGCGGTGGCGGCGCGGCGGCGCTCGCGATGAACAAGAGCATCACCGTCGACGTCGACGGCCACCAGCAGACCGTGCACAGCTTCGGCGGCACCGTCGGCGACGTGCTCAAGGACGCGGGCCTCTCGGTCGGCGAGCACGACGCGCTTTCGCCCTCGCCGCAGGCGGCGGTCGGCGACGGCGGCGTCATCAAGCTCGAGCGCGGCCGTCAGCTGAACCTCGTCGTGGACGGCGTGTCCCGGCCCTCGTGGGTCCGCGCGACCACGCTCGGCGAGGCCATGAACCAGCTCGGCATGGGCAGCATGCTTTCCCAGGGCGCGTGGACGTCGATGCCGTCGTCCGGCGAACTGCCGCTGGAGGGCTCGACCGTCCAGGTCAAGACCCTCAAGCACATCACGCTTTTCGACGGCACCAACGCGCCGCGCAAGGTGGACACCACCGCGGTGACCACCAAGGAGCTCGCCTCCGACCTCAAGCTGAACCTCGGCCCGGACGACGCGATCGAGGGCGGTCTCGACGTCAGCCTGAAGAACGGCGCCGAGGTCCACGTCAGCCGCATGGGCGTGTCGATGGTCAACCAGGAAGAGACCATCGACCCCGAGGTGCAGAAGGTCGACGACCCGACGCAGCTGCAGGGCCAGCAGAGCGTCGAGGACCCGGGCACGCCGGGCAAGAAGCTGGTGACCTACAAGGTCACGAAGAAAAACGGCGAAGAGATCGCGCGCGAGCACGTCTCGGAGAAGGTCCTCGTCGAGGCCAAGGCCAAGATCATCAAGGTCGGCACCAAGAAGCCGCCGGCCCCGGCCATCGGCGACACCGGCGCGTGGGACCGCATCGCGCAGTGCGAGTCGGGCGGCAACTGGTCGATCAACACCGGCAACGGCTACTACGGCGGCCTGCAGTTCGACCGGCAGACCTGGAACGCCTACGGCGGCCAGCAGTACGCCCCCACTGCCGACAAGGCGACCCGCGAGCAGCAGATCGCGATCGCCGAGAAGGTGCGCGACGCCCGCGGCGGCTACAGCGCCTGGGGCTGCGGCTACAAGGCCTGAGCCACGCTCTGATTTTCCGGCAGGCGGCCGGGAGCCTCGCGCTCCCGGCCGCCTGTTTTCGTCCGCCGCGCCGCCGCTGGGTAGGCTCGTCCGGTGGTGGAACTGCTGGGGCCTGCCGAAATCCGCGGGCTGGCCGACGAACTCGACGTCCGGCCCACGAAGAAACTCGGGCAGAACTTCGTGCACGACCCCAACACGGTCCGCCGCATCGTCGAACTCGGCGGCGTGCAGCCAGGGGACGTCGTCCTGGAGGTCGGGCCCGGTCTCGGCTCGCTGACGCTGGGCCTGCTGGCCGCGGGCGCTCAGGTCGTCGCTGTGGAGATCGATCCGGTGCTGGCCGCCCGCCTGCCGCGCACAGTGGCCGAGCGCGCGCCTGAGGCCGCGGACCGGCTGACCGTCGTCGGCGCCGACGCGCTGCGGGTGCGGGCGGCTGATCTGCCCGTTGAGCCGGTGTCGATCATTGCGAACCTGCCGTACAACGTCGCGGTGCCGGTGGTGCTGCATCTGCTGGCCGAGCTGCCGTCGCTGCGCAGCGGGCTCGTCATGGTCCAGACCGAGGTCGCCGACCGGATGGCGGCCGGGCCGGGCAGCCGCACTTACGGCGTGCCGAGCGTGAAGCTCGCTTGGTACGGGCCCGCGCGCAAGGTGGCCGCCGTGCCGCGCGCGGTGTTCTGGCCGGTGCCGAACGTCGATTCCGCTCTGGTCTCGTTCACCCGGACCGACCCGGTTTCCGGAGTGGATCGGGCACGGCTGTTCGCGGTGGTCGACGCGGCGTTCTCCCAGCGGCGCAAGACATTGCGGGCCGCGCTGGCCGGATGGGCTGGTTCTGCCGAGCGGGCTGGCGAGTTGCTCGCTGAGGCTGGAATCGACCCGAAGACGCGCGGGGAGCAGTTGGACGTGCACGCTTTCGCGCGGATCGCGGCTGCCGGAATGTGACCCACCTCCCCCAGGGTGCTCGCCTTGCGACTTCCAACGGCGGCGTCGGAGCAGGTATTCCCTGGTTTCGCTGCGTTCTTCGATGATCTTGTGTCGTCGCTGATTGTGGGTCATCCCCTGCTGCCTGGCTACGCTTGGTGATCACGCGAGCACGGCTGAAACAGCCCTCCACCTGTGACGAGCAGCTCGGCATTCGGGGGAGTCGGCCTGCTCCACGCCTGGGATTGTTCCGCGGGGCTGACCCGAGGTGCTTCGCTTCGCTGACCTATCTCGGCTCGGTCGAGACCCCGGTGCACCGCGCGTCGAGGCTCGCGAACCATCGCCCCTTGACAACGAGAAAACTCTTGTTCCACAAAGATCCTTGATCGTCCACAGTGGAACGAACCCGTTCGCCGCCGGCGCCCGTGACGAGCGTTTCGCAGGTCGAGGCACTGTTCGGCGGCCGAGGTTCCGGGCTTCCGGTTTTTGGACGCGGTGTTCCGGTATGCGGGCACCACCAGACGTGTGATCTGCACCAACGCGCTTGCGTTCAGCCAATGGGATCGGCTTTACTCGAAAGCGTCCATCCCGAGCGACTGAGAGACCTGGCTCGCCGAAGTCGCAGCAACCACCCTCCGCAGGGCAGGTGCTACCGCCAGGACCGATGGAGGCTGTTTTCGATGAAGAGGGTCACCCGCCCGCTCCTGCTGACCCGCCGGCGCGTAGTCGACGAAGGTCGCCGCTCGGTATGTGCGTGTCAACGCTCCATGGTCATCGCCTGATCGTTTTTTCCGCAGTTTCTTGCGCCGTCCACAGTGGACGGTAATTCGATGACGCCTGGCGCGCCCGGAATCGGCGCCGCGCCTCGTTTGCCTGGAGCCCTTTCGTGATCACTGTCGAAAACGTGTCCAAGTCCTTTCCCTTCCACGGAAATCGGGTCGCCGCGCTGCGCGACGTGAGTGTCGACGTGCAAGCCGGTTCGCTGTTCGGGGTCGTGGGTCCGTCCGGTTCCGGCAAGTCGACCCTCGCCCGTTGCATCGCGCTGCAGGAGCGCCCCGACCGCGGCGTCGTGCGGCTCGACGGCCTCAACACCGCGACGCTCGACGGCAAGCGGCTGCGGGAGATCCGCCGCCAGCTGGGTGTCGTCGGGACCAAGCCGGAGCTGATCGCCGAGCGCACCATCGCGGGCAACATCGCCAGCCCGCTGGAGCAGCTCGGCGTCGACGGCCCGCAGCGGCGCAGCCGGGTCGGCTCGCTGCTCGACCTGGTCGGCCTCACCGCCCGCGCCGGGCAGAAGCCGGAAGAACTCACCGACGGCCAGCTCCGCCGGGTCGCGGTCGCCAGGGCGCTCGCCGCCGGACCGGCCGTGCTGCTCGCGGACGACCCGACCGCCGGGGTCGCGGCCGAGGACGCGGGCGCGGTGCTCGCCGTGCTCGACCGCGCGCGGGCCGAGCTGGGCGTGACGGTCGTCGTCACCACGCCGGACGCGGACGTCGTCCGCCGGGTCTGCGACGACGTCGCGGTGCTCGACAACGGCGCGATCGTCGAGCGCGGCACGGTGCTCGACCTCATCTCGACGCCGGACAGCTGGACCGCGCAGGCGGTGCTGCCGTCGGTCGAGACCTCGCGCGCCCAGTCCGCGAAGTACGACCGCGCGGTCGACGTCGTGCTGATCGGTTTCGCTTCGGTGGGCGCCTTGCTGCCCGAGGCGGCCAGCCGGTTCGACGTGGAGCTCGCCACCATCGGCGGCGGCCTCACCCGCATCGGGGACACTCCGATCGCCCGGTTCCGCCTCGGCGTCCGCGGCGAGCGGGCCGACGCCGCGCTGTCCTGGATCTCCGACCGGGGCGCGCACGTGAGCCAGCCGGCTCGCGGTCCGCAGAGCGTCGTCGCCGCCTGATTTCCTTTTAACTGAGCGGTTTTCCGAGGGCCGTCCCATTTGATTGGGGCGGCCCTCGTCGCGTTCGCGGGACGCGTCGCCCCAGGAATCAGGTCGCCGGGTCAAAGTTTCAGGACAAGTGTCCTGAAGTCTGTCCATTGTGGTCGCTCCGGCGCAGGATCTCCGCCAGCTCCGGATCCGCGTGCGCCTCGGCGGTCTGTTTCCACCTCGCCACGAGGGCGGCGAACGGCACCGGGTTGCCGAGGGATTCGGCTCGCTCCAGGGTTTCGGCCAGTTCGCCGACGAATGTCCGTACCTCTTCCGCGGACAGGTACCGCGCCCACGGGAACGCGGCGGGCAGGGCCTCGGCGGCGAGCGCAGCGGTCTCGGCGCTGCGGCGCATCAGCTCCGCGAGGATCGTGACGGTCGCCGAAAACCCGGCCGCCGCCTGTTCGGCGCGTTCGGCGGTCACGAGCAGCAGATCGGGTTTGTCCTTCTCCCGTCGGCGAATCCGGACCGAACGGGTCGGCGAACCTTCGAGCCGGTCGGTGACCCGGCGCGGATGCAGGGACAGCTCGGACAGGTTGACTTCCGGCGCGCGCATAGTTCCAAAGTAGTTCCAAATTAGTCCGGATGGCCACTCCGGAGCGACGGTTGGGGGAACTTCCGTGCCGACGTTTTCTCCTGGCGACACCTGGTCAGCGCCAGCCACGTAGGCTGGACGGGTGCTCGCCGTCGTACCACCACCAGTCACCGTCCGGGTCCCGGCCAAGGTCAACCTGCACCTGGCCGTCGGCGACCTGCGGGCGGACGGGTTCCACGAGCTGGTCACCGTCTTCCAGGCGCTTTCGCTCACCGACGAGGTGACCGTCGCCGCCACCGACGAGCCAGGGCTCGAGGTGTACGGCGAGGGGGAGCGCACCGTGCCCACCGACGGCGCCAACCTCGCCTGGCGCGCGGCACGCGAGCTGGCCTCCTACGCCGGACGGCCGGACGCGGATGAGCCGAAGGTGCGAATCGTGCTGCGCAAGGGCATTCCGGTCGCCGGCGGCATGGCGGGCGGGAGCGCGGACGCGGCGGCGGCGCTGGTCGGGCTCTCGTCGCTCTGGAAGCTCGACATCACCCGCGACGAGCTGGCCACCATCGCCGGCCGGCTGGGCAGCGACGTGCCCTTCGCGCTGTACGGCGGCACTGCGCTCGGCACCGGCCGCGGCGAGCAGCTCGTTCCGGTGCTCGCGCGCCACACGTTCCACTGGGTGCTCGCCTTCGACGAGGAAGGCCTGTCCACGCCCAAGGTGTTCGGCGAACTCGACCGGCTGCGCGCCGACGGCAAACCACCGCGGATCGGGTCGCACACGCCGGTCGTGGAGGCGCTCGCGTCGGGTGATCCTCGCCAACTAGCTCTGTTGCTCGGCAACGACTTGCAGGCGGCCGCGGTGTCGCTGCGGCCCGGCCTGCGCCGCACGCTGCGCGCCGGGGTGAACGCGGGCGCGCTCGCCGGATGCGTGTCCGGCTCCGGGCCGACGTGCGCGTTCCTGTGCTCCGACGCGGAAACCGCGGTCGAGGTGGCCGCTGAGCTGTCCGGCGCGGGAGTGTGCCGGACCGTGCGGGTCGCGCACGGCCCGGTGCCAGGGGCCCGGGTGGTCGGCGGCGACGACGCCCCGCGCAACGCGCCGCCGCGCGTGCACGCCTGAAAGCTCGAATCAACAGTCCACAGTGGAAAGGATCCGGATGGCCAACCTGGTCAACCTGGAATCGGTGAGCAAGTCCTACGGCGTGAAGCCGTTGCTGGACAACGTTTCCCTCGGCGTCGCCGAGGGGCAGCGCATCGGCGTCGTCGGGCTCAACGGCGGCGGCAAGACGACGCTGCTCGAAGTCCTTTCCGGACTGAGCGAGCCGGATTCCGGCCGGGTGAGCCAGGTGCGCGACCTGCGGATGGCGGTGGTCACCCAGCGCACCGAACTGCCCGCGGGCAGCACGGTCGGCGACGTGGTGCTGCAGCGCTACGGGGCCGAGCACGAATGGGCCGCCGACGCGCGCGTCCGGTCTATTGTGGACGGTCTGGGCATCACCGCGATCGGCCTCGAGACCCCGACCGCGAACCTGTCCGGCGGCGAACGCCGTCGCGTCGCGCTGGCCGCCGCGCTGACCGGCGAACTGGACCTCGTGGTGCTCGACGAGCCCACCAACCACCTTGACGTCGAAGGCGTGCGCTGGCTCGCCGACCATCTGCTGGGCCGCCGGATCGCGGTCGTGGTCGTGACGCACGACCGGTGGTTCCTCGACACCGTCGCGAGCCTCACCTGGGAGGTCGCGAACGGCCGGGTCGAGCAGTACGAAGGCGGTTACGCCGACTGGATTTTCGCGCGCGCCGAACGCGCCCGCCTCGCCGCGACCGCGGAGGAGAAGCGGCAGAACCTGGCGCGCAAGGAATTGGCGTGGCTGCGCCGCGGACCGCAGGCGCGTTCCTCGAAGCCGCGGTACCGCGTCGAAGCCGCCGAGGCGCTGATCGCCGACGTGCCGCCGCCGCGCGATTCGGTGGAGCTGATGGCGTTCGCGAAACGCCGGCTCGGCAAGACGGTGCTGGAGCTGGAAGACGCGTCGCTGCGGGTCGGCGACCGGACCTTGCTCGACCACGTCACGTGGCGGATCGGCCCTGGCGACCGGATCGGTCTCGTCGGCGTGAACGGCTCCGGCAAGACCACGCTGCTGAAGCTGCTGGGCGGCGACGTCGCATCGCCGACCGGACGGCGGGTGCAGGGCAAGACGGTCGCGCTCGCCCACCTGCGCCAGGAACTCGACGACCTGCCCGCCGATCTTCGCGTGCTGCAAGCGATCGAGCAGATCTCCGGCCGCGTCGTGTTCGGCAAGCAGGAGATGACCGCGTCGCAGCTTGGCGAGAAGCTCGGCTTCCCGGCGGCTCGGCAGTGGACGCCGGTCGGCGACCTGTCCGGTGGCGAACGCCGCCGGCTGCAGCTGTGCCGGTTGCTGATGGCCGAGCCGAACGTGCTGCTGCTGGACGAGCCGACGAACGACCTGGACATCGACACCCTGCAACAGCTCGAAGACCTGCTCGACGGCTGGCCGGGCACGATGGTGGTGGTCTCGCACGACCGGTACCTGGTCGAGCGCGTCTGCGACGCCACGTACGCGCTTCTCGGCGACGGCAAGGTCACTCACCTGCCGGGCGGCATCGAGGAGTATCTGCAGCGCCGCGCCCGCGCGAAGGAGGCCGCGCCGCGTCGCGAGGCACCTCCGGCGGAGAAGACCGAGGCCAAGCGCAGTGCGGCGGAAACCCGCGCGGCGCAAAAGGAATTGGGCCGGTTGGAGCGGAAGCTGGATCAGCTCGCGAAGCGGGAAGAGAAGCTGCACGCCGCATTGGCGGAGGCGGCCACCGACCCGGAGAAGCTGATCGAGCTGAACACCGACCTGAAGGCCGTCCTGGCGGAGAAGGACGACGTCGAAGCGCGGTGGCTGGAGACGTCCGAACTCGCCGAGTGACAATCGGCGGATGGACGACGACGTTCCGCGGCTGTCGACGCTGCCCGCCGACACCACGTCGGTGCTGCGGCTGATCGCGCACTTCGACGCGTTGAGCGGCCTTGCCTCAGACGCGGTGGTCCGGTCGGCAGCGCTCGTCGCGGGCTGTCTGGTCGGTGCCGTGATCGACGGCGAGAGCGTGTGGTTCGACGGCGCGGGCTCGCCGGTTTCCGGCCCGTCACTGGACGACGTCCAGATCGACCGGCCAGCGCCGCATCCGCTCGACGTCGTCCTGCTCGACCAACTCCGCCGCGCGCTGCGCGCGACCCGGCCCACCTCGCCGCTCCGGCTCGGCGAACCCGGTCTGCTGGAGATCGCCGTCTCGGACCGCGAACAACGCCGGGATCGCTTGCGCGCACTGCATTTGCTCGGCTACGACCTCGATCAGCCCGTCGTCGCGCTGGTCCTCGCCGGTGCTCCGGAGAAAGGCCTGGACGCGCTCGCCCGCGCCGGTGCCGGACGGCTGCAACACCACCGCCTAGGCCGCCTGACCCTCACACTGACCCAAGGCGGCCCGGCCCCGCGCGAACTGGCCGGGCACCTGCACGACGACCTCGCCGCCCGCCATCCCGCCTCGACCGGACTGGACCGGGCCGTGGACGTCTGGATCGGCCTCGGCGAACCAGCAGCGGCGGCCGACGCACCCGTGTCGTGGCAGCAAGCCCGCACCGCGCTGCGCTTCGCATCGTCCACTGTGTTCGGTCGCCGGGCCGTGCCGTATGGACCCCTCGGAGTCCTTGTCCTGCTTGCGGAACTGCCGCCGTCCCGGCTCGCGGCGACCCCAGGCGTCGCGGCGCTCGAAGCCCACGCCCGCACCCCCGGCGGCGCGCTCGACGTCGAAGCGCTTGAGTCGTACTGCGTGTTCGGCGCGCTTCGGCGGACTGCGACCGAACTGAACCTCCACCACAGCACCGTCGCCGCTCGCCTGGACCGGATCGAAGCGGCGACCGGCTGGCGGCTCGAGGACGCGATGGACCGGTTCCAAGCGACGTTCGCGCTGCTGGCGCGCCGGTTGGTGACCTCGGATCGCACGCTGGGCGACGTCGGGTAGGCGACGCCCGTCGCCCGGACCGGCCGGATCCGGCGACGCACGTCGGCTGACCCGCCGGGGCTCGCCAGCGACGATCGAGCATGCGCAACGACGCGCGTTTCCCGGAGGGACGCCCATGATCGACCCCACCCGCACCTGGCAGATGCTCGAACAGCGGCTCGAGACGACCGCGAACCCCCGGCACCGGCAGGTGCTCGGCATCGTCCTCGAACACATGAAGGCCGAAGCGGAACCCGATCTCGACCGGCTGATGGCGACGGTCAGCAAGGACGCCGCGTATCACTTCTGGGGTGCCAGCGGCGACACCGGACCGAAGGGCCACGACGGCGTCCGCGAGTACTACGCGGCATTCGTGGCGAGCAAGGCGAATCACCTCGAATACCGGATGGACCGGCTCGTTGTTGACGATCATGCGCTGGTCACCGAGGGCGATCTGCACATGCTCCTTCCCGGCGTGACCGCACAGCAGATGGGTTTCCCTGCCGCCGATCCGGACGCGGACTACCTGTACGTCAGCAGGCAGCTGATCGTGTGGCCGGTCGACGCGGACGGCCTGATCACCGCTGAGGATTCCTACACGTCCGGACCGCTGGAATTCCGGAAACTGACCCGCGCCGAGCTGCCGCAGGCCTATCTGGACCGGGTGCGTCCGCAACCCGCCTGACGCCGGACATCCGCTGTTCACGCCGCCGCGGGCAGTGCCGGAAAAACCGGACAGTAATCTGACGCACATGAGTCGGTTTGTGGACACACTCGTCGGGAACGCGGCGGACCGGGGGCAACGGCGCGGCATGGTGACCGGCGAGCCCAAGGAGCCGGTGCGCCGGACCTGGGCGCAGGTGCACGACGAGGCGCGCCGGATCGCGGGCGGGCTGATCAGCGGCGGGTTGAAGCCGGGAAGCGCGGTGGCGGTGCTGGCCGCCGCGCCGGTGCTCATCGCGCCGACCGTGCAGGCGGTGTGGCTCACCGGCGGCAGCGTGACGATGCTGCACCAGCCGACGCCGCGCACGGACCTCGCCGAATGGGCCGAGGACACGGTCAAGGTGCTCGAGATGATCGGGGCCGAGCTGGTCGTGCTGGGCGAACCGTTCGACCAGCTCGCCCCGGTGCTCGAAGGCAAGGGCATCAGCTACCGGCTGATCTCCGAACTCGCCGGCGCGGAACCGCTGGCCGAGATCGTGCGGACGGCCGAGAGCGACACCGCGCTGCTGCAGCTCACCAGCGGATCGACCGCGGAGCCGAAGGCCGTCCGGATCACCTACGGCAACCTGTACACCAACGTCAAGGCGATGGTCGACCGCGCCGAGTTCGAGTTCGACACCGACGTGATGGTGTCGTGGCTGCCGACCTTCCACGACATGGGCATGGTCGGCTTCCTGACCGTGCCGATGACGTTCGGCGTCGAACTGGTCAAGATCACCCCGGTCGAGTTTTTGACCGGCCCGCTGATCTGGCCGGAGCTGATCAGCAAGTACGGCGGCACCACGACGGCCGCGCCGAACTTCGCGTACGCCATCGTCGGCAAGCGAATGGCCCGGGTCGAGGACGACAACGCCTACGACCTGTCGAAGCTGCGCATCGCGCTCAACGGCGCGGAGCCGATCGACGAGACGGCCGTCGAGACCTTTGTGGACGCGGGCAAGCGGTTCAAGATGCCGCCCGAGTGCGTGTTCCCCGCGTACGGCATGGCGGAGGCGACGCTGGCGGTCTCGTTCGCGCCGCTGTTCACCGGGCTCACGCTCGACGTCGTCGAAGCCGACGCGCTGGAAGCCGACAACCGCGCGGTGCCGGTGCCGGAAGGCGACCCCCGCCGCGGCACGGACGAGGTCCGCTCGTTCGCCCTGCTCGGCCGCCCGCTGGACGGTCTGGAAGCGGACATCGTGGACGAATCCGGTGCCGTGGTGGGCGAACGGCAGGTCGGCGAGATCCGCCTGCGCGGCGAGGCCGTGACGCCCGGCTACCTGACCGTCAACGGTCCGCTGGACACCCAGGACGCGGACGGCTGGATGAAGACCGGCGACCTCGGCTACCTGGTCGACGGCCAGATCGTGATCTGCGGCCGCCGCAAGGACGTCATCATCATGGGCGGCCGCAACCTGTACCCGACCGACATCGAACGCGCCGCCGGTTCGGTCGAAGGTGTCCGGGCAGGCAACGCGGTCGCCGTCCGCCTGGACGCGGGCAGCCGCCGCGAGCGCTTTGCCGTGGTCGTGGAGTCCAAACTGGCCGGTGACGCCGCCGAGGAAAACCGCCTGGCCAAGGAAATCGCCGCGCGCGTCCGGGACGCCGTGGACATGCGCCCCTTCGCGGTCGTGGTGCTTCCGGCTGGAAGCCTGCCGAAGACCCCGTCCGGCAAGGTCAAGCGGGCCGCTACCGCGGTGCAGTACGCGGACAAGATCGCCAAGAACGCGGCCGATTGATCCGGGCTTGAACGCGCGAAGGCCGCTTCGAATCCTCGAAGCGGCCTTCGCGGCAAAATCTGGGGATTATCGGCCGGGCAGCCGCTCCGCCGGTGCCTCGGTGACGACGGGCCACGCGGCGCGTCCCGCGGTGGCCTCGGTGTGGTCCCGGCTCCCTGGAATCAGCGGAGCCCGCCGTCCGGACCGGTCGGCCAGCTGCGTCTCTACCTGGTCGAGAAACTCGTCGACCTCGCGCTCGTCGTATCCGCGCTTGCCGATCAACGGCTTGGAGAACAGCACGTGGTGGACCTCGGCCGCGGTGAGATCGTCCTCGTCGGCGATCGTCTTGGCGATCCGCCGCACGAAGTCGTCGACCTCCTGCTTGGCGTAGCCGCGGCGGCCGATCGGGGCGTTACCGAAAGCGACCTCAGCGAGATCCTCGGCGGTAAACGGCATGGATCATTCTCCGATTCAGGGTCGGGGTGGTGCGAACTCCTGCAGTCCGTCCTAACCGGTCCCGGCCACCCCGGGAAGCCCGCACCCACCCGGACGACTCGATCAGGGCCCCAGAAGACGCCCATCGAGTGAGAAATCCATCACGCAGGGCCACAACGACTCACCCACAGGCACAACGGTTCAATCGGCCCGAATGCCGCTTCGGGTGCGGGGGACGCACTGGATGCGGTGGGGAGGTTTTCTCGGGGGCTGGGCGTGCGGTGGGTTCGCGGTAGCGGTGCTGGTCAGGGCGCTGGGGAGCACCGGCCACGGAGACGCGCCGGCAGCTTCTCTCTCACGCGGACCTCGTCGCCGCGCCGGACCCGCCGCAGCATGGCCAGGCAGCCCCTGGCCGAGAGCCCAGCCGGGCTGGGTGAACGTACGTGAGGGGAACCCTGAGGGAATCAGATTCCCTCAGGGTTCCCCTCACGTACGCCAGCGGGACCACGCGACCCGGCCGGATGCTGGCGCATCGCCGCAGCGAGGCCGCGCAAGCAGCTACCGAGAAACCTCAATGGGGATTTTTCATCTTGTTGGTGCTGGTTAGGTGGGGTTGACGGGGCTGGTTGTGGTTGTGCTGTAACGGAGTTGCTGGGCGGGCGTGGGCCGGGCGGGAACGCGGTGGAGCCCCCGGATGTT
>NZ_JARACH010000112.1:0-13677 GCF_029087445.1 Amycolatopsis sp. La24
TGGGGTTGGGCGATGCGGGTCGGGTTTCCCGGTGGCTGACGCGGTCGGGGGAGTTGGCTTGGGCGGTCGGCGAGGCGCTCGCTCCGATGGCTGGGGTTGGGCGATGCGGGTCGGGTTTCCCGGTGGCTGACGCGGTCGGGGGAGTTGGCTTGGGCGGTCGGCGAGGCGCTCGCTCCGATGGCTGGGGTTGGGCGATGCGGGTCGGGTTTCCCGGTGGCAGATGCGATCGGGGGAGTTGGCTTGGGCGGTCGGCGAGGCGCTCGCCCCGATGGCTGGGCCTGAGCCATGCGGCTCGTGTTTCCCTGTGGCTGACGCGGTCGGGACAGCTGATCGATCGGCGAGGCGATCGCTTCGCGAGCTGGGCCTGAGCCATGCCGGTTAGGCCTGCCAGGTGGCGGCCGGGGGAGTTGGTGTGGCCGCCCAGGGGCTGGCTTGGTGAGTCGTCGCTCCGGCAGCAGCGCCTGAGCTACCCGGGTCGGGTTTTTCCCAGTGGCTGATGCGGTCGGGAAGCTGGCTTGGCTGATGAGCGGACCGGACTGCCCCGGGGAGCCGGAGCGCTCGTCGGCGGGCTGGCAGGTCGGCTCGCCGAGGCGCGCCGATGGGCCCGGGACCGCGAAGTCAAGCGATCTGGCCTGACCGCACTTGGGGAGGCAAGCGGAGCCGGGCAGTCAATTAATTCGGTTGGGCTCAGCAGGTTTGAGGGCGTGCTCGGTCGGCGTCCAGCGGCACTGGGGGTGCCGCTGGAACCCGACCGAGCGCGCCGACGCCCAAGTCGTTCTGGCACCGAGGCCGGTCCGATTCCCGCAGCCGATGCGTCAGAACAAAGTCGGTTCCTCCGGAAACGCCCCTTCGATCACCAACATCCGCCGCTTGGTCTCGACCCCTCCCGGTGCCGAAAAGCCGCCAGTGTTCTTGCCCGCGCCCAAAACCCGATGGCACGGCACGATGATCGGGAACGGATTGCTCCCCATCGCCTGCCCGACAGCCTGCGCGGAGCCCGGCGCACCCAGCTGATGCGCGATGTCCCCGTACGTCAGCACCTTCCCCGGCGGAATAGCCCGCGCGACGTCGTACGCCCGCCGGTTGAACTCCGGCACATCCCGATAATCCAGCGGAGCCGCACGCAAATCGCGTGCCTCCCCCGACAGCAGCGCGACGACGTCATCCACCACCACGCGCAGTTCCTCCGGCACCGGCGATTCCACCGCATCAGGGAAGCGCTTCGCGAGGTGCGCGCGAGTCCGCTCAGCCGTACTCCCCGGCAGCGCGGTTCCGACCACCGCACCGTCCCGCCAGGCGAGGCCGCACGCCCCGATCGGGGTGTCGAACACCGTGTACCCAACCGTCATATCGCCAGCGTACGACCCGGCACCGACAGAAACTGGCGAGAAAACGACATGACCCTGCCGCCGCGTTCAGCAACGCGGCTGATCCCGCCCGGCGAGCCGGACGGGCATCGGAGTTTCAGCGAGCCAGGCCGAAAACCAGGCCGTGGAGCCGGAAATCCCGGTCAGCCAAGTTCACCCAGCCGACCGCGCCGGCCAACCCGGCCCGCCCGGCCGCCCGGCCAACCCAGCCGACCGGCCAGTCCAGCCGACCGCGCCAGCCAGCCCGGCCAGCCCAGCCGACCGCGCCGGCCAATCCAGCCAGACCGGCCAACCGCGCCAGCCAGCCCGGCCAATCCAGCCGACCGCGCCGGCCAATCCAGCCAGACCGGCCGACCGCGCCAGCCAATCCAGCCAGTCCAGCCGACCGCGCCAGCCAGCCCGGCCAGCCCAGCCGACCGCGCCAGCCAACCCAGCCAGCCCGGCCAACCGAGTCCGAACAACAACCAGCGTCAGAAATCCCCGCTCAGGACTTCCGTTCCCGCCACCCGTTCGTCATCGGAAGACGCCGGTCCCGCCCAAACGCCTTGAACGTGATCTTCGTGCCCGGCGGATATTGCCGCCGCTTGTACTCGGCTCGGTCGACCATCCGCACCACTCGGTCGATCGTCTCCGGATCGAACCCTGCCTCGATCAGATCCGCGTAGCCGCGGTCGTTCTCGACGTAATCGTCCAGGACGTCGTCCAGCAGTTCGTAGTCCGGCAGCGAGTCCGAGTCCTTCTGGTCCGGCCGCAGCTCCGCCGACGGCGGCTTCGTGATGGAGTTTTCCGGGATCGGCGGCGTTTCCCCTCGCTTGGCCGCCTCCTCGTTCCGCCACCGCGCCAGTTGCCACACGTGTGTCTTGAACAAGTCCTTGATCGGCGCGAACGCTCCGACCGCGTCGCCGTAAATGGTCGAGTAACCCACGGCCAGTTCGGTCTTGTTGCCGGTCGCCAGCACCAGGTGTCCGTCCAGATTGGACAGAGCCATCAGCAGCATCCCGCGCACCCGCGCCTGGATGTTCTCCTCGGCGAGCCCGGTCAGCTGCAGCTGGTTGACATACACATCGACCATCTCGCCGATCGGCTCGACCCGGTAGTGCGCGCCGATCCGCTCAGCCAAATCCGAAGCGTCGTCCCGGGAGTGCGAGGACGAGTACTTCGACGGCATCGAAACCCCGTACACGTTGTCGCCGCCGAGTGCGTCCGCCGCCAGGGCCGCGCATACCGCGGAGTCGATTCCGCCGGAGAAGCCGAACGTGACCGTCGAGAAGCCGTTCTTGTGCACGTAGTCCCGCAGCCCGACCACCAGCGCGGACCACACCTCGGCCTCGTCCGACAGCGGCTCGCTGATTGTCCGGGCCGACAGCGGTTCGTACGCGGGCAACGGCGCATCGGTCAGCACCCGACGGTGGACCTCCAAGCCGTCGAAAGAGCCCGTGGCCGATGCGTCCGCAGTGGGGAGATCCAAGTCCAGCACCAGCAGGTGCTCCACGAACTGCGGCGCCCGCGCGAGCAGCGTCCCGTCCGCGCCGACCACGAGCGAGTCGCCGTCGAAAACCAGATCGT
This sequence comes from Amycolatopsis sp. La24, assembly GCF_029087445.1. Taxonomy (NCBI): domain Bacteria; kingdom Bacillati; phylum Actinomycetota; class Actinomycetes; order Pseudonocardiales; family Pseudonocardiaceae; genus Amycolatopsis; species Amycolatopsis sp. La24. The sequence goes on from NZ_JARACH010000112.1 coordinate 2,934, forward strand.
CCTGTCCACCGACCTGGTTCGTGTACACCAGCGGCGCGCCCGCTTCGGCTGCGCGGCGGGCGATGAGCGGCAGCCGCTGTTCGTCCTTCGACCGTTCGTACGGCGACGCGTTCGGCGCGACCACCAGGTCGACCCCGGCCTTGCCCAGCGCGGAGATCGGGCCGCCGTCCTGCCAGATGTCCTCGCAGATCACCATGCCGATGTCGACGCCGTGCAGCCGCAGCACTTCGAGTTCGGTGCCCGGTTTGAAGTACCGGTGCTCGTCGAACACGCCGTAGTTGGGCAGGTGGTGCTTGAACTGCCGGGCCACGACCTCGCCGCGGTAGAGCGCCGCCGCGGCGTCGCGCGGGCCGACCTCGTCGTGGTCGAGGTAGCCGACGTACGCGAGCACCTCGCCGCAGCCCGCCTCGTCGAGCCGGCGCGCCAGTTCGGTCACCGAGCGCCGGGACGCGTCGGCGAACGTGCGCCGGAGCGTGAGGTCCTCGACCGGGTAACCGGTCTGGGACATCTCCGGGAACACGACGACGTGCGCGCCCGCCTCGGCGGCTTTGCGGGTCCACTCGACGGTGAGCGCGGTGTTCCCGTCGATGTCGCCGACGGTGGTGTTGACCTGGGCCAGTGCGATGCGCAGTTGCGGCATGCCGCCATTCTGTCCCACCGCACCGACAGAAACTACGCAGAGGTGAGCCAGAGAACGGCGGAGGGCCCCTCACCCGCGGCGAGGGGCCCTCCGAAAGAAGGAATCAGGACTTCTTCATCCGCATCATGCTGCGCACCTTCTTGACCGTCTGCTCGAAGTCCGAGTCGAACGGGTTGTCGTGCACCAGGTACGTCCACGTCGTGTTCGCCCGCCGCACGCCGACGTCCTCGAGGTCGAGGCCGTTGTCGGTGATCTCGGCTTCCTCGAGCGTCTTCGCCGCCCGCGAGGCGGATTCGGCGATGATCTTGTGGAACTCCGGGATCGCCGCGCGGTGGAACTCGTCCAGCGGCGTCTCGCGGGCCAGCGCGCGCAGGTGGATGCTCTCGCGCACGTCGGTGAGGTACGCCAGGTGGTCCGACCACAGCTGGTCGAGGTGGAACAGCCGGACCTCGCGGCACACCTGCTCGAGCCGGTCGTCGTCGTCCAGCTTTTCCTTCAGCTCGGCGAACTTCTCCGGCTGCGCCTTCTCCAGCTCCTCCGCCGCGAGCCCGGTGTGCAGCACCTGGTCGCGGTGTTCCAGCAGCTCAGCGCGCTGCCGCTCGATCAGCCGGGTGTAGCGCCAGGTGTTGCGGTGGATCTCCAGGTCGACGCCCTCGGCGACGCGCTGGGCGTGGTTGAGCTGCCGGTGCGCGGCCGGGTCGGTGATCTCGCCAGTATCGGTGTCCGCGTCGATGCCGTCCGGCAGGTCCGGCGCGTTCGACAGCACGAGGTCGTCGTTGAGGCTCGCGAAGAAGATCGCGCTGCCCGGGTCGCCCTGTCGTCCGGACCGGCCGCGCAGCTGCCCGTCGAGGCGGCTGGAGGGATACCGCGCGGTGCCGATCACGTGCAGACCGCCCAGCTCGGCGACCTCTTCGCGGGACGCGCCGTCGCTGCCGCCGAGCCGGATGTCGGTACCGCGGCCCGCCATCTGCGTGGACACGGTGACCGCACCCTTCTTGCCCGCCTCGGCGATGATCGCGGCCTCTTCGGCGTCGTTGCGCGCGTTCAGCACGACACACGGCAGGTCGGCCTTCGCCAGCTTCTCCGCCAGCTCCTCGGACTCGGCGACGTCCTGGGTGCCGACGAGGATCGGCCGCCCGGTCTCGTGCACCGTGCGGATCTCCTCCTCGATCGCGCGCAGTTTCTGCGACGGCGAGGCGAAGACGCGGTCCTGCAGGTCCTCGCGGACGTTCGGGGTGTTCGGCGGGATGACCGCGACCTCGAGCTTGTAGAACTCGCGCAGCTGCTCGGCGACCGCGACCGCGGTACCGGTCATGCCCGCGACCTCGGGGTAGCGCGCGAGCAGCGCCTGCACGGTGATCGAGTCGAGGATTTCGCCCCGGTCGGTGGCCGTGACCTGCTCCTTCGCCTCGACCGCGGCCTGGAGGCCGTCCGGCCAGCGCTGCAGTTCGGCGACGCGGCCGCGGGCGGCGTTGATCAGCTGGACCTTGCCGTCGCGGACCAGGTAGTCGACGTCCCGGGTGAGCAGGGCGTGCGCGTGCAGGGCGACGTTCACCGCGGCGAGCCGGTCCGAACCGGACTCGTCGTACAGGTCGACGCCGCCGAGCGACTTCTCCACGACCGACGCGCCGGCGCTGGTCAGCCACGCGTTGCGGCCCTCGGAGTCGGTTTCGTAGTGCAGGCCGAGCCGCAGCCGCCGGACGATCTTGGCGACCTCCTCGTCGGCGTCGTTGTGGTCGATCGAACCGGCCATGACCAGCGGCACGCGCGCCTCGTCGACCAGCACCGAGTCGGCCTCGTCGACGATCGCCACCTCGGGAGCCTTCTGCACCAGGTCGTCGGGGTGCGTGACCAGGCGGTCGCGCAGCACGTCGAAGCCGATTTCGGCGACCGCGCCGTAGGTGACCTCCTTGCCGTAGGCCTCCTTGCGCTCCTCCTTCGAGTGCGCCGGTTCGACCCAGCCGACGGTGACGCCGAGCAGGTCGTACACCGGGCTCATCCACTCCGCGTCGCGGCAGGCGAGGTAGTCGTTGACCGTGACCACGTGCACGCGGCGGCCGCGCAGCGCGTACCCGGCGGCGGCCAGCGCGCCGGCGAGCGTCTTGCCCTCACCGGTCTCCATCTGCACGACGTGGCCGGTGAGCAGGCCCATGGTGCCGAGCAACTGCACGTCGAAGGCCCGTTCGCCGAGCTCGCGGCGGGCGGCCTCGCGGCCGAGCGCGCAGATCTCGATGAGCTGGCTGTCGGTGAACGAGGCGGCCCCGCCGATGGAGTCCCGCAGCTTGCCCGCGCGCTCGGTGAGCTCGGCGTTCTCGAGTTTCTCCAGCTCCGGTTCGAGCTTCTCGACGGCGGGCAGCAGCGCTTCGTAGCGGGTCAGCTCGACGCTGCCCGGCCGCTGGATGATCCGGCGGAGCCGCTTGCCCACTCGGCTGATCAGTGCCACCCCTGGTCTCCTCGTGTCGATGTGTCTCCGGTCGCACCCGCACTGCCCAACGCGCCGACGGTGCGTTCGAGTTCCGCGCCCGGATGGCACGATCAAACCGTGTCCCGTCATCCCAGCGCCAGCCCGAAAGTCCATCCGTTAGTCGTGTTCGCGGCTGCCGGCCTGCTCGCGACCACGCTCGCGGCGTGCACGTCCAAGCCCGACCAGGCCGCGTCCGCGCCGACGGTCGAATCGCACGCTCCGGTGGGCCCGGTGCCCGCCGGACTGGACCGGTTCTACGGGCAGAGCATGTCCTGGTCCGCGTGTGCACCCTACGCGACCTCGGCCGACGCCCGGTCGGCGTTCAAGGCGCAGGGGATCGAGTGCGGACGCCTCACCGTTCCGTTGAACTATGACAAACCGGACGGCCAGACGATCACCATCGGCGTGCTGCGGCACCGCGCGAGCGATCCGGGCGAGAAAATCGGTTCGCTCGTGGTGAACCCGGGCGGACCGGGCGCTTCGGGCATGGTCGCCGCGGCGGGCCTGATCGACCAGGTGTCGAAGTCCGATCTCGGCGACCGGTTCGACCTCGTCGGCTTCGACCCGCGTGGCATCGGCGCGAGCGAACCGCAGATCCAATGCCTGACCGGACCCGAGCGCGACGCCGACCGCGCCGACGACAGCGAGACCGACGGTTCTCCCGCGGGCGTCACGAAGCAGGAAACAGAGCAGAAGGACTTCGCCGCGAAGTGCGCACAGCGGACGAAGTACGGCGACGACATGCTCGCGCACGTCGGCACGCGCGACGTCATCAAGGACATGGACGTGCTGCGAAGCGTCCTCGGCGACCAGAAGCTCACGTACCTCGGTTACTCGTACGGCACGCGCATCGGGTCCACGTACGCGGAGACCTTCCCGAAGAACGTGCGCGCGCTCGTCCTCGACGGCGCTGTCGACCCGACGCAGAGCCCGGAAGACTCGCTCGTCGCGCAGGGCCAGGGCTTCGGCGGCGCGTTCAACGAGTTCGCGAAGTGGTGCGCGGCGCGTCAGGACTGCGCGCTCGGCAACAACCCGGCTGACGCGACGAAGCAGTTTCAAGACCTCACGCGCCGGCTGATCGACTTCCCGGTTCCGGTCGGCGACGGCCGCAAGCTGTCGTACGACGACGCCACCACAGGTGCCATACAGGCCCTCTACCAGCAGAATCTCTGGGAGTACCTGAACACCGGGCTGAACGAGCTGAAGCTGCAGCGCGGCGCCACGCTGGAGAAGCTGGCCGACATCTACAACGAGCGCAATCCGGACGGCAGCTACGGCACCACGCAAGACGCCTTCGTCGCGATCCGCTGTGTCGACGACCCGCGCGTCACCGATCCGAAGCAGATCCTCGAAGGCCAGGAGAAATACGTAAAGGCCGCGCCCTTCCTGGACGACGGCCGCCAACCCAGCTCCGCCCGCGACGCGTGTGCGTTCTGGCCGGTGCCGAACACGTCGAAGCCGCACGAACCGAACGTTGAAGGCCTGCCGAAGACGCTGACGATCTCGACAACGAACGACCCGGCGACGCCGTACCAGGCGGGCGTGAACCTCGCGAAGGCGCTGAAGGGATCACTGCTCACCTTCGAGGGGACGCAGCACACGGTGTTCCTGCAAGGCAACGCGTGCGTCGATAAGGCAGCCACCGCGTACCTGATCGACGGCACCACGCCTCCGGACGGCACGCGCTGTAAGGCCAACTGAGGTTGCGCTGGCTCGCGACAGCCGTGGCGGCGATGATGCTCGCTACGACTTGCGCGAGCCAGCGGGGCCGTGCGCGATTTGCCGCGAGCGCTGGAAGAACTAAGGCTGCTGGTCCGTCAACAGCACCTCGTACATCACCGGGCTGTCGCGGTTCGTCGCTGGCGGCACCTGCAGCCACATCCGTGCGAACCGGTGCGGTTCGGCGACCGTCACCCAGATCTTCACGTTCACGTCGTCGTGGATCTGCGGCACCAGGTTCGCCGCGACCGCTTGGGGCACGGTTCCGCCGACGCGGTAGCCGTCGACGTGCTGGATCGTCTCGCGGATTTCGGTTTTCGGCTGCTGGAGCGAGTCGAGGAGCCGGATCAACCCGCCGTGCGGGCCGAGGAACCGGTCGACGGTGAAGGGCGTGGGGCCGTTCGTTTCGCGACCCTTCGTGTCCTTTGTGGTCGCGGTCTGCCCGGAGACGGTGAACGAGAACGACCGATCGGTGAATTCCGCGCTGCCGCTCGCTTGCCCGCCGCGTTTGAGGGTCGCGTTGCCGACGAGCTTGGTCATCGGCAGGCCGGGCAGCACTCCGTTGACACCGACCGAGAAGTGCAGACTGGCGACCTTGGCGAAGTTCGTCTTGGCGGCGGCGAGCAACCCGTCCGCCGCGGGCAAGGGGGGTGCCGCGGTGCAACCGCCGACCAGCCCGAGGAGCAGCAGCGCCGGCAGGACACGTCGGCTGAGCATGGCCGAGAGCCTACTTGGCTGGCCCGATCCTTTCGCACAGTGTCCTTCCGGCCACTGTCACCGAGGCTTCCGGCGCACCAGACTGTCTGCTCGTGACCGTTGAGACCCGTCCTGCCCGCCGCCTGCATCGCGCCTGGTTCGTCGCGGCGGCCGCGTTCGTCGCCCTCCTCGCCGCCGCCGGTTTCCGCGCCGCGCCGGGCGTCCTGATCGATCCGTTGCACGAAGAGTTCGGCTGGTCCCGCGCCACGATCGGGTCCGCCGTCTCGGTCAACCTCGTTCTGTACGGCCTCTTCGCGCCCTTCGCCGCCGCGCTGATGGAACGGTTCGGTATTCGCCGGGTCGCGGCTACCGCGCTGTGCGTCGTCGCGCTCGGCGCGGGCGGCACCGTCTTCATGAGCGCCAGCTGGCAGCTGATCCTCTGCTGGGGCGTGCTCGTCGGCCTCGGCACCGGCTCGATGGCGATGAGCTTCGCCGCGATGGTCGCGACGCGCTGGTTCATCCGCCACCGCGGCGTCGTAACCGGCGTGCTCACCGCAGCCGGGGCGACCGGACAGCTGATCTTCCTGCCCTTGATCGCGTCGCTCGCGGCGGACGACGGCTGGCGGACAGCGTCCATGGTCATCGCCATCGCGGCTCTCGCCGTGGTCCCGGTCGTGCTGTTGGCCGTACGCGACCACCCCGCCGACATCGGCACTGTCGCGTACGGAGCGCCCGAAGACACCGAAGTGGCGCGTCCGGCACCGAAGGTCGGCACTGTCCGCCGTGGTCTGTCGGTGCTGTTCCAGGCCGCGCGCACCCGGACGTTCTGGCTACTCGCTGTCGGGTTCGCGATCTGCGGGGCGACCACGAACGGGTTGGTCAGCACGCACTTCGTCCCGGCCGCGCACGACCACGGCATGCCGCAGACGACCGCGGCGAGCCTGCTCGCACTGGTCGGTGTCTTCGACGTGGTGGGAACGATCGCGTCGGGATGGCTCACCGACCGTGTCGACCCGCGGATCCTGCTCGGCATCTATTACGCGTTGCGGGGAGTTTCGCTCGCCCTGTTGCCGCAGCTGTTCACGAATTCGGTCCAGCCGAGCATGTGGGCGTTCATCCTCTTCTACGGCCTCGACTGGGTCGCGACCGTCCCGCCGACCGTCGCGCTCTGCAGCCGCTCCTTCGGGGAAGCCGGTCCGATCGTGTTCGGCTGGGTCTTCGCCTGCCACCAGCTGGGCGCGGCGTTCGCCGCCTCCGCCGCCGGCGCGGTGCGGGACCAGTTCGGCGATTACGCGATCGCCTGGTACGTCGCCGCCGGGCTCGCGGTGATCGCCTCGGTCGCGTCGTTGTCGATCACCCGGTCGAGGAAATCCGGGAAAACCCAGCTCGCGCAGGTGGCGTGAATCCGCCGCCGTTGTGGGTGACCCGTGAAACATGGCGTTAACACGTGCTGGTTAGGGTTCGGCCATGGATCGCCAGCAGGAATTCGTGCTCCGCACCTTGGAAGAGCGCGACATCCGTTTCGTCCGCCTGTGGTTCACCGACGTGCTGGGATTCCTGAAGTCCGTCGCGGTCGCGCCCGCCGAACTGGAGGGCGCGTTCAGCGAGGGCATCGGGTTCGACGGCTCGGCCATCGAGGGCTTCGCGCGCGTCTACGAGTCGGACATGGTCGCCAAGCCCGACCCGTCGACGTTCCAGGTACTCCCGTGGGAGACCCCGGACGGCGGCCCGTACTCCGCGCGGATGTTCTGCGACATCGCGATGCCCGACGGTTCGCCGTCCTGGGCCGACCCGCGGCACGTGCTGCGCCGCCAGCTTTCGAAGGCCAGCGAAGCCGGGTTCACCTGCTACGTGCACCCGGAGATCGAGTTCTTCCTGCTCGCCAACCTCCCCGACGACGGCAGCGAGCCCGAGCCCGCCGACAACGGCGGTTACTTCGACCAGGCCAGCCACGCCACCGCGACGCACTTCCGCCGGCACGCGATCGAGACCCTCGAGGCGATGGGCATCTCGGTCGAGTTCAGCCACCACGAGGGCGCGCCGGGCCAGCAGGAAATTGACCTTCGCTACGCCGACGCCCTCACCATGGCCGACAACGTGATGACGTTCCGTTACGTCGTCAAGGAGGTCGCGCTGACCCAGGGCGTGCGCGCGACCTTCATGCCGAAGCCGTTCACCGACCAGCCCGGCTCCGGCATGCACACGCACGTCAGCCTGTTCGAAGGCGACCGCAACGCGTTCTACGACGCGGAGGATCCGCACGAGCTTTCCGAGACCGGAAAGGCGTTCGTCGCCGGCGTCCTGCACTACGCCAAGGAAATCTCCGCCGTCACCAATCAGTGGGTCAACTCCTACAAACGGCTGATCAGCGGCAGCGAGGCGCCCACGACGGTGTCGTGGGGGAGGGCGAACCGCTCAGCGCTCGTGCGCGTGCCGATGTACTCGCCGGGCAAGGCCTCGTCGCGGCGCGTCGAGATCCGCACGCTCGATTCGGCGTGCAACCCGTACCTGGCCTACTCGGTGATACTGGCCGCGGGGCTGAAGGGCATCGAAAAGGGCTACGAGCTGCCGCCGCCCGCCGAGGACAACATCTGGCAGCTGTCGGATTCCGAACGCCGCGCCGCCGGCTACTCGCAGTTGCCGCAGAACCTCGGCGAGGCGCTCGCCGAGATGGAGAAGTCCGAGCTGCTGCCGGAAGCGCTCGGCGAGCACGTTTACGACTTCTTCTTGCGCAACAAGCGGGTCGAGTGGGACAACTACCGGAGCGCGGTCACTCCGTACGAGCTCCGGACCCTGTTGCCGATGCTCTGACCCGGACCCCGGGGCCGTGCTCCGACGTTGGGGAGGCATCGGAACATGGGAAAAAGACTGCCCGCCGTACTCGCCGCACTGGTCGCGGCGGCGGGCTTGGCCACCGCGCCGCCGGCGGTCGCGATGGAGACTGACCACGCGGACCCGGCCGAGCTGCACTTCGACCTCGACCGCGCCGACATCCCGTCGCTGCAGCACCGGATGGCGGCCGGGCAGCTCACCGCGACCCGGCTGACCAGCGCGTATCTCGCCCGGATCCGGGTGCTGGACCCGAAGGTCAACGCCGTCCTCGCGCTCAACCCGGCGGCGCTCGCGCAAGCCGCGGCCAGCGACGTCCGGCACCGGACCGGCCGCACCCGCGGTCCGCTCGACGGGATCCCGGTGCTGGTCAAGGACAACGTCGACACCCACGACCAGCAGACCACCGCCGGTTCGCGCGCGCTGCGCAGCCGTCCGGCCAAGGACGCCACGCTGATCACCCGGCTGCGCGACGCGGGCGCGGTGATCCTCGGCAAGGCGAACCTGTCGGAATGGGCCAACTTCCGCGCCGCGAAGCCGACTTCCGGCTGGTCCGGCGTCGGCGGCCAGACCAACAACCCGTACGTCCTGGACCACAACCCGTGCGGTTCCTCCGCCGGATCCGCGGCAGGCGTCGCCGCGTCGCTCGCCCAGGTCGCGATCGGCAGCGAGACCGACGGGTCGATCGTGTGCCCGGCCGGGATGACCGCGACCGTCGGGCACAAACCGAGTCTCGGGCTCGTCAGCCGCACCGGCGTCGTCCCGATCTCCGCGGAGCAGGACACGGCGGGACCCATCGCGCGCAACGTCGTCGACACCGCGTTAACCCTCTCGGTGCTGCAGGGCCGCGACCCGTCCGACCCGGCCACCCTGCGCTACCCGTCGACCCAGCCGACCGACTACGCGAAACTTCTCCGCCCCGGCGTCCTGCGCGGCGCCCGGATCGGCCTGTGGCGGCTGCCGGTGCTCGGCCCGGACACGGATGCGGTGGTCAGCAAGACGAAGGCTTCGCTGGAACGCGCGGGCGCGACGGTCGTCGAGGTGACGTTGCCGTACCAGGACCGGCTCTCCGAGCTGGAGTTCCCGGCGCTGCTGACCGAGTTCCACCGCGACATCGACGCGTACCTCGCCACGCGGCCGACCGGCCCGCGGAACCTGGCGGACCTCATCGCGTACAACCGCGCCGACCCGCTGGAACGCACCTGCTTCGCTGGTCAGGAGCTGTTCGAACAGGCGCTCGCCGCACCCGGCCCGCAGGACCCGACCTATCTGAAGAACCGCGCGGAGCTGACGGACCTGTCGCGCCGATCGCTGGACGAGACCCTCGCGAAGTACGACCTGGACGCGATCGCGTCGCCGACGAACCCGCCGGCCTGGAAGACGGACTGCAAGGTCGGCGACAACGACGTGATCCCGTCCTCGACGCCGGCCGCGGTGGCGGGCTACCCGGACGTGACGGTCCCGGCCGGTTCGGTCGGACCGCTTCCGGTGGGGATTTCGTTCATGGGCGGACAGTGGACGGACGGCAAGATGCTCGCGCTGGCCGCGGACTACATGCGGGTCGCGCCGGTCCGGGTTCCGCCCCGGTATCTGCCGAAGCTGCCCGGGTAATCCGGTTGGGGTTGCCCGGAGCGGGTGAAGGTTTGTGGCGGCCGCCGGTCAGTGCCCTTGCACTGGCCGGCGGCTTGCTTTCCGGCGAGCTGGCTTGCGCCGCGGTGGCCGGGCAGGGCGCTGACCTGCTGAATCGGGTCTGGTTCCGGGGTCTTCGGCAGCAGGAGGCTCGCCCGATGGGGGAGACCTGGGTCACTCGGGGCCTTTCCGGGGCCCTTCGGAGCGCGGTCCGCGGCCCTCGAAGCGGTCGAATCGGCCCGCTGGCAACCCTCTGACCAGGGTCGATGCCGTTAAGTGACCCCCCTGTTTTCGGGTGGTTGGAAGGCATGTAATCTTCTCTTCGTCGCCAGGAACACCGGGCCGGCGGGGCCGAAAGCCTCACCGACCAGGAGCCAGGGCCGAGCGGGTTGACACCGCGAAACGGACCAGGTAATGTTCAGCGTCGGCCCACGAGCGGCCGCCGACTCCCTACGACTAGCCTTGTAGGTACCGGCATGCTCGACCAAAAGCTTGAAATAACGCATCGAGCTTGGCCTGGTTGATTCCGGGGCTGGTTCGGGGTGTGTTGCTTGAGAACTCAACAGTGTGCTAGTGAACTAAGCCAGTAGAGCTTATATGAAACCCCCTCGTCGGGGTTTCCTTTGAGAAATGATTGAGAAGTAGTCTCGATCGAACTGTTCATTGTTGGAGAGTTTGATCCTGGCTCAGGACGAACGCTGGCGGCGTGCTTAACACATGCAAGTCGAACGCTGAACCGGTTTCGGCCGGGGATGAGTGGCGAACGG
>NZ_JARACH010000113.1:0-11940 GCF_029087445.1 Amycolatopsis sp. La24
GTCGCTGATCAAGGCGGGCGCGTTCGATTCGATGGGCCACACGCGGCTGTCGATGATCCAGGTGCACGAGGACGCGGTGGAAGCCGTCGTCCCGCTCAAGCGCCAGGAAGCGATGGGCCAGTTCGACCTCTTCGGCGGAGAAAACAAGGAACCGGCTTCTTCGCCGTTGGCGCACGTGAAATTCACCGCCGAAGAGTGGCCGCGCAAGCAGTTGCTGGCGCACGAGCGGGACATGCTCGGCCTCTACGTTTCAGCGCATCCCTTGGACGGGGCGGAAGGCGTCCTCAGCAAACACGCGCCCCGCACGATCGCCGCGATCATCGACAACCCGCCGAAGGAAGGCGAACTCGTAGTCGCCGGGTTGATCACTTCGCTGGAGCGGCGGGTGAACAAAAAGGGCGAACCTTGGGCGATTTGCACGGTCGAGGATTTGGACGCGTCTCTCGAGGTGTTGTTCTTCGCCAAGTCGTACGCGTTGTGCGCGGCAGATCTGGTGGAGGACAACGCGGTGCTGGTGAAGGGCCGGGTCAACTGGCGGGAGGACAAGATGTCGGTCTTCGGGGCGGATCTGGTGCCGCTGGACCTGACGGAACTCGGGGAAACGCCGCTGGTGCTGCACACGCGGGCGGAGAAAGTGACGCTGCCGGTGGTGCTGGAGCTCAAGCAGACTTTGCTGGAACACCAAGGGAATACGCCGGTCCATCTGCACGTGGGGGAGCAGCGGTACGCGCTGGACGGATTTTCGGTCAAGGTGACCCCGGCGCTGTTGGGCGAGGTGAAAACGATCCGGGGGATCACGGTGGCCTCGTGAGTGCTGGCGCCGGTTAGAACCGGCGCCAGCACTCACGAGGTTCACTCAGCGCTTCAATCCGTGCTCGATCGCCTCGATGATCCGGGGCCGGAGCTGTGCGGTGCTGACGATCGCGTCCACCGACCCGACCTCGACCGCGCGCTGGATGCTGTGCACCCGGTCGAACTCCGACGCCACCTCGCCGAGCTTCTCGGCTCGCACTGACGACGTGACCTCCGCCAGTTCGGCCGCGCAAGCGGCCCGTTCGGCCCCGCTCAGTTCGCCGAGCCGCTTCTGCAGACCGGCCACCCGCGGGTCGTTCGCCGTCCGGGTCTTCACCTCGCCGGCGAACACCACCGCGGCCGCCGGAGCGCCGCCGAGCACCGAAGCGAACGAGCCCTCCAGCGCCAGCACCGTCATGTTCGGGTTCAGCGCCTTCGAGAACACCACGAACGCGCCGCCGTGGTAGCGCGAGATCACCGTGAACACGATCGGTCCCTCGAAGTTCACGATCGCGCGGCCGATCTCGGCCCCGTACTCCAGCTGGAGCTTCTTCATCGACTCCGGCGAGCCGTCGAAGCCGGACAGGTTCGCCAGCACCACCAGCGGACGGTTGCCGCTCGCCGCGTTGATCGCGCGGGCCGCCTTCTTCGACGACTTCGGGAACAGCGTGCCCGCGGTGAACGTGTCCGGGCCGTCGGTGGGCGGGAAGCCGCGGCGGGGCACCGAACGCGATTCGATGCCCAGCAGGCACACCGGGTGGCCGCCGATGTGCAAGTCCTGCACCGCGGCGGTGTCCGCGTCCGCCATGCCCGCCCAGCGTTCCAGCACCGGGTGGTCCTGGTCGGAGAGCGCGCGCATCACCGTGCGGATGTCGAACGGCTTCTTGCGGTCCGGGTTGTGCTCGGCGGAGAAGATCTGGCCCACCGTGGCGAAGTCGCTGCCGACGACGGCGTGCGGGTAGTCCGACACGTCGCGGCCCGCCGGGTCGCTGGTGACCGCCTGGCGCGGGCCCGCTTCTCCCGGCACGACGTAGGTGTGCGCGTAGTGCGCCATCAGCACGTCGCGCGCCCCGGCGAGGTTCGGCGCCCAGTACTGCGCCTGCCCGTTCGGGCCCATCACGCGGTCGTAGCCGCCGATGCCGAAGTTGTCCTCGGCCGACACGCCGCCGGAGAAGTCCAGCGACTGCTTGCCGGTGAGCACCATCGCCGAATCCGGCGTCATCACCAGGATGCCCTTGGTGTGCATGAGCATCGTGGCCTCGGCGTTCCAGTACGGCTGCGCGCCCACGGTGATCCCGGCGACCACGATGTTGATCTCGCCGCCGTCCTGGGTGAACTCCACGATCCGCTTGAGCGCGGCCGCGACCCAGTCCATGTTCTCGGTGCCGGACTCCATCGAGATCCGCGCGCCGGACGACAGCGCGAACCATTCGACCGGAACCCGCAGCTCCTGCGCCAGGTTCAGCGCCGCGATCACCCGCGTGCACTCCGGTTCGGCCAGCGCGCCGAGCGACTTCGTCGGGTCGCCCAGCAGCACCACGCGCTTGACGCCCTCGGGCACCAGGTCAGTCGGCGTGCTGACCACGCCTGCCACGAGCCCGGCCTTGTTCTGCCCGCGCGGCCGATCGACCGGCACCAGCGCGCCGGTGTCGTCAAGGTCGTGCTCGGTGAAGGTGCCGCCGCCGGCCAGCAGTTCGGTGAGCTCGTACGGGTACACCGTGTCGCGGCGCGCCGCGCGCAGCACCTTCTGCCGGTAGTCGTCCAGCGGCTGCACCGGCTCGGTGCTCGGGGCCTCGACCGACAGCCGCACGCCCGCGCCGACCTCGTTGCGGACCGTCACCGCGATGTCGGTCAGCTCGCCGGTTTCGGAGTTCCGCTGCCGGACGAGGAACTGGATCTCCTCCAGGCCCGCGCCGGCGGTCGTCGGCAGCACGCGGCGGGCGAGCAGGTTCAGCTCGTCCATCGTCAGGTCGCTCGGCGGCCACACGTAGATGACGATCCGGTTGGTGTCGAACCGGTTCTTCGCCGGACGCCGCGCCTGCGCGTTGCGGACCGCGTCGAGGCACGCGGCGAGCGTGTCCTCGGCCGAGGGCAGCGACACGAGCCTGCCGTCCGCCTCGCGCAGCGGCGTCAGGTCGCGGACCTGCGACATCGCGATCAGCCGCTCGTCGGCCGGGTTCGCCTTCGCGGTGCCGGTGAACAGGTACACCTCTTCGTCCGCCGACGGCAGCCGCGTGAGGTCGAATTCCTGCAGCCGCTCCAGCTGCAGCCGCTCGGCGACGCGCGGGTGCAGCCCGCGGATCACCCGGTCCTCGGCGAAGCCGGATTCGGTCCGGCGGAAGGTGAAGTGGTGGTGCATCACCGCGCCGCCGCCGCCGGCGACGGTGGTGACGACCCGGTCGACGTCGGCCGGAAGCGGTTGCGCGGCAACGATTTCGCCCAGCTTCGCGGCCATCGCGTCGCTGTCGGGCTGGTCGGTCCACTTGAGATACACGTCCGCCGCGACCGGCACCCCGGCGCCGTCGGACAGCTCGGCCACCGCGCGCATCGCGTCCGGCAGCTGCGGGAAGTCGACCGCGGTGGTGACCACGCGCGCCGGCTCCGGATGCGAGGCGGTGACGAACGAGCAGCCCGCGACCTCGCGCACGCGCACGTCCGTGAGCGCCTTGTTGCCGTAGTAGCGCCGGCTCAGCACCTCGAGCATCGGGGCCGGGTCCGCGCCCGGCCGGCCGATCCGCTGGCCGAGCAGCCGCACCAGCGGCTCGTTGCTCGACACCATGCCGGAAATCCGCTCGGCGCGGTCGGCCGCGTCCGGGTTGCGGTCGAGGTAGCGCAGGTGGCCGCGGATCTCGGCGTACACCTCGGCGCGCGCCCGGCGCAGCATCGGCTGCGCGAACCAGCGGAACACGACGCCGCGGGCGAGGTCGCTGACCGCCGGGAACCGCAGCTGGGTGGCGGCGATCAGGTGCTCGAGCGCGAGCCCGGCCGTCTCCCGCAGCTCGGCCGAGGGCGGGGCCTCAGTGAGCCACTGCCGCAGCAGCGCGGACACGATCGCGCTGTCGCTCGAAGCCCGTTGCTGGGCAAGGAAAATCCGGAAGACCGCCTCTTCCAGCTCCGGCGTGCGCTCGAGGTCGCCGACGCCGTAGTGGCCGAGCACGCGGCGCAGCCTGCCCTGGAATTTCTCCGGCAGCCCGGCGCGCTCGACGTCGAGGCTCTGCAGATAGGTGTGGAAGTACTCGCGGGCGCTGTGCACCGGGCTCGACGCGCTGAGGTCGTCCGCGGCGGGCTTGTTCCGGCTCAGCTCGGACAGGTCGGCGAACACGTCGAGCAGTTCGAGCTCGCCCTCCAGCGGACGCGCCGGCAACTCCGCGCGCGCCGCCAGGTAGCCGCTGAGCACCCGGCCCTGGTCGTGCGGGTCGACGTCGAAGCCGAGCAGCAGGCTGCGCAGATCCTGCCTGCCGCGCTCGACCAGGTCGGCCGCGCTCGTGCCGTCCTGTTCGGCGGGCAGGTCGATCTCGGCGGTCTCGGCCTGCGCGGCGGCCTCGTCCTCGGCCTCGTCGGCGAGCGGTTCGAGGCGCAGCAGCGGAGCCCCGGTCTCCACCTGGCTGCCGATCGACACCGGGAGTTCCTTGACCCGGGCCCGGAACGGCGCGCGCAGCACCGTCTCCATCTTCATGCTTTCCAGCACGAGCACCGGCGCGCCGGACTCGACCTCGTCGTCCACCGCGACCGGCGTGGCGACCACCAGCGCGGGCGCGGGGGAGCGGACGACGCCGCCCTCGTCGCGGCTGATCCGGTGGGTGATGCCGTCGACCTCGACCAGGTGGGTCGGCCCGTGCGTGCCGGTGACGAGCCGGAATCGCGTGCCGTTGACGGTGATCTGCCCGCTGTACTCGTCGAACCGCTCGAGCTCGACGTCGGCCGGGTGCACGTCGCCGCCGCCGCTGACGCCGACCCGGAACCGCTTCGGCCCGGTGCGCGCGACCGTGACGCGGTAGGACGCGCCGCGCAGTTTCAGGTCGAGCGGACGGATTTCGTGGCGCACCTGCGGACGGCCGCCGAACGCGGTGGAGAGCAGGCGCTGCCGCCCGACCTCCTCGTCGTCCTCGTAGGCCTCGATCGCCGCCGCGGCGAGCGCGACCGCGGAATGCCGCGTGGTGACGAGACGGCCCTCGGCGCGGACGCGGTCGATCCAGCCGGTGTCCGCGCTGGCGTCGATGACCTCGGGCTGGTCGAGCAGGTCGAGCACGAAGCTCTTGTTGGTGGCGCCGCCCTCGATGAGCACGGACGTCTCGGCCATCGCCCGGCGCAGCCGCGCGAGCGCCTGGTCGCGGTCGCGGCCGTAGGCGATGATCTTGGCGATCATCGAGTCGAAGTCGGCGGGGATCGTGTCGCCCTCGCTGACGCCGGTGTCGACGCGGATGCCGGGGCCGGCGGGCAGCAGCAGCCGCGCGATGCGGCCGGGGGACGGCGCGAAGTCGCGGTCCGGGTCTTCGGCGTTGAGCCGCGCTTCGACGGCGTGCCCGGACTCCTCCGGCTGCGCGCCTTCGAGCTTGCCGCCGGACGCGACGTGCAGCTGCAGCCGCACGAGGTCGGTGCCAGTGGTGATCTCGGTGATCGGGTGCTCCACCTGGAGGCGGGTGTTGACCTCGAGGAAGGCGAACATCCGGTCGCCGGGGTGGTAGAGGAACTCGACGGTGCACGCGCCGCGGTAGCCGACCGCGACCGCGAGCCGCTCGGCCGACGCCTTCAGCTCGGCGGTCTGCTCCGCGCCGAGCACCGGGGACGCCGACTCCTCGATGATCTTCTGGTTGCGCCGCTGCACCGAGCAGTCGCGGACGCCGAGCGCCCACGCCGTCTCGCCGTCGGAGATCACCTGGACCTCGACGTGCCGCGCGCCGGTGACCAGGCGCTCCAGGAACACGACGCCGCTGCCGAACGCGCGCAGCGCCTCCTGGCTGGTGCGCTCGTACGCCTCGGTGAGGTCGCCCGCCGACTCGACCTTGCGGATGCCGCGCCCGCCGCCGCCCGCGGTGGCCTTGAGCATCAGCGGGTAGCCGATCTTGTCGCCCGCCGCGAGGGCTTCCTCGAGCGTCGCGACCTCGCCGCCGCTCCACGGAGCGACCGGGACGCCGACCTCCTCGGCGATCAGCTTCGCGCCGATCTTGTCGCCGAGCTTGCGCATCGCGTCCGCGCTGGGGCCGACGAAGGCGACCCCGATCTTGTCGCACAGTTCGGCGAACGCCGGGTCCTCGGCGACGAAGCCCCAGCCGACCCACGCGGCGTCGGCCTTGGTGTCGACCAGCGCCTTCTCCAGTTTGGCGAGATCGAGGTAGGGCCGCGCGGAGGCGGGGCCGAGCGAATAGGCGACGTCGGCTTCGCGGACGAAAGTCGCGGTGGCGTCCGCGTCCGTGTAGAGCGCGACCGTCTCGATCCGTCGCCCGGTCTCGGCGGACAAGTCCCGGACGGCGTGGATCAGCCGCATCGCGGCCTCTCCGCGGTTGACGATGGCGACGCGATTGAACACGGACAAAGCCTCCCAGTGAACCTGACTGCACCACGCACAGCAGGCGACGCCGGACCCGCCGGAACGTCGCCTGTCTTCGTCGTACACATTGCTCCCTTACCGCCGGGTACACCAATGTCGCGGATGACGCATGCCGCGCCTGCCGGTTTGTAGGAACCCGCCAAAAACGGCTCGTGTCACGTCGTCCGGGCCTCGTTTATCGCGAGGTATGCCACAAATCACGCCCGGCCGGCCAGGGGCGGAGGCAACTGGACGGCCAGGCGTTTCCAGGGGGTCGGACAGGGGTCACCCGCAGTTCAGGCGGCGGAGCGGAACGTGCCCGGCGGAACCGGAGCCGAGGCTCCCCTGAACTGGGAAAATGTGACCCTTGACACTCCGGCGGGGTGCCCCTACCGTCGCGAGTAATCGATTTCTCGACGTGGGGCGGGCCGAGAGGGCGGGGCATGGGCGACGGCGTCGCGCTGGCCGAGCTGGCCGGCGTCAGCAAGACCTACGGCGGGGTGCGTGCCCTGGGCGCGGTGGACTTCACCGCGGCGAAGGGGGAGGTGCACGCGCTGCTCGGCGAGAACGGGGCAGGCAAGTCCACGCTGCTGAAGATCTTGTCGGGGGAGATCGCCGCCGGGGAGGGGGCGATCCGGATCGCGGGGGAGGCGGTCCGGATCGCCCGCCCGGCCGACGCGCGCCGCGCCGGGGTCGCGATGATCCATCAGGAACTGGACCTCGTCCCCGCGCTTTCCGTGGCGGAGAACGTCTTTCTCGGCCGCGAACCGCACACCCGCGGCGGCACGGTCGACCGGCGGCGGATGGTCGCGGCCACCCGTGAGGTGCTGGAACGCTCCGGCGTCGACCTCGACCCGCGCACGCCGGTCGAACGGCTGCGCACCGGCGAACAGCAGCTCGTCACCATCGCGAAAGCGCTGTCGCTGGACGCGCGGATCCTGCTGATGGACGAACCGACGTCGGCGCTGTCGCCGCGCGAGGTGGAGCGGCTGTTCACGGTCATCGACCAGTTGCGTGCCGACGGGGCGGCGATTGTCTACGTGTCGCACCGGATGGACGAGATCGGGCGGGTCGCGGACCGGGCGACGGTGCTGCGCAACGGCGAGGTCGTCGCGGAGTTCAGCGCGGCGGAGCTGACTGCCGAGCGGGCCGCGGAGGCGATGGTGGGCCGTCCGGTGCACCTCATGTTCCGCGCGGACAGCGTGCCCTCGCCGAATCAGGACGAGGTACTTCGCGTCGAGGATCTCGTGATGCGGCCGCGCGCCGGGCGGCGGGAGCCGGACGGGATCAGTCTCACCGTGCGGGCCGGAGAGATCGTCGGCGTCGCCGGATTGCTCGGCGCGGGACGGACCGAGTTGCTGGAGGCGCTGTACGGCGCTGCCAGGGGAAAGTTGTTGAGCGGGCGGATTTTCCTGCGCGGCAAGGAGTTCCGGCCGCGCTCGCCGCGCGGGTCGCTGAGGTCGGGGATCGCGTTCGTGCCCGAGGACCGGCGGATCGCGGGGCTGGCGCTGGAGCATTCCGTCGTGGCGAACACCGTGCTGTCCATTGTGGACCGGCTGGCGCGGTTCGGGATCGTTCCCGGCAGGCGCGAGCGGACGGTGGCCGGGGAAGAAGCGGGGAGGCTCGGGGTGAAACTGGGGTCGCTCGCCGATCCGGTGGGTTCGCTGTCCGGCGGTAATCAGCAGAAAGTGGTGCTGGGACGGGCTTTGCTGACCGAACCGGCGCTGCTGTTGCTCGACGAGCCGACGCGCGGGGTGGACGTCGGGGCGAAGGCGGAGATCTACCGGCTGCTCGGCGAGGCCGCGCGGAGCGGCGTCGGGGTGCTGCTGGCATCGTCGGAACCGGCGGAACTGGTCGGCGTGTGCGACCGCGTGGTGGTGCTGCGCGGCGGACGCAGCGTGCACGAGCTCGACACGGCTCAGGCCGGCGAGGCGGAACTGCTCGCCGCGTCGATGGGCGACGTCCGGTGAACGGGCGTTCCGTGCTGGCCGCGGTGTTCCGGTTCCAGAGCGTCTTCGGGCTCGTGCTGGTCTTCGCGGCCGCGATCGTCTTCTCCCCGCACCGCGACGGGGAGCTGGTGTTTCTCGGCAGCGGCAATCTGTTCAACGTCGTCCGCGCGATCTCCGAGATCGGCATCATCGCGGTCGGCATGACGCTGGTGATCCTGGTCGGCGGCATCGACCTGTCGGTGGGCTCGGTGATGGGGCTGGCCAGCGTCGGCGTCGCGCTGCTGCTCACCAGCGGCGGCTGGGGACTCGTGCCGGGCGTGCTGCTGATCCTCGCGCTCGGCTTCGGTTTCGGGCTGCTGCAAGGGATCGCGAGCGCGCGGTTCCGGATCCAGTCGTTCATCGTGACGCTCGCCGGGATGCAGATCGCCCGCGGGATCGCCCGGATGTGGTCCGGCGGCGAGGGCGTTTCGATCACCTACGGCACCGGTCCCGGCCAGGCTCCGGTGCCGTTCTCGCTGCTGGGCGAGCGGACGTTCGGCGGCGTGGTGCCGATCCCGGCGCTGTTCTTCGTGGTCGTCGCGGCGCTCGCGGTGCTGGTGCTGCGGGCGAGCGCGTTCTCGCGGCACGTGTACGCGATCGGCGGCAACGAGAAGGCCGCGGTGCTGTCCGGGGTGCCGGTGATCCGGGTGAAAGTGCTGGTCTTCGGCCTGTGCGGGCTGCTCGCCGCGCTGGCCGGGATCGTCCACGCGGGACAGTACAACTTCGGCGGGCCCAACGACGGCACCGGCTACGAGCTCAACGCGATCGCGGCCGTCGTGATCGGCGGGACCAGCCTGTCCGGCGGGCGCGGGTCGGTGTCCGGCACCGTCGCGGGCGCCCTGCTGGTCGGCGTGCTCGACAACATCCTCCAGCTCAACGACATCGATTCGAACGTCCAGCTGATCGTGGTCGGCGTGGTGATCGTGCTGGCCGCGGGCCTGCAGCGGCTGCGCCCGGCGACGGCATAGGCGTCCGGGAAAAGGGGAGCAGATGTCCGGCATCATCCGCGGCGGGGCGGTCCTGGCGGGGCTGGCCCTCGTCGCCGCCTGCGGCACCACGCACGAGAACGCGCCGGGCGCGTCGTCCGGCACCGCGCCGGCCGCGAAACAATGCCACGGCCCGAGCGGGAAATACAAAATCGGGATGAGCCAGGCGAATCTCGCCGAACCGTATCGCGTCCGGATGGACGACGACATCCGCAAGGCCGCGGCCGGCGTGCCGCAATTCAGCGTCAGTTACGCGGATGCCGCGCAGGACAATGCGAAACAGGTCGAGCAGGTCAATACGTTCCTGACCCAGGGCATCGACCTGCTCATCATCAGCCCGAACGAGGCGACGCCGCTGACCGGTGTCGTGAAGAAGGCTTACGACCAGGGGATCCCGGTGCTGGTGCTGGACCGCAAGGTCGACGGCGACGGGTACACGTCGTTCATCGGTGCGGACAATGTGGACATCGGCCGTCAGGCGGGCAAGTTCTTCGCCGAGAAATTGCTGCCACAGGGCGGGAAAGTCGTCGAACTGAAGGGTCTCGCTGGATCGACGCCCGCCAAGGAACGCAGCGATGGATTCAACCAGGGCATTACGGACCGCAATATTACCGTCGTCGGCAGCGCGGACGCGGATTGGTTGCGGGACAAGGGACAACAGCAGGCGGACGCGTTGCTGAAAGCGCATCCGGACGCGCAAGCGATGTTCTCCGAGAACGACCCGATGGCCGAGGGCGCGCGCATCGCCGCGCAGAACGCGGGCCGCGCGGACCTGCCGATCGTCGGCATCGACGGCCTGCCGGTGCCCGAAGGCGGCATCAAGGCGGTGGAGGCCGGACGGTTGTCGGCCACGTTCATCTACCCGACCGGCGGCAAGGAAGCCGTTGCGGCAGCGAAGAAACTGCTCGTCGACTGCCAGACCGTGCCCAAGACGCAGACCCTGCCCACCCGCCTGGTGACGCGCGACAACGCCGCCCAGGTGTACGCCGAACTGAACCGGAGCTGACCTATGGCGCGAATCGGTGTCCTCGCCGTCTCCGACGGGCGCGACCACGTGCACCGGCGGAACACCGGCTTCATCCGGTCCAAAGTGGACGAATTCACCGCCGCCTTGACCGCGGCGGGCCACGACGTCGTCACCGGAGGGCTGGTAGCCACGAACACCACCGCGACCGCGGCCGCGCGCTCGGTCGCCGCGAGTTCGGTGGACGTGACGGTGCTGTACTACGCGGTGTGGGCGTTTCCGCACTTCACCATGCTGGCCGCGGACGCGACCCCAGGCCCGTTGCTGCTCGTCGCGAGCACCGACCCGACCGAGCCGGGGTTGGTCGGAATGCTCGCCGCCGGAGGAGCACTCGACCAGATCGGCCGCACGCACACCCGCTTGTGGGGCTCGCCGTCCGACCCGGAACTGATCGCCGAAGTCGGCGCGCACGCGAGCGCTGCCGCGGCCGTCGGTTCGCTGCGCGGTTCGACCTTCGGCCGCTTCGGCGGACGGCCGATGGGCATGAACACCGCGGTGGCCAATACCGATCAGTGGATGCGCCAATTCGGCGTGGACGTCGAGGAAATCGACCAATACGAACTGGTCCGCCGCGCCGAATCCGGCCTCTCTTCCGCGGCTGCGGACGGTCGGAAATGGCTGGAAGAGCATGCCACCGTGCACTACGATGGAGATCGCCTCACCCCGGAGTTGCTGGAACGCCAACTGCGTCTTTACCTTGCCGTACGCGATGTCGCTGCCGAACGCCACCTGGATTTCTCTGGGATCAAAGCACAACCGGAGCTGACCGAGCACTTCGCGACCGCCGATGTCGCCGAGGCGCTGCTCAACGATCCGTACGACTGGAACGGCCCCAAAGCCGTGCACGTCACCGCCACCGAAGCGGACATGGACGGTGCGCTGACCATGCAGCTGATGCACCGGATCACCGGGACGCCGGTGCTGTTTGCTGATGTCCGGCATTACCACCCGGACCGCGACGTGTGGGACCTGTGCAACTCCGGCCAGCACGCGACATGGTTCGCCGCGCGGAGCGAGGACCCGGCGGAGAATTTGGCGCGGGTGCACCTTTATCCGGAGGTGTTCTTCTTCCCCGCGGGCGGGGCTTCGGTGCAGCACATCGCCGCCCCCGGCCGGATGACCTTGGCGCGGTTGAGCCGGTTGGACGGGGAGTATCGGATGCAATTGGTGCTGGGGGAGTTCGAGAACTACGACGCGCGGACGACGGAGGAGCTGGTGTCGCGCTCGACGCCGGAATGGCCGCACGCGTTCGCGCGCCTCGATGTTGCTGCGGAGACGTTCCTGTCGCGCTTCGGAGCGAATCACGTGCACGCGGTGCCGGGGGATCGGCGGAGAGAACTGCGCGCGGCGGCTCGGTTGATGGGGGTGCGGGTGGAGGAGTGGAGCCGGTGACCCTCTGCTCGACGGCTCGCTGAGGCTTTCCGGCAGCGAGTGCGCCGCGCTCGTGGGGCTGGCACTCGCTGGCGAGGTCCGTGAAGGGCTCCTTGAGGGAATCAGACCTGGATCCACCGGTGTTTGTGGTGGTGTAGGCCGTGTCTGGACGCGCAGATGCCCTCTGAGCTGGGATGATTGTTCTTGCGAAGGAAAAATCGATCCGAGCGAGAGGGCATCTGCTGGATGCGA
>NZ_JARACH010000114.1:0-11884 GCF_029087445.1 Amycolatopsis sp. La24
TGTGGATTTCGTTGTTGAGGTGGGGTGGGGGGTGCTTTTTTCGTGGTTTTTTGCGGGGTGGAGGGGGTTGGGTGTCTGCAGCTGGTGACAGGTTGGGGGCGGTTGGCCGGATGAGCTGTTCGGCGGAGTCCTGTTTGCGCCACTTCGCGCGGTTGCCTTGGGGCGGCCTGCTGGACCGGGATCGTGGGGTCGGACTCTGCGGCCCGGTCGTGCGGGAGCCGAAGGTCGAAGAGGCAATGTTGGCCGCTCAGTGTCGAGGGATCGGGCCAAGCCAGGCCAGGCGGGGCGACTGAGAGCGTCGGGCGGGGCAATCGTCGAGCTAGGCGAAACCGCGTCGAGCGGGCGTGCCCCTGCGAGCCGAACTCGCGTAATCCCGAAGCGGCAGCGATCTCGGCTGCCGAGCCGCCAGCTGTCGCGCGTCGCCAGCACCCGGCGCGACCCCGGAGTCAATCCCGGAACGGCAACCTCGTCTCCCGGTGCCCGGCCCTGCCCGACCGGGCACCGGGAGCGCAGAACGCGGGCGGCCCTGAGTCGCCGCCGGCGTCCGCTTCGAGGGTGGTCAGGTGCCCCGGTTCGCGGTGTGCCGCTTGTGCAGCACGGCACCGGCGACGTGGACGAGGGCAACCACGCTCGCGGTAGCCAGACCGGCCAGCACGCCAGCGGTCGCGAAGACGATCGCGGTCGCCCCGGAGAGCAGCACCAGCAGGAGCGCGATCAGCTGCCACGGCTGAGTCCCGCCGTCCCGCTGCGCGGCCAGTTCGACCGCCGTCCGCGCGGTCTTCCACGACGGGTAGGCCGGTCTCGTAGTCGGCCGCGGAGACGGTACGACCGGGGCTGGCTGGGGCATGCCCGGTTCGTGAAACGTCACGGTCACCCGGCCGGGGCGTTGACTCACGGCGACGGCATACGGTCTGTCGCCGCGGCTGTCCGGTTTTTCTGTCCGACGGCATGCCTGGCCTGCATTTTCCGCGCCAGGAACGGTCATTGCGCTTCCTTTCTTCTCCGCCGGAAAAGTGCCGGAACACAGTTCCCAGCCCGCCCCCGAGGGGAACTGGTTCCGGCGGCCGCGGCGGGCGTCCCGGGTATGGAATATTCCACCCATTTAACCCCTCCTGCCTGCGGTGATGCCATCTTTGCATGCCCGTCGCCGATCGCGCTAACCCGGGGCGGGAAATTCTTCGCCGAAGCCGCCGTTCGTGGTGTTTGCGGAACGGGTTTTCGCGATCTGCCGGACTATTCCAGGTGTTATCTGTCCGCACATATTCGACCCGATCGGATGAATGTGGCCCGAGGTCCACTTTGGGGTTCGCCACCTTGATCAACCCGGCGAACGCGACGGGTGCGCTGCTACGGTGAGTGTCCGTCGCAGATGGGGGAGGGCATGGACGTACGGACCCTGGCTCGCGAGGAACGCGCCGACTTCGCGGACTTCCTCGAGACGCTCACGCCAGAGCAATGGGACCAGCCGACACTGTGCGCGGGCTGGAACGTTCGCTCGGTCGTCGCGCACGTCGTGAGCTACGACGAACTGAGCGGACGCCAGCTGGCGCAGCGGCTCGCCCGCGCGAGGCTGTCGCTGAGCCGAGCCAACGAAATCGGCCTCGCCGAATACCGGGTGCGCGCGCCGGAGGAGTTGATCGGCGTCATGCGTCGACACCCGCAGCCGGGACGGCTCCTGGGAAAATTTGGCGGGATGATCGGGTTTCTCGACGGTTTGATCCATCAACAGGACATCCGCCGCCCGCTCGGGCAGCCGAGGACGATCCCGGCGGCGCGGTTGCGCCGGGCGCTGGACCTGTCGCTGCGCGCTCCGCCGATCGGGGTGTCGCGGCGGCTGACCGGTCTGCGCGCAGTCGCGACGGATTTGGACTGGACCTCCGGGACGGGCATCGAAGTCCGCGGCCCGGCGGAGGCTTTGCTGCTCGCGCTGGCAGGCCGTCGCGCGGCGGCGGACGATCTGAGCGGCCCGGGTCTCGACGTGCTGATCAGCCGCACCACCGTGGCTTGATCCGGCTGGGGTATCGACGCTGCATGACCACGCGGCCGCTTTCGGCGTGCCGATCAGACTTCGCTGCTGTGACGTCTTGCGCTACGGCCCTGGCCCAGACGCGGCTCCCGGGGTCCTGATCGACCCCCATCGTGTCGTGATCGTGCCCGCATCCTGGCAATTCGCGCCACGGTCGTGTGACAACCCGCGCGCGGGGGTTGCGTATGCGCTTGGCGACAGCAGTCATAGCGGCGACCGCACTCCGGAAAGCGAGGTGATGCCCGCGCGGACGCTCGCCGCCTTCCCCCTCGCGGCGCCCGTGACTGCTGCCGCGCCTCGCATCGCTGAAGCAGCACGGGCGCCGTAACGCTCGCGGCGGCGTCCGCTCTCCCCGGGGGTGTCACCATCTGGTGACACCTAACCCGGCGGTAACCCGCGCTCGCTCCCCGGCGTGCGCGGAAAGCCCTTGTGGCTAAGGGGAAATCCCGGTCCCGATGATCACCCGGAACGGGGGCTTGCGTTACGCGGCGGCGACATCGGAAATGGGACTCCAAGCACCACAAGGGGAGGAGTCCGGTGTTCAGATGGCAGCAGGCGGAAGGAAAACGGCACGCACTGGACGGGCCGTTCGCGCCGCGACCCGGGGAAACGTTCACCGCATTGTGCGGAGCCGAAGTCACGGTCGCCCGCAGCGACGTGCCACAGCTCGGCGGCCACTGGTTCGATCCGACGTGCCCTGACTGCGCGGAGGAATGGCTCCGCCAGGAGGGACAGGCCCGCTCGAGTGAAGAACGGTGCCTGGTGTGAACAGCGCGATGCCGGTCTTGCGTGTGCGGGTCGCGGCGGGGCCGGATTTGGCGGGAGAAGAAGCGGCCCTGGAGCGCTGGACACGGACCTCGCGGTTGGTGCCGCCACGGCCCGAGGCGGTGGCGCCACAGCTGGCATCGGCGGCGGGGCTGGCAACGCGTTGGGGAATGGCACCGGTACATGGGTTGCCTGCCGCGGCAGCAGCACCGCGAGGGGCATCCAACCGAGTGGGAGCACGAGGCGGCCTGGCATTCGCTGGGGACAGCGCATGACCGGCCACTGGAGCAGACTGCCCGAGCAGCGCACGTCAGCAGTAGGGCTCACCGGCCCCGAGTTGGTTACCTGGATTCGGGACCTCCAAGCCACCCTCGCGTTGGATCTCGGATTCCTGAGCCGTGCGCTCGACGAACGATATCCGCGACCGGACGCGGTGCGGGATCTCGGCGAGCGCCTTCTCGACCTCGGGCGAGCCCTGATCCGGCGGGCCGATCACCTCAACGAGATCGTCCTGGCGAGCCTGCCCGCGCACGGCTGGCTGCCGCAGGCGGGTGCGCCGGAGAACGCGGCACGGCTGGCACATCAGGTCGGGCGGCGTCCGTTGCGGTGCGGGCCGGTCTATCTCGGGTTGTGCGGGGCCGCGTGTTATCCGGTGTTCGGGCAGGATCCGCACGACCACACGAAACGGTATGCGCGCTGCGCGGACTGCCAGAGCAAGGGCGGTGCGGCCATGCTTCGCGAGTGAAGCGGCGCAACCGCAGCGGAACCGGTGAGCCACGGCGGGCGCGGACCAGAGCAACTCGGCCAGCGGCCGAAGCAGGGCGCGGACCGGAACACCCCGGCCAGGGGTCAAAGGAGGGCGCGAGCCGGAGCAACCCGGCCTGCGGCCGAAGCAGGGGCACGAGCCGGAACGACCCGGCCACCGGAGGAAGCAGGGCACGAACCGGAACACCCCGGCCAGCGGTCAACGCAGGGCCCACAAACCGGATCACCCAGCCGAAACCAGGCCGTCAACCCAGCATGTCCCGGGGTTTTCCGGTTTCCTGTACCGATGAGCGAGGAGACCTCCACCCGTTCCACCGAGCGGCTGTTCAAGATCGCGATCACGCTGAAGGGCCTCGACGGCGGCCTTCAGCTGATCGGGGCGCTGATCCTGGCGTTCATCCCCGCGACGGTCGTCACGGGGTTCGTCAACGCGGTCATCACCCGCGATCTGCTGGGCGACCCCTCCGGCACGCTGGCACGGCATCTGGAAACCGCTGCCGAGCATTTCGCCGGAGGGGGGACCAAGACGTTCGCCGTGATCTACCTGCTGGCGCACGGGTTGCTCAAGCTCGCCCTCGTGTGGGCGCTCGCGCGCAAGTGGGTCCGCGCCTATCCGGTCGCGATGGTCGTGCTCGCGGCGTTCGTCGTGTACGAGATCTACCGCGCCTTCGAAACGCACTCCATCGCGCTGCCGTTCTTCGCGGCGCTCGACGCGGTGATCATCGTGCTCGTCTACCGCGAGTACCGGGCCCTCAAGCGCGAGCGCGCTTAGGCGGCGGTGTGCAGCCTCTCCGTGACCAGCGCGGCCACGTCGGGAGCTTCCACGAACAGCGCCGTCGCGTTGTCGCGGCCGCCCAGGGCGATGGCGGTGGCGACCAGCGCTGAGGCGCCGCGGGCCGGGTCGGCGAGGATTTCGTCGATCGTCGCGGGCGTGAGGACCTTGTGCACGCCGTCGCTGGTGAGCAGGAGGCCGCCGCTCGGGGTTTCCGTCGTGCCGATCTCCTCAGGCTTCGTCGTGCGGACGCTCGTGGTGACCAGGTGCTCCATCCGCGGCGAGTACGGCTGGTGCCGCGAGCGGAAGTACTCCGCCATCGTGTGGTCCCGCGTCAGCTTGTGGATCATCGACCCGTCCCATGCATACGCCCGCGCGTCGCCGACCCACGCGATCCGGTATCCGCCGGCGAACGGCATCGCCACCACGAGGACGGCGTCGCCAGTGCCGCCCAGCCGGTGAACTGCTTGCTGGGCCGCCAAAACCGCCTTGACCGGACCGGCTTCGACGGGAGTGCGCGCGGCGGCCGCGGCGGCGACCTGGGCGGCTCGCCCGGCGCCGGGGTCGTCCCCGACGCCGTCGGCGAGTGCGAAGGTGATTCCGCGCGCCCCGGCGGCCGCGTAGGCGCTCACCGCGTCGGCATTGCGCTCGCGCGGGCCCTGCTCGCTCGCGGTGTGCCAGCGTGGGTATGCGGCCATCGTGACCTCCCGGACGTTCGCGGCGGATGACTCTCCGTGCTTTCCAGAATGCGCCTCGTTCCTGGGAGGAGGCTGAGGATTTCCGGACTTACCGGGTGAGCTGGTAGACAGTTTCGCCACCGACCGTGGTCGCGGTGAAGTTCGCGGCCACCCACTCGGAGATGTCGTTCGACCCGCCGCCGGGACCGCCGCCCCGGCCGCCGTCCACGTAGTACGCCACTTCGCCCGCCGCGACGTACTGCTTGAACTGCTCCAGCGTCGGGGCCGGATCGCTGCCGTCCCAGCCGCCGATGCCCATCACCGACTTGCCGCTCGCCAGCTCCAGGCTCGCCGCCGACTGCGATCCGGTCGTCGCGGCTGCCCACTTCGTCGTCGTGCCGCCCAGCAGCTGGCCGACGGAACCGTTGGCCTCGTCCATCCCGCCGCCGAAACCGCCGCCCATTCCGCTGCTCCGAGGACCCGAAGTCGGGATAGAACCGCTGTGCGGCAAGGAAACCGTCTCCGCGGCGTACCCGGCGGTGCCGACCCCGAGCGTCAGGACGATCGCCGCCGCCAGGCCGACCAAGACGGTCCGCGTCCGCGGCACCCCGACCACCACGATGGTGCTCACGAGCAACCCCAGCACCACGATCACCCAGCGCAGCGCGGGCACCCAGTCCGGCGTCCGGTCGAGCAGGATGAAGTCCCACACCGCGGTCGCCGCGATCATCCCGCCCAGCACCGTCCGCGGCGCGGGGTGCGCCCGGCCGCGCCACAGCGCGTGCCCGGAAATCGCGACCAGCGCGGCGATCGCGGGCGCGAGCTGCACCGCGTAGTACGGGTGCACGGTGCCGCTCATGAAGCTGAACACCAGCCCGGTCACCAGCAGCCACCCGCCCCAGACCAGCAGCGACGCCCGGGTCCGGTCGGTGCGCGCGGCCCGCCGGGTGAACCACAGCCCGGCCGCCAGGCCGATCAGCGCGGCCGGCAGCAGCCACGAGACCTCCGTGCCGAAGCTCGCGCCGAACATCCGCCCGAGACCGGAGCTGCCGCCGAACGCGGTGTTCCCGCCGCCCTGGCCGCCGCCCATCCCGCCCATGCCGCCGCCGTTGCCCTGCCCGCCGAAGATCCGGCCGAGCCCGTTGTACCCGAGCGCCAGCTCCAGCAGGCTGTTCCCGGTCGACCCGCCGATGTACGGCCGCGAAGCCGAAGGCCAGAGCTCCACCAGCGCCACGAACCAGCCCGCCGACACGATTACCGCGATCCCTGCGTAAACCAAGTGCAGCAACCGTTTCCCGAGCCCGGTCGGCGCGGCGATCAGATAAGCCAGCGCGAACGCGGGCAGTACGAGGAACGCCTGCATCATCTTCGTCAGGAACCCGAAACCGATTGCCACGCCAGCGAAAACGAGCCACCGAGGGCTGGCCTTCTCGACCGCTCGCACCGTGCAGTACGCACCGGCGATCAGCAGCAGCGTGAGCAGCGCGTCCGGGTTGTTGAAGCGGAACATCAGCGCGGCGACCGGCGTCAGCGCGAGCATCGCCCCGGCCAGCAATCCCGGCAGCGGCCCGGAAACCCGGCGGACAGTCAGGTACAGCAACCCGACCGACCCGACGCCCATCAGCGCTTGCGGAGCGAGCACCGTGAAACTCGAGAACCCGAAGATGCGCGCGAAAGCCGTTCCCACCCACAACGCGGCAGGCGGTTTGTCGACAGTGATCACGTTCCCGGCGTCCAATGAGCCGAACAGCCACGCCTTCATGCTCTGCGTGCCCGATTGCACGGCTGCGGCGTAGAACGAGTTGCCGAACCCGGAAGCGGTCAAGTCCCAGAAGTACAGGACAGCGGTGAGCGCCAGGAGGCCGAACACCGACGGGCGGATCCAGCGAGGTTTCGCGCGGTCCGGCGCGTCCGGGACGGCAGGCCGGGCGGACAGGACAGTGCTCAAGACGACTCCTCGGTAGCGGTACGGCGCGGATTGAAGACCCAGCCCCGCAGCAGCAGGAAGCGCAGCACCGTGGCGGCGAGGTTCGCCAGCACGAGCACGGTCGTCTCCAGGACGAGCCCGGGATGGGTGGCGTGGTTGAGCAGGGCGAGCGAACCGCTGGTCAGCGCCAGTCCGAGGCCGAACACGATGAGCCCCTCGAACTGGTGCCGCCCGGCTCCGGCCCGGCCGCGGACGCCGAACGTCACCCGCCGGTTCACCGCGGTGTTCGCGATGGCGGTGACGAGCAACGCGGTGAAGTTGGCCGCCTGCGCGCCGACCATGGTCCGCAGCAGCAGGAAAAGCAGCAGGTAAGCGACGGTGCTGGCGATGCCGACCGCGGCGAACCGCACGAGTTGCTTGACCAGGCTCGGGGACACTCCGGGGGCCTCCACGCCGATCGGTTCGCGGCCGAGTTGTTCGCGCAGCCGGTGCACGGGGATCTCGCCGGTGAGGGTCGCGCGGGTGACCCTGGCGATGCCCTTGAGGTCTGCGGTGGCGGTCGCGATGAGGTCGACTGACGAGTCCGGGTCGTCGACCCAGTCCACCGGCACCTCGTGGATCCGCAGCCCGGCGCGCTGGGCGAGCACGAGCAGTTCGGTGTCGAAGAACCAGCCGGTGTCGCGCACGTGGGGGAGCAGCGCGCGGGCGACGTCGGCGCGGATCGCCTTGAACCCGCATTGCGCGTCGGAGAATCTCGCCGCGAGCGTGCCGCGGAGGATCAGGTTGTAGCAGCGGGAGATGAACTCTCGCTTCGGCCCGCGGACCACGCGGGCGCCGCGGGCGAGGCGGCTGCCGATCGCGACGTCCGAATGTCCGGACAGCAGCGGGGCGACGAGCGGGTCAAGCGCGGCGAGGTCGGTGGACAGGTCCACGTCCATGTACGCCAGCACGGCGGCGTCCGAGGCGGACCAGACGGCTTGCAGTGCGCGGCCGCGGCCCTTCTCGTCGAGGTGGCGCACTTCGACTTCAGGGAACTCACGGGCCAGTTCTTCGGCTACGGCAAGGGTTTTGTCGGTGCTCGCGTTGTCCGCGACGGTGATCCGGTACGGATAGCCGGCGCGTTCGGCGAGGTGCGCCCGCAGTCTGCGGATGCACGGTTCGAGGTCGGCCTCCTCGTTGTAAACCGGGATGACGACGTCGAGCACGGGATGCGGGCCGCCGAGGCCGACCGGAGTCGTCCCGGGCCGCGGGGCGCCGCTGCGGGAGGGGGCGGTGGCGTTCATGAGTTCACCGTCGTCCGCCGGGCTTTGGCCACGTTGTGGCGTTCCTGTGCCTGCGCTGTGCGACGTACGCCCGCTCGGGTGATCTTGGCCGCACGACACGGAATCAGGCAGTCAGGTCATAGACGCTGACACCGTCCACTGTGGTCATTCGGTAGTTATCGGCCACCCACTGGACGATCCGGGCGGCCGCGTCGCTTCCGCTGCTGGACCCGCGCATCGTCATGCCGTCGCCGAGGAAGTAGCGGATCTGTCCTTGCCGGACGTACTGCTCGAACTGCGCGAGCGTCGGATACGGGTCGGTGCCGTTGAATCCGCCCACCGCGAGCACGGGTTCGCCGCTGCCGAGCTGGTATCCGGCGGCGTTGTTGGACCCGACGGTCGCCGCGGCCCACCGATGGTCGCCGGACTGCCGCAGCAGTGCCGTCAGATTCGCGCCGGGCAGGGTGGTGCCGAGGAGCCCGCCGCCTCCGCCGAACATTTGCCGGGTATTCGGTCCGGCGGACGGAATCGCGCCGCTGTGCGGAGTCGCCGCAGTGGCGAGGCTGTACGCGCCCGTTCCGGTGAGCAGCACGACCAGTCCCAGCACCGCGGCGACTCGGCCGAAGTGCTGAACGAAAAACAGGACGATAGCCGCCAACAGCCCGAGAATGAGCACAGTCGGGGCAAGCCACGGTTGCCAAGAGCCGTCCAGCAGCAGATAACTCGTTACCGTCGTCAGTGCGACACCGCCGCTCAAAAGCCCGATCGCGGCCGGATTGCCGCGGATCCGCCACAACTGGACGGCGGCGGTCCCGACGAGCGCGGCGATCGCCGGGGCGAGCGCGACGGTGTAGTAGGGGTGGATGATCCCGCCCATGAAGCTGAACACCGCGGCGGTCACGATCAGCCAACCGCCCCAGAGCACCAGCGAAGCGCGACTGCGGTCGGTGCGCGGCGCGTAACGGGTGAACCAGAGACCAGCGCCGAGCCCGAGCACCGCGGCGGGCAGCAGCCACGCGATACCGCCCGCCATCTCGCTGCCGAACAACCGGAACAGGCCGGTGCTGCCCCAACCGCCGCCCGGACTTCCGCCGACGCTGCCGGTCTCGTCACCGGTGATGCGGCCGAAACCGTTGTAGCCCAAGGTGAGTTCGAGCAGGCTGTTGTTCTGCGACCCGCCGATGTACGGCCGGTCCGCGGCTGGCCACAACGCCACGACGGCGAGATACCAGCCTGCCGAAACCACGACCGCACCCAGTCCAGCGAGCAGATGCAGCAGACGCTTGCCGAGGGTGATCGGTGCGGCGACGAGGTACGCGAGGGCGAAGGCTGGCAGGACGAGAAAAGCTTGCAGCATCTTGGCGAGGAAGCCGAATCCGATTGCCACGCCAGCGAAAACCAGCCATCGAGGGCTGGCCTTCTCGATTGCCCGCACCGTGCAGTAAGCAGCGGCGATCAGCAATAGCACCAGTAATGCGTCTGGGTTGTTGAAGCGGAAAATCAGCGCCGCGGCCGGGGTGAGAGTGAGTACCGCGCCAGCGAGCAATCCCGCAGCCGCGCCAGAAGTGCGCCGCACAGTCGCGTACAGCAGCCACGTGGAGCCGACACCCATTAACGCTTGTGGCACCAGGATGCTCCACGCGTTCACGCCGAACAGCCGTGCGGACAGGCTCATCACCCAGAGCGCGGCTGGCGTCTTGTCCACAGTGATGCCGTTGGCCGCGTCGGTGGAGCCGAAGAACAATGCCTTCCAGCTCTGCGATCCGGCCTGCGCGGCGGCGGAGTAGAACGCATTGGCCCAGCCGGAAGCGCTGAGATCCCACAGATACAGCGCGGCCGTGGCGACGAGCAGCAGCACGAGGGACGGGCGCACCCACCTCGGTTCGGAGCGCTGTACCGGCGCGGCGGGAACGGCGGAATGGGTCGCGACTGCGGTCATGCGGCAAGCCTCGCGGGACGACCTGGGGCCGCGATGTGCCTACCCTGTGTGCCCGCTGTGGGACTTGCGGTCATCCACGGGCGGTGTGCGCTGAGCCGGAACCGCGATCGGCAGCCGCACGGCGAATTCCGTCTGGCCGGGGCGGCTCCGCATCGCGATGGTGCCGTGGTGCGCGGTCAGCACTGCGGACGCGATCGCCAGGCCCAATCCGGTCGAACCGGCTGCCCGCGACCGTGACGAATCCCCGCGGGCGAAGCGTTCGAACACCGCCGGCTGCAACTCCGGCGGGATGCCCGGGCCGTTGTCGGTCACGGTCACTATGGCGCTGCCGTCCGCGGATCTCGCGAGAGCGGTGCTGACCGTGGTGCCGGGCGGCGTGTGGACGCGGGCGTTCGCGAGCAGGTTCGCCAGAAC
Source organism: Amycolatopsis sp. La24 (assembly GCF_029087445.1). NCBI lineage: Bacteria > Bacillati > Actinomycetota > Actinomycetes > Pseudonocardiales > Pseudonocardiaceae > Amycolatopsis > Amycolatopsis sp. La24. The sequence goes on from NZ_JARACH010000114.1 coordinate 10,548, forward strand.
CTGGTGCAGCCGTTGGACATCGCCAAGGACGAGGATCGGTTCGTCCGGCATCGCAAGTTGCCAGACGTGGTGCGGGCCGGCCACGTGCGCGTCGCCGACCGCGTCCGCGACCAAGCGGGTCAGGTCGACTTCGGCGACGTCCAGCGGGCGGCCCGCGTCCAGGCGGGCGAGCAGGAGGAGGTCTTCGACGAGCGCTGTCATGCGGTCGGCTTCGGACTCGATCCGGGTCATCGAATGCGCGACGTCCGGCGGGGCGTGGCTGCCGGACCGTCCGGCGAGTTCGGCGTACCCGCGGATCGCGGCGAGCGGCGTGCGCAGTTCGTGGCTGGCGTCGGCGACGAACCGGCGGACGCGCAGTTCGCTGGCGTGCCGGGCTTCGAGGGCGGAGGAGATGTGGCCGAGCATGTGGTTCAGCGCCGCGCCGACCTGGCCGACTTCGGTGCGGGGGTCGGTGTCTTCGGCGGGGACTCGGACGGACAGGTCGACGTCGCCTCGGTCGAGGGGGAGTTCGGAAACTCGGGAGGCGGTTTCCGCGACGCGTTCCAGCGGGCGGAGGGTTCGGCGGACTGCGAAGGCGCCGAGGAATGCTGCGCCGGTTACTCCGGCGGCGGCTACGCCGAAGAGGATCAGGCCGACGGTCAGGAGGGTTTGCTGCATCGCGGCCAAGGGGACGCCGGTGATGACTACGCCGTCGGGGACTGGGAAGGCGGTGAGGCGGTAGTCGCCTAGGGAGCCGATGGTGCGGGTGTAGGGGCGGCCGTTGGTGGGGAGGTCCTGCAGGGCTGTTAGTTCGTCTGGGGTGAGGGTCAGGCGTTGGCCGTGGGGGGAGAGCCAGCCGCCGGTGCCGTTGGTGCCGTCTGGGGAGAAGTGGGCGGTGACCGTGCCTGCGCCTTGGCCGGGGGCGTCGAGGGGGTTGCGTTCGCTGGCGGGCGGGCCGGGGTGGGTGGCGAAATCCAGGGCTCGGGCGGTGGCTGCGGAGAGCTGGGTGTCGGTTTGGGTCATGAGGAAGGCGCGGAGAGCGAATTCGCTGATCACGCCGATGGTCAGGCAGACGAGGGAGAGGAGGATTACTACGGAGACGGTCAGTTTTGTGCGCAGGGATTGCCGGGCCGGGCGGGCGGCGAACCTTGCGCGGGGGGTCATGGTTTGAGGGTGCGGTTCGTCGGTGTGGGGGCGATGTGTGCTCGCTGTGAGTGGGCTGTGGGGGCGTCTGTGCGGGCGGCTCGTCGCCTGGCGGCGACATTGCGTCCGTTGGTTGCGTGGGGCACCCCGAAGCTTGATTGTGCTGACGGTTCGGGGGTGCTTGTCAAGGCGGGAAAGATGCCTTGACAAGCACC
>NZ_JARACH010000115.1:0-11481 GCF_029087445.1 Amycolatopsis sp. La24
GATGCCTTGACAAGCACCCCCGCGCCGTGTTTTTGGCTTCGTATCGGGGTTGGGGGTGGGGTGGGTGCCTCGCTCGTTGGGTGCATCGCTGCCGGTTTAGGGCTTTGCGTTGTTGTGGTGAATGCTGGCGCGGCGGATTCGTTGCTTGTCGAACTGCTGAGAGAAATTAATGCCCCTGCCCCTGCCCCTGCCTCGCCGAGTTGGGGGTGGGCTGGGTGCGTGAGGGGAACCCTGAGGAACTCTGATTCCCTCAGGGTTCCCCTCACGTACTGGTGTTAGCCGCGTTCGATGAGGTGGCCTACTACTTCTGGGCCTGGGTGAGCGTGGCCCGAGCCGTCTCGGCGGAGGTCGATTTCTGGGAGTTCTACTGGGTCTCCGGTGCGGCTCGCGCCTGCTGGGCGGGGGCCTACCCACGCGACCTGGACTTCGGTTTCTCCCTTGAGGAAACGGTGGGTTCGCACGCCGCCGGTGGCTCGGCCCTTCGCTGGGTATTCGCTGAAGGGCGTGACCTTGACGCTCTGGCCCGTTGCCGTCACGACCATGGGTTCGCCGTGTTCTTCGTCGTCGGTGCGGATGGCGCCGAAGAAGATCGCGGTGGCGTTTGCGGACAGTTTCACGCCTGCCATGCCGCCGCTCTTGGTGCCTTGCGGGCGGATCAGGCTCGCGGCGAAGCGCAGCAGGGAGGAATCCGACGAGATGAACGCCAGGGTTTCGTTTCCGTCGGTCAGCCAGGTCGCGCCTACGATTTCGTCACCATCCTTGAGGCTGATGACTTCGAATTCGTCCGAGCGCACGGGCCAATCCGGGGCGCACACCTTCACTACGCCGCCGCGGGTGCCGATGGCCAGGCCTGGTGAGTCGCCTGCTTGTTCGCCCAGGGGGGCGATTCCTACGACGCGTTCACCCTTTTCCAGCGGTACCAGCTCTTTCGCTGCCATACCGCCGCGCAACGAGACTGTGCCTGCTTGTTCTGGGAGCACGGGCAGGGGCAGCACGTCCGTCTTGAACGCGCGGCCTCGGCTGGTCACCAGCAGCACCTGGCCGCGTGCGGTGGTGTGCACGACGGCTGACACGGCATCGTGTTTTACGCGGCCGTTTCGGCGGCGGACTTCCGACGCCTCTTCGGATTCCGCTGCGGTGCGGGCGACCAGTCCGGTCGCCGACAGGATCACCTGGCACGGGTCGTCCGCCACCTCGAGCGGGCCGGACGGCTTCGACGCGGCCAGGACTTCCTTCAGGTCGCCGTCGATCAGGCGGGTGCGGCGGTCGGTGGGGAAGTCCTTGGCGATCTTCGCCAGTTCCGTCGACACGAGCTTCTTCAGGACCGACTCGTCCTCGAGGATCGTGGTCAGTTCGGCGATTTCCGCGCGCAGCTTGTCCTGCTCGTTTTCCAGTTCCAGGCGGTCGTACTTCGTGAGGCGGCGCAGCGGGGTGTCCAGGATGTAGGTCGCCTGGATCTCGGACAGCTTGAACTTCGTCATCAGGCCGTCCTTCGCGGCGGCCGCGTTTTCGCTTTCGCGGATCAGCCGGATGACCTTGTCGATGTTCAGCAACGCGATCAGCAGACCGTCCACCAGGTGCAGGCGCTCTTCGCGCTTGCGGCGGCGGTAGCGCGTGCGCCGCGTGACGACCTCGTAGCGGTGCTTCAGGAAAACTTCCAGCAGCGCCTTCAGGCCGAGCGTCTGCGGCTGGCCGTCGACGAGCACCAGGTTGTTGATGCCGAACGACTGCTCCAGCGGCGTGAGGCGGTAGAGATCCGCCAGCAGCGCCTGCGGGTTGACGCCCACCTTGCACTCGATGACGAGCCGCGTGCCGTTCTCGCGGTCGGTGAGGTCCTTGACGTCCGCGATTCCGGTGAGCCGCTTGGACTTGTTGACCTCGTCGGTGATCTTCTCGATCACCTTCTCCGGGCCGACGCCGTACGGCAGTTCGGTGACCGTGATCGCCTGCCGGCCGCGGCTGCCTTCCAGCGGGCCGGTCTCGACGTTCGCGCGCATGCGGACCACGCCGCGGCCGGTTTCGTAGGCCTTGCGGACCTCGTCCAGGCCCAGCAGGCTGCCGCCGGTGGGCAGGTCGGGGCCGGGGACGTACTCCATCAGCTTGTCGAGCGTGGCGTTCGGATGGTTGATCAGCCACCGCGCGGCGCCGATCACCTCGCCGAGGTTGTGCGGGATCATGTTGGTCGCCATGCCGACCGCGATCCCGGACGTGCCGTTGACCAGCAGGTTCGGATACGCCGCAGGCAGCACCGACGGTTCCTCGAGCGAACCGTCGTAGTTCGGCCGGAAGTCGACGGTGTCCTCGCCGAGTTCGCCGACGAGCAGCATCGCTTCGTTCGACATCCGGGCTTCGGTGTATCGCGAAGCGGCCGGTCCGTCGTCTGGGCTCCCGAAGTTTCCGTGCCCGTCGATCAGCGGGGCGTTCAAGGAGAAATCTTGGGCGAGCCGGACCATGGCGTCGTAAATCGCGGTGTCGCCGTGCGGGTGGTACTTGCCCATGCAGTTGTGGACGACGAAACCCTCGGCCGCGAATTCGTGCTCGTCCGTGCCGACCTGAATGTCGTAAGTGGCTTCCGGTTCGACCGGCTCGACGGAAACCACTTCCAGGAACGAGAATCCGTTCAGCGCGTCGAGCCGTTCGGCGAGCGGAGAACCGATCCGGCGCAATTTCTCGATCCAGCCGTCCTGCCGCGCCCGGGAAAGCCGGAACGAACGGTCGGCCAGCGCGGTGCCGTGCCGGTCCTTTCCGTAGCGGACCGCGGTGCCGCTCGTCGTCGACAGCGACGCCCGGAACGCGGTTCCGGACGTGTCGCGGAACCAGCCGCCGCCGCGATGAGCGGCGGAGAACTCGGCCATGACTCCCTTGTTGGGCAGCCGGTCGTTCCCTTGCTTTCCGTCGTATTCGTAAGCGATTTCGGCGAGCTTTTCGAGACTGTCCTTCTTGTAGCCGATCGTGATCCACGGCAGCAAAACGCGGGACAGCGTCGCCGCGTCGGAGCCGCTGACGGACAGGCCCAGGAGCGTCTTGTGACCGGTTTCCTTGGGGTTGCTCCAGTGGTGGCCGTGGATGCCGAGGTCCGCGAGCATCGCGTACACCTGCCGGACGAGCTTTTCGCTCGTGCTGACGTAGACGATCTCCCGGTGGTTCTTCCGGATGTAGCCGTCGCCGTCGAAGAGACCGGCGAGGTACGGAGCCCAGGAAGCCCGGTCCGAGAGGACTTCCGCGGGCACGTGCTTCGCGTCGCTGAGCGGTTCGCCCGCCGCGAGCAGGCCGTCGTGCCGGGCGAAGGTGAGGATGTGCTGGTCGCGCCATTCCGGTTTCGCCGCGGCCCGGTTCCCGCGCGACACCCGCACGCCGTTGGCCTGCGCCCACTCGTGCACGGCGTCGAGCGGTTCGAGGTCGCACATGTGGATGCGGACTCGCCCGTCCGCGGGGCGATTCCGGTCGACGGCGAACCCTTCGGCCGTGATCAAGCCGAGCAGATAGGCGTACCGGTCCCCGCCTCGCGGCAGGCATTCCCGCCGGCTGGCGCCGTAGGCGACGGTCAGCCGTCCGGTCAGGTCGCGCGCAGCCGTCCAGTCCAGCGTCGAGTCGTCCGCCACGGTACGGAACCGCTGCCCCGGGGTGACGGTCATGGTGTGGCCGTTCGACCAGGTGATGCGGACGAGTTCGTCCGGCGGGTTCTCGTAAACCTCGGCGACCGGCACGGCTTTGCCGCGGCTGTCCAGCACCTGGTCGCCGATTTCGATGGACTCGATCGGCCGGAGACCCTCCGGGGTCGACACCAGCGCGCCGCGCACGAAGCAGTCGCCGACCACGCGTGACGACTTCACGTACGCGTGTGTCGGGCGGTAGCCGTTCTCGTTCATCGAGAACAGGATTCGGCGGTGCACCGGCTTCAGGCCGTCCCGTGCGTCCGGGAGGGCGCGGGAGTGGATCACCGAGTACGCGTACTCCAGGTACGAGTCTTCGATCTCCGTCTTCAGCGGGTTGTCGAAGACCTGTGCGCCCGGCGAGTCGAACGCGCTCGGGTCGACCCGGGTCACCGGGGTCTTGCTACGGCGAGCCATGGCTCACAACTCCTTGGGAACGAACGGAAAACTCAGACGTCGATGGCGTCGCGGTCGACGCGGTCGGACGATTCGACCAGCCAGTTGCGCCGCGGCTCGACCTTCTCGCCCATCAGCAGTTCCAGCGCCAGCTCCGCGGCCTCGACGTCCTGGAGCGTGATCCGCCGGACCGAGCGCGTCGCCGGGTTCATCGTGGTTTCCCACAGCTCGTCGGCGTCCATCTCACCGAGGCCCTTGAACCGCGGCACCGGCGTGACGACCGTCTTGCCCGCCGCTTCGAGTTCGGCGACCTTCTGCTCCATCTCGCGCTGGGTGAAGGTGAAGACGGTCTCCGAACCGCGGCCCTTGGTGGTGATCTTGTGCAGCGGCGGCATGGCCGCGTACAGCCTGCCGTCCTCGATCACCGGGCGCATGTACTTCGCGAACAGCGTGATCAGCAGCGTTCGGATGTGCGAACCGTCGACATCCGCGTCCGCCATCAGGATCACGCGGCCGTAGCGCATCGTCGACAGGTCGAACGTGCGGCCGGTGCCCGCGCCGAGCACCTGCACGATCGACGCGATCTCGGCGTTCTTCAGCGTGTCGCCCAGCGACGCCTTCTGCACGTTGAGGATCTTGCCGCGCAACGGCAGCAGCGCCTGGTACTCCGACACCCGCGCCATCCGCGCGCTGTTGTGGACGAACACGCCGGATTCGAGAGCGAAGTTGTGATAGCCATCGACGGTGAGGTCATAGACGTCTGCCGTCTCAGCGAGCGGTTCGACGCTGACAACGCTGTGGTTGGCGTTTTTCGCAGCCTCGCGAAGCCGGGTGTAGTCACCGTCGAAATGTGCGAGCAACCGTGCGAAACGCAGTTCGGTCTTCGCCTCAGCCTTGCGGTGTGCGTCGTACGCGGCGCCTAGTTCAGCGTCTGTGCAGGACAACATTGCGGACAGACGCTTCAACGCCGCGTTCCGCCGCCCGTCGTGCTGGCGGGCCACCCGCTCTGCCCGGGGAACAGACGCGACATACTCGGCACGACCTGCCTGGACCTTCTCGAGATGCCCCGTTTCCGGGTCGCTCATCCGCTTCTTCATCCGCGCGGAGTGCTGCTCCCCGAACTCGGGATGCTCCTCGTGCCAGGCGACGACCGCGGCCCGCTGACGTTCCCGTTCCCCAGGGCACGAGAACTGCTCGATCGTCTTCTGCGCGCGCCAAGACCGGAGCGATTCGTCCTGCCACTGCCGGGCGGACCGCTCGCTCCACTCCTCGCGCCGTCCCGGCTCAGCGAAGAACGCACGGACCCGTTCCGCGGCCTGCGCCCGATGTTCAGGGCGTTCCCAGTACTCAGCTTGAACCTGTCGCAGGCGCTCCGCGTATGCCGCCTTCTCCTCGGCGTTGAGTCCGCCGTACCAGATCTGGAAACCTTCTTCGAGCCGCCTCCGGAAGTTCGGATCGCTGTTGAGCGCGGCCAATCGAGCGAGGCACGCCGTGCGGAAGGCCGGGTCCTCCCACTGACGCGACAGCATCGCCGATTTGAATTCCAAGCCGCCTTCGGCCAGCCAGGCACGATAGCCCTCGTGGACGTGGTCGCCCATCATCGACGCGTGGAGGGCGGCGTGGTCTTCCCACGTCATCCGGCGGATGTTGCGCGGATCGTTGTTCCGCTTGTTCACGTCGACGTGGTGGCGGACGTTGCCGTTCATCGAGTCGTCGCGACCGTGGCGCAGGTTGTAGGCGTCCGCAAGGTAGTGCGTGTACACCCACTCCGAACGGTCGTTCATCCAGACGCGTTCGTAGCCGTTGAGCTTGTCTCCGCCTGCGGTGGACGAGACGGACCGGTAAAGCGGCATCAGCGAATCGCCGGGCGCCAAGGCGTCCGCGCGCCGATACGACCCGTCCCTCAACCGGAAGAGATGATCGGGAGTGCAGCGGACGGATTCGCCGTTGTCGATCGTGACGCGGACCAGCTCCGCGGCTCGTTTGGTCACTCGAGGCTCGACGAGCGGAGCGAGGACGACACGGCCGGCCTTGTTCGTGGCGTAACCGAAGTGAGTGATGCCTGCTTCCCAGTCTTCGGTGAGCTCGGCGAAGGAACGGCTGGCACCGGAAGCAAGGGCTACCCGCGTATCTCCGGTGAAGCAGCCGAGTGCGCTGTCGCCCTCGACCAGGAACAGTTCGCTGCGCGAGACGCCGGTGGTGCGGCAGTCGACCAGCTTCGGCGGCATCGCCGCGCCCTCGAGCGCGGTTTTGCGCCGGGCGGCGTCCTTCTGCTGTTTCTGGGTGAGCCGCACGCGTGCCGCGTCGACCACCTTCTGCAGCACGATCTTGGCCTCGGACTTGGTTTTCCGGTCCTCGGTCCAGGCGCGCAGCTGCTTGTCGACGATGCCCTGGAGGACGCGCGTGATGCCCGCCGTGGACAGTTCGTCCTTGGTCTGCGAGGTGAACTGCGGCTCCGGCAGCCGGACGTGGATCACCGCGGTCATGCCTTCCAGCACGTCCTCGGTGGTCGGCGGGTCCTCCTTCGCCTTGAGGAGCCCGCGCGTCTTGCCGATCACGTCCTGCAGCGCACGGGTGACCGCGCGGTCGAAGCCGCGCCGGTGCGTGCCGCCGTGCACGTTGCGGATCGTGTTGGTGAAGCATTCCACGGTGCGCTCGTAGCCGGTGCCCCAGCGCAGCGCGACCTCGACCTCGGCGTGTCGCTCCACATTGGACTGCATGACGCCGTTGGCGTCCGCCGCGTTCTCCTTGTACGTTCCCTCGCCGGTGATCATCAGCGTGCCGCAGACGGGTTTTTCGCTGTCCGGGGCAAGGAAGTCGACCATGTCCGCCAGCCCGTTCGGGAAGTGGAAGGTCTCCTCGTTGATGGTGTCCTCGAACGTGGTGCGCAGCACGTACGTGACGCCCGGCACGAGGAACGCGGTGTTGCGCAGCTTCGTGCGCACGCCCTCGACGTCCAGCGCCGCGCCGGTTTCGAAGTACCGCGCGTCGTACCAGTAGCGGATCGACGTGCCGCTGCGTTCGCCGCGCTTCATCTTGCCGACGAGGTTGAGGCCGGAGCGGCGGGTGAATTTCGCCTTCGGGCCGGGGCCGTCGAACACGCCGGGCACGCCGTGCGCGAACGACATCTGGTGTACCTTGCCGTCCTGCTTCACCGTGACGTCGAAGCGGTGCGACAGCGCGTTGACCGCCGAAGCGCCGACGCCGTGCAGGCCGCCGGACGTCTTGTATCCGGAGCCGCCGAACTTGCCGCCCGCGTGCAGCCGGGTCAGCACCAGTTCGACGCCGGAAAGGCCCGATTTGGCGTGGACGCCGGTGGGGATGCCGCGGCCGTCGTCGTCCACCTGGACGCTGCCGTCGGCGTGCAGCGTGACGACGATGCGCGAGGCGTGGCCGGCCACGCCCTCGTCGGTGGAGTTGTCGACGACCTCGGAGAAGAGGTGGTTGATGCCTCGGCTGTCGGTGGAGCCGATGTACATCCCGGGGCGCTTGCGGACCGCCTCTAGTCCTTCGAGGTGGGTCAGGTCGTCGGCCCCGTACAGAGTCTCAGCGGTCACGAGGTCGTTCTCCCGGATCGAGGCGTGCTGTTCGGTGGGCAAACAGGTGGCCGGAGCAGGGGCCCCGGGCCGTCACCGTACTGCAGGATATCCGCACCCCCTGACAGGAACTGGCCGCTGCGCCTCCGACGGCGTCCGGAAGCGTGTCCCAGGTCACCGGTATAGTCCTGTAGGAATACATCTTCCACGCGAGTAGTTGTGCCGACAAGCAAGGTGCGAAGCAACCGGCTAGGGAGCGGTCATGCAGTTCGGAATCTTCTCGGTGGGCGACGTCACGACCGACCCCACCACGGGCGTCACGCCCTCGGAGCACGAGCGCATCAAGGCGATGGTCAAGATCGCGCTCAAGGCCGAAGAAGTCGGTCTCGACGTCTTCGCCGTCGGAGAGCACCACAACCCGCCGTTCGCCGCGCCGGCGAACCCCACGGTGCTGCTTTCGAACATCGCGGCGCAGACGGAGAAGATCGTCCTCTCGACGTCGACCACCCTCATCACCACCAACGACCCGGTGCGGCTGGCCGAGGACTACGCCATGCTGCAGCACCTCGCCGACGGGCGGCTCGACCTCATGATGGGCCGCGGCAACACCGGCCCGGTCTACCCGTGGTTCGGCAAGGACATCCGCGAGGGCATCCCGCTGGCCGTCGAGAACTACGCGCTGCTGCACCAGCTCTGGCGCGAGGAGGTCGTCGACTGGCAGGGCAAGTTCCGCACCCCGCTGCAGGGCTTCACCTCGACGCCGCGCCCGCTCGACGGCGTGCCGCCGTTCGTGTGGCACGGTTCGATCCGCAGCCCGGAGATCGCCGAACAGGCCGCCTACTACGGCGACGGGTTCTTCGCGAACCACATCTTCTGGCCGACCTCGCACTTCCAGCAGCTGATCGCGTTCTACCGGCAGCGCTTCGAGCACTACGGGCACGGCAAGGCCGACCAGGCCATCGTCGGGCTCGGCGGGCAGGCGTTCATCCGGCCGAAGTCGCAGGACGCGTGGAACGAGTTCCGGCCGTACTTCGACAACGCGCCGGTGTACGGGCACGGCCCGTCGCTCGAGGACTTCACCGAGCAGACGCCGCTGACCGTCGGCAGCCCGCAGGAGGTCATCGACAAGACGCTGACCTTCCGCGAGCACTTCGGCGACTACCAGCGCCAGCTGTTCCTGATGGACCACGCCGGCCTGCCGCTGAAGACCGTGCTGGAGCAGCTCGACCTGCTCGGCGAGGAGGTCGTGCCGGTGCTGCGCAAGGAACTGGACGCGAAGCGCCCGGCGCACGTGCCGGACGCGCCGACGCACGAATCGCTCAAGGCAGCCCAGGCTGTCAACGCCTGACCCAGGTACCCCGGATCGAGTGGAGAGGTCATGACTGCACGCACTATCGCCGTGGTCACCGCGGGGTTGAGCCAGCCGTCGTCGACGCGGCTGCTGGCCGACCGGCTGGCCGAGGCCACCCGCGCCGCCCTCGTCGACGACGACGTGACGGTGAAGGTGTTCGAACTCCGCGACATCGCGGTGGACATCACCAACAACATGCTCACCGGGTTCCCCAGCCCGCAGCTGCGGGAAGTGATCGACACCGTGACTCGCGCGGACGGCTTGATCGCCGTGACGCCGGTGTTCACCGCTTCCTACAGCGGGCTGTTCAAATCGTTCTTCGACGTGCTGGACAAGGAAGCGCTCGACGGCAAGCCGGTGCTGCTCGCCGCGACGGGCGGTACCGAACGGCATTCGCTCGCGCTCGACTTCGCGCTGCGGCCGCTCTTCGCCTACCTCCGCGCGACCGTGGTTGCGACAGGCGTATACGCCGCGTCGTCGGACTGGGGCAGCGTCGAGGCGACGGGTGCGTTGCAACAGCGCGTGGAGCGGGCTGGCCGCGAGCTGGCGCAGCTGGTGGCAGCGGCGCCTGAGGCGAAGCCGGACGACGAGTACGCGTCGGTGTCGTTCGAGCAGTTGCTGGCTGGTCACTAACGGCTCCTGGCGGTCAAAAGTGCCTGCGGCGCCGGGGTTTCCGGGTTGAGGAGCAGTTCGGCCTCGACGGTGAACCCGGCGTCGCGCAGCCATGTCGTCATGCGTTCTCGTGGGCGGCGGTGCACCTGGACGTTCATCGGGTGGCCGCCGTAGCCCTCGGTTTTCCGCCGGGTTTCGTCGCCGACGTGGAAGAGCAGTTGAAGCAATCCGCCGGGACGCAGTGCTTGCCGGAAGTTCGCGAGGACCGACGGGAGCAGCTCGTCGGGCAGGTGGATGACCGACTGCCACGCCACGATCCCGGCCAGCGACGCGGCCGGCAGCGGATCGGTCATCGAACCGACCTCGAACCGCAGCTCCGGATAGTCGCGCCGGGCCACCTCGATCATGCCGGGGGAGAGGTCGAAGCCGTAGGCGGCCACGCCGAGCCCGTTGAGGTGGGCGGTGACCTGGCCGGGGCCGCAACCGATGTCGGCGACTGGGCCGTCGTCGACTTGTTCGGCGAATAACCGCAGCGCGGCAAGCAGATACGGCTGTTTGCCCAGTGCGTCGCGGACGAACGTGGCGTAGTCCTCCGCCACGGTGTCGTAGGACGTTCGGGTGTCGGTGAGCCAATCCATGTCAGCCTGCCGGGTTCTGGGCGATGAGGACGGTGGCACGCGTGGTCCAGCGCAGCGCCGAGTACAGCTGTTGCCCGTCCGCGGTGGCGACGAGAATTCCGGTGGTCGCGCCGTGTGCCATCGCGTTTTCCGCGAGCGAACTCATCACCACGCTGCCGAGACCGCGGCGGCGATGCTCCGGGACGGTTTCGATCCGGTCCGCGATCGCGTCCGTGCCGACCACGGCCATGGTTCCGCGCGCCGCGACACCCGAATCGGGATGTCGCAGCACGGTTTCGCACACCGCCCCGTGCACGGTGGTCGCACCGGTGTAGGGCGGCGGAGCTGGACGCGCTGGATGTCGGCGCAGGGGAATGGTCATGAGCGCTTCGCGTGCGTCGCGGAGCTTCAGCCCAGCCTCGCGCACGATCTCTTCGACTTCCTCCGGCCGATTCGTCGGCACGGTCAGCCAGGTCGGGCGTTCTGCCGCGGCGACTTCTTCGGCGAGGCCGCGCAGGACGTCGGTTTCGGCGGACAACGCGACGACCTCGCGATGCCGATCCGGTTGTTCGAGCAGGACGTGCAGCCCGCCGCGGCTTTCCTCGGCGGGCCGGAATCCTCGGGACGCGCCCCATCCCGCCTGCCAGCGGCGGATGAGGTCAGGTAGTGATTCGACCACGCTGAGCAGCTAACCACCCGGCACCGACAAAAACCGGCCAGCGCGGTGCCGGGTCCAGTATGGACAGTCCGGCTGGCAGTACCGCGAGCCCGGCGGCACACTGGCCCGATGGGATTGGGCAAGCCAGTGCGCCGGGTGCTCCTTGCGGTCGTCGGCGGGGCGCTGGTGATCGTCGGGGTCGTGCTGCTCGTGCTGCCGGGGCCGGGATTGCTGCTGGTGCTGGCCGGGCTCTTGGTGCTGGCGTCGGAGTTCCCGGCGCTGCAGCGATTTGTCGACCCGGTCCGGACGCGGGCGATGCAAGCCGCGGAGGAGAGCGTGTCCTCGCCGCTGCGCATCGCCGGCTCGGTGCTGGCCGGTCTGGCGCTGCTGGCCGCGGGAATCGTGTGGGGGACGGTGCGGTCGCTGCCGCTGAGCGGGTGGAGCACGGGGACGAGCTTGATTCTGTCCAGCTTGATCTTGTTCGCGTTGCTGATCTGGAGTTACCGGCGGGTGCGGGCGAAGCGGGGAGAGCCGTGAAGGGCTCCTTGAGGGAATCTGACCTGGATCCACCGATTTGAGGTTTTGCTGATCTTGGTGGTGGGTGTGCGGGTGGTGTTTGTTGGGTGGGCGCGTTGGTGTGGCTGGCGTCGCACCAGCG
>NZ_JARACH010000116.1:0-11301 GCF_029087445.1 Amycolatopsis sp. La24
CAGGCCCCCACCCCACCGGGGAAAGACAGCTACGAATCCCCCCCCCCCCCCCCCCGAATTTGTGTTGCTGCGCAACACATTTCCTTCGCCGGTGGCGATGGCGTGCTGAGTGCGCGTGCGCGGTCGGGAAGGGACGGCCCGCCGTCGTGCGTTGTGTGGGTGCAGTTCTTCGCGTCCGAGGCCGTCGGAGTCGGCAGCCGCACCGAATCGGTCAGCGTCACGCACCCCGCCGGGATCGGACGGCCCGGATTCGTCACAGTCTGGATCGCCGCCGACCGCGAGTCCGCCGCCGTCGGCGTCGGCAACAACTGGCCCGGCTTCACTACCGAGTCGACCGCGTCGTTGAGGTTCACCTGATGCCCGCCCGCCCGGCGCCGCGCCGGATCGGCCGGACCGCGTGGCTCGCCGTCGCGGGCCTGCGGCGTCGGCATCATCCGCATCCCGTCCCGGCTGGGGGACGGCACACAGGAACACGCGCTCGCGCCGATGGGCGGCTCCGATGTCGGCGGCTCGTACGCAACGCCAGACCGCGTCATACCCCGCTTCGGCCAGCCCGCCGAGTACACGGTCGAGGCCGCCGTTTTTCCATCGGAGGGCGGCGACGTTCTCCACGACGACGAGGCGTGGTCCCAGTACGCGAATGGCGTCCAGGATGCTGCTCCACAGTCCACTGCGAGCGCCTTTCTCGATACCCGCGCGCCGACCGGCGGCGGAAATGTCCTGACACGGAAACCCCGCCGTGAGCACCTCGACCGGTGCGACGGAGGCGAAGTCGACCGCACGTAGATCGCCGAGGTTCACCACGTCTGGCAGCCGCGCGGCGAGGATCGCGGCGGCGTGCGGATCGACCTCGGAGTACCAGGCGATCCGGCCGCCGAGCACGGACGCGACGCCGAGGTCGAGTCCGGCTAGCCCGGTGCACAGCGACCCGATGACCGGGCCTTCGGTCGCGACGAACCGCAGCGGATCGACAGCCTTGGTGTGGCGCTCAGGCATGGTGTGCCTCCCGCGCCTGGACTCGCCGATCCGAGGCAGCGTTCGGCGGTGGGCAGCGGTGGCGGGCGACGGCGCGCCGGGCGGCGGCGGGACGCCGATAGCGGGCGTCCCAGCCGCAATCCCGGCAGTGCACGAGCGTGCTCACGCCTGCCACCGCCCGCTACCCTCGACCCCTCCTCGCGAAGCGACCTGACCGTCGTCCGGCGACGCCGGAAGCGAGGTGCTGCGGGGCACGAGGGGCTTGGCAAGCACGACGACGTCCTCGTGCGAAATCAAATGCAACGGCAGGCCCTGCTCGCGCTGTTTACGGATGAAGTCGCGCTGGAAGAAGCTGCCGCGGGCGACCAGCTCGCGGTCGGCGACCCGGGCCAGCAAGGCGACGCAGCGTTCGACCGGGACCAGGCCGGCGGCCTGGCCGCAGGCGATGATCTGCGAGGGCAGGTCGATCAGTTCCGAGTGCTCGCGCCACGGCCGCACGGTGATCGCGACGTGCCCGCCCGGGCGCAGCACGGCCGCGCAGCCGGTCAGGATGCGGGTGAACCCCGCCAGCAGCCGGTGGTGGCCGACGTTGGCCAGGTTCCCGCGATCCAGCGCCGAGCCGTAGCGGTGGTGGTACTTGTGCACCTTGCCGTCCGGTGAGTCCGTGCCGGCGGTGACGACCTGCCCGTGCGTCGACGGACCGTACGGCGGGGAAGTGACCACCAGCGCGACCTGCCCCCGGTAGCGCTCGGGCAACAGGAACGGAAGCTGGCGGGCGTCGCCGTGCACGATCTCGCCGTCGTGGTCGTGCCCGCGTTCCCGGGCCAGCTCGAGGTTGGCGCGGGCGACGCTGACCCAGTGCGGTTCGTACTCCACGCCGACCGCGCGGCGCCCGGCGTCGATCGCCTCCACGAGGGTGGTGCCCGATCCGGCCATCGGGTCGAACACCACCTCGCCGGGGCGGGTGTACTGCCGGATGGCGTGCGCCGCCACGGCCGGGAGCATCTTCGCCGGGTGCGCGGTGGAGTCGGTCACGTAGCGGCCCTTGCGCTGCGCGGCCGGGGAGGTCTGCGCTGTCGCCCACACCGACAGCGGCAACTCGCCCGCGTCGGTCACCCCGGTCACGGCGGCCGGGTCGGTCGGGTCGGTCGGGTCGCTCCCGGCCGGGGCGCTCGTCTGCCTCGTAGTGGTGTGCCCGGCCGTGTCCAGGGCCTCGATGAGCGCGCGCGAAATCGGCACGGTCGGGTCGTCACCGCCGTGGGAGGTGGAGCCGGTCGATGCCGAAGGGTGCTGGTGGGACATGAGCGTGGTGCCTTTCGCGGGTGTGGGGACGACCGACAGGGGCTCGGGCGAACGCGACGAGGACGGGGTCATTGGCCGCCTCCGGCGGCGGGCCCGTACCCGTGCGCGGCACTCGCCGGACCGGTCTCGGGTGGCGGCGCGGCAGAGTCGGCCGGTTGCGCAAACGCAAGGACGTCGCCGTGCACGCGCAGGTGCGGCGCGGGCAGCCCGCGCACCGTCGCGCGGTGCCGGGCGCGGTCGTACTCGGCGGCCACCGCCGCGCTCGGCGCGGCGTGCAGACGGCCCTCGCGGACCGGGGTGTGCAGGGCGACGATGTGCTGCAGGTAGAGCAGATCGGCGTGCTGCGCGGCGGCCACGATCGCGCCGGTCGGGTCGACCAAACGCCCCCGCGTCCAGTCACTGTGCGTATACACCGCGAAGATGCCGCCATGCCGTAGCCGGTCCGCCGCCAACAGCGCGAGCCGGTCCAGCGACACCGTCTCGGCGGCGTGTGCGGGCAACGACACGAGCACCAGATCCGCACGCCCGCCGACGTCCGATTCCGGCGCACCCGACCCCGCGAGGGCACCGGTGCGCGCCGGGATCGACGGCGATCCTGCGAGGGCCGCGGATGGGTCGGCGGAGTCGGTGACCAGGTCGGCCCAGAACGGGCGCGACGACGTGACGGAGACATCCGTGCGCGGGTCGAGAGTGAGCGTGTCGGCGGTGCGACCGAGTGCGCGCACCGCCTCGCGCGCCGCGTCCATCGACGCGGCACCGGTCGTCGTGGCGCCGTCTGTTCCGGGGGTCGTGACCGTGGTCGACGCCGTGCCGATGTCGACCAGAACGACCCGCGCGCCGGGGTCGGTGAACGCCCCCGTGATGGTCTCGACGATGGGCACCGGCCATGCCGCGTGGGCGTCGACCGGTTCGGCTCCGCACGTCCACACCGTGGCGGGAGTCGGCGCCGCCGACGAGGTCGTCGCGCGCCGGCGCGCCGGTGCTGATGCGCCCTCGGGACGCGAGGTCGCGCGGGTCGGCCGGGCACCCGCCGCGGTGGTGCGAGAGCGGGCTCCGGGGTAGGGAGCGCGGTCGCCACCACGCCGGGTGCGCGGCGGACGAGTCGAGTCTCCACGACGACCAGGACGGCCATCCGGAGACTGCGAACGCTGGGCCATGAGAGGTCCTCCTCGGACGAGAACAGCCGGGCGGTGACCGGCTTGGTTCGTGCTGTCGTGGGGCAATACCGGGAAAACCCCGAATTTGCGACACGCTCTCGCCGAGAAATTTGAAAATGTTCGCTTCACCCTTCTCCGGCCAAGCCCCAAGACGAACCAGGAGCAAGGAATTAAGATGGGACTTCTTGATGACAACCCTGTCAGCGGCTTCCGGTGAAACGGCGACGATCCAACTTTTTGTTCCGGTCGCCACGCGGAGCGCCTCAACGACCCTCGACCGCCCTCCGCCTTTGAGTCGCTACTCATGGCTACCGGTGCCACGGGGCGTTTCATCCCAGTTCAGGGGACTGATTACAGGCGCCTCAAAGATCGACAACGCCGCCGGGCCCCCCTTTTGCGGCGGTGATTGAAATTTCACATACCTATAGTTTGAGGCGCTTTTGAGGCGCTTTTGGCACGGTTTTGAGGCGCTTTTGAGGCGGTTTTGAGGCGCCCTCGATGGCTTGCTGACGGCTCACCAATCGGTCGCATTTACCAGGGGAGCTGTCATGGATTTTCCCTCGCGTGAAAACGAGGTCGCCGAACGCGTGTACTACGTGCGCGCCAATCCCGATTTCGTCAAAGACTCCGATGTATTCGCGATGGCGCGCTCGAGCTTCGCGTGGCTGGTGACCGGACCGGAGCCGGTCAGCGTCGACGGCCGCGAGATCCCGGGATTGCCGCCGCGTCTGGTGCCGCTGGACGAGCTCGGCACCATGCTGCTGGCCGAGGATTGCACGCAGGCCACGCGCGACGCCGCGTGGGCGTATCTGATCACCCGTGCCCGCACCGAGGGCGGCACGTGGACGGTGGCGTGTGTCGGGCTGGCGCTGCCGGTGCTGCTGCGGGTCGCGGCGATCGTGACCCGCCGATTCACCGGCGACACCCACGACCTCAACGCCGCCGTGCTGACCGGGTTCCTCGCCGAACTGCGCGAGGTCGATCTGATCCGGCCGGCGATCCTGGCGCGGCTGTACTACGCGGCCTACCGGGAGGGGCGGCTGGCGCTGCACGACGCCGTTGGCGGCCCAATCCCGGCCGGGGATCTGGTGTTCGATTCCGCCCCGCCGCCGCGCCCGGAAGGTCACCAGGATCTGGTGCTGGCCACAGCGGTGCGGGCCGGCGCGATCACCGCCGACGAGGCGGGCCTGATCTCCGAGACCCGCGTCGGTGAAACGTCGCTGGCCGAGGCCGCGCACGCGCGGGGCATGACCTACAAGGCGACCGCGAAGATCCGCGAACGCGCCGAGCCTCGCCTCGCCGCCTACCTGATTGAGCAGTCCGCGGACGCCGCCGCGACATCGCCGGCCGAACAGTCGGACTCGCCTGCCCCGCCTCGCGTGCGCCGCGGCCCGGCCCGCACGCGCCGGACCGAGCAGACCACCGGCACCCGCCGCACGAGGTTACGCAACGTGACCAGGGGCGGAGCGGTGCCGGAGAAAAAAGTTCGCCGAACCGTGTCGCAAAACGGCCCGAAATCCCGCATTGCCTCGCGCGGGACCCGCCTGCCCGCAGACCGCCGTTCCCGCGCCCGCCGCACCAGCTCCGGTCCGGCCGCGCACACCAGCCGGGAGGTCCGCTCATGCGACTGACGCCCCTTCGCCGCCATCATCTCCGCCCACCCGCACGCCGTACCGCGTCCAGCCGTCCCGGTTCCCCGGCCACCACGCCGCGACCGCGTACGACACAGCAGCGGGCCACGACCACAGCCGCGCACCACGCCGGGAGTCGCTGCGCGGGTTCCGCCGACACCACGGCCGCGCCCACCCCGGCGCGGCCACGACGCGGTGCGCACCGCCGCCGCGTCGTCCTGCTCATCGGGTGGCTGGTCGCCGCCGGTGTGCTGCTGACGTCCTCGGTCGCGCGAGCGGAGACCGTCCAGATCGTCGCGCTCGCCCAGACCGTCGACCAGGTCCTCAACAACATCCGCAACTGGATCATGGGGATCCTCGCACTGGTCACCGTCGTGTTCCTCACCATCGGCGGCCTGCGCTACCTCATGGCCTCCGGTGACCCCGGTGAAGTCGAGAAGGCCAAGGGCGCCTTCAAAGCCGCCGGCATCGGCTTCGGGCTCGCCGCGCTCGCCCCGCTCGTGGTCGAGATCCTCAAGGGCATCGTGGGCGGGGTGTGAGCCATGGCCGCACATCGCCACACACCCACAGCCCGGCGACGCGACCCAGCTCGGCGCCCCACGACGACGCCGATCGTCCGTCCTTCCCGCGCCACCGATCCGGGCCGTCGCAGTGACAGCGCGAGCACCGGGCCCGGCCGCGACGAGCGGCTCATGGTCGGTCCACCCACGGCCCCGGCGAGGCGCCGTCGCGGGCGCGACGGCTGGGGACGCTGGATGCCCAGGCGGCGCTGGGCCCGCGCACTCGCGGTACTGGTGCCGCCGCTGGCGGCCATAGCCGGAATCGCACTCACCGCCTCGGCTGCACCCGGGCCCACATCTCAGCCAGCGGCAGCGGCCGCACCGCTGGCGCCCGCGCAACCGCCGGTGTTGCCGCTGCCTCCGGTACCGCAGCCCAGTTGCGGCCCGGGCTCGGCCGACCCCGCGTGCATGCTGCCCAGTAACACTCAGCCGCCGAAGCCGTCGGGTCTGCCGAGCACCCCGCTCGTGCCGCCGTCGCAGCCGCCGGTGTCGTGTTTCCCGGGTGCCTTGATGCCCGAGTGCGGACCGCTCGGTGGCACCCCTCCGCCGACCACGTCGGTGCCCGCACCGTGCGAAGGGCCGAACTGCATTCCGCAGCCGACTCCGATCGATCCACGCGGCCCCGGGCACACTCCGGGGCCGGGCTCGGGCAACGGAGACCGGCCCGACGAGTGCGGCCTCACCGACCCGATCGCTTGTGTCACCGAAGGCATCGACAGCTTCTTTCGCGGTGTCGTCACCGACGCGCTCAACCCGCTGCTGGAGTTGCTGGGCAAGACCCTGCTGACCACGCCCGAGCCGAGCGCGCTGCCCAGCGTCGGGCAGCTGTGGACCGAGTCGTGGCAGATCCTGCTCGCCGTCTACGTGATCATCGTCCTGGTCGCCGGGATGGTCGTCATGGGCTACGAGACCCTGCAGACCCGCTACACCATCAAGGAGATCGCGCCCCGCGTTGTCATCGGGTTCCTCGCCGGAACGCTGTCGCTGTTCATCGCGACGAAGGCAATCCAGATCGCCAACGCCCTCGCGCAAGCGGTGATGGGCTCCGGCGTCAGCCCGGAGGCCGCGGGCAAGGCGCTGACGGACATGGTCCTCGGCGCGCTCAACGGCGGCGGCCTGTGGCTGATCTTCATCGGCTTCGCCCTCGCGGTGATGATCATCATCCTGCTCATCACGTTCATCGTGCGGGTGATGCTGACGATCCTGCTGATCGCGGCGGCGCCGATTGCGCTGATGTGGCACGCCCTGCCCCACACGGAGGGCATCGCGCAGGCGTGGTGGAAAGCGTTCGGCGGGGTGCTGGCCATCCAGGTCGGCCAGTCGCTGGCGATGGTCGTGGCGTTGCGGACCTTCTTCGCCCCCGGCGGGTTCACGGTGTTCGGCCCGAACCTCAACGGGCTGATCAACCTCTTGCTGTGCCTCGCGCTGATGTGGGTGCTGATCAAGATCCCGTTCTGGTGCCTGCGTCCGATGAGCAGCGGGCGGCGCTCGATGCTCGGCTCGCTGGTGCGCGGCGCGATCGCCTACAAAACGATGGGCCTGCTCGGCGGCGCCAGCTCCCTGTTCGGCGGCAAAGGCGGCAAAGGCGGCGGCCCCCGCGGGAGGGGCGGCGGCGGTGCCCCGGCGGACCCGCCGTCCACGCGCTCGGGCCAGTTCATGCTGCCGATGCGGGTCCGCCGCACACGGCCCGCGCCACGTCGGTCACCGCACCTCGGCGAGCTGCCAGGCACCGGAAGCGGCGCGGACCGCAGGCCCGGTCCCGGGCAGATGTCGCTGTTCACCACGAGCGGCTCCGGGGACGAGCGTGAGGTGGCGGCGAACCCACGGGCGCTACCGCCGGACTCGCTGCCGGGCGCGCTGCCGCGTGATCAGCTCGGGTTGCCGATCACCACGCGGCGGGATCCGGATCGGGTCGGGCGCCGGTCGCTGGCCGACGATCTCGCCGAGCGGCGCGGCGGTATGCCGCCGGTGTCGCAGCCGGGGTTGCTCACCTCGGACGGGCGGATCAACCGCAACGCGCGCCCGCCCGCGCACCTGCCCCGCGCGTTGGTGGCGCCGAACGCCGGGATGCTGCCCATCCACCTGCGTCCCGCGCCACCGCGCACGCCTCGGCGGACGGTGGCCGACGACCTCGCCAACCCCACACCGCCGCCGCGGCAGACCGGGCCCGGACTGATCACCCCGTCCGGCCAGATCAATCGCGCGGCCCGCGCCCCACGCCGCCCTACGCGGGATGCCTACACCGGAAACCGGCCGCTGGCCTCGGGCCAGTACCCGCTGCCGCTCGGCGTGCGCCGCGAACCCAAGCCCAAGCCGCCACCGGCCAGTGGCCCGGGCACCTCGGCACCGCCACCGAAGCGCCGAGCCGGAACGCAACTGCCCCTGCCCCTGGACCTGCCCGGTCGCCGGGGCCCGAAGAAGAAGTGAGGTCGCATCGCCATGACTTCTCCAGTGCGTGTGCCCGCCGACGTCGACCGCCCGGACCGGGTACTCGGGCCGCTGACCGCCCGGCAACTCGCGATCCTCGGCGTCGCCGGGCTGCTGCTCTACGGGCTCTACAGCATGACCCGGTCTCTGGTGCCGCTGCCGGTGTTCCTGATTTTCGCGGTGCCGGTGGGGCTCGCGGTCACCGTGCTGGCCCTCGGGCAGCGTGACGGGCTTCCGTTGGACAAGCTCGCGCTCGCCGCCCTCCGGCAGCACCTGTCCCCTCGGCACCGGGTCGCCGCCCCCGAAGGCGTGCGCGCGGCCCCGCCGTGGCTGACCGCCCAGAAATCCGAGGCGCGAACACGAGGCCGAGGGCGGCACCCGGCCTCGGCCGAGCCGGTGTCTCCGGCGCCGCTGGAACTCCCGGCCAGCGGTGTCGCCGACACCGGCGCGCAGGCCGGGATCGTCGACCTCGGCACCGACGGGCTCGCGGTCATCGCCGTGTGCAGCACTGTGAACTTTTCCTTGCGTACGCCCGGGGAGCAGGAGGCGCTCGTCGCGTCGTTCGCCCGCTACCTGCACTCCCTGACGGCGCCGGTGCAGATCCTGGTGCGGGCCGAACGGCTTGATCTCGCACCGCAGATCGCCGAGTTGCGTGCCCGTGCCGGCGGGCTTCCGCACCCCGCGCTGGAAGCCGCGGCGCGGGACCACGCGGACTACCTCGCCGAGCTCACCGCGCAGGCGGATCTGCTGCGCCGCCAGGTGCTGCTCGTGCTGCGCGAACCTCTGCGCACCGGTCCCACGCCCGCTGCCGCGTCGAGCATGTTGCCGTGGCGGCGGCGCCGCAGCGACGAGCAGTCGGTGGACGACGGGGTGCGGCAGGCGGCCGAGCAGCGGCTGGTGCGCCGCCTCGGCGAGGCCACGGAGCTGCTCTCCCCCGCCGGGATCGTCGCCACCCCGCTCGATGCCGCCGCCGCGACCGGGGTGCTGGCGGCGGCGTGCAACCCCGACACCTTCCTGCCGCCGTCAGCGGGGCTTGCTGGGGCCGACGAGGTCGTCACCGCCACCACCACCTTCACCGACCTCTACGGCCCCGACGAACCCGCCGACGACACCGACCTCGCGGCGCCGTCTCGCCCGGTCCGCACGACGCGCACACCCACGGCGCCGTCATCCCGGCGCCGCGCTCCAGCGACGAGCCCACCCCGCGGCCCGTCGACTCGCGGCCCCGAACCCTCCCGCCCGGCGACCTCCCGATCCAGCCGGTCGCAAGCGGGGCCCTGGCTGCCCGAGGACGAGGACTGGGACTACGACGACGAACTCGAAAGCAGGTAGACCACTCATGGCACGCACCAGAAACCACACGCCCGGACACCGTTCCGGGTCGGCGGGGGCGTTCACTCCCGACTCGTTGTCGGTGGCCGCCCGACACCTGGAAATCGGCAACGAGTTCGTCGCCTCGTTCGGCGTCACCGGCTATCCGCAGGAGGTCTATCCCGGGTGGCTCGCCCCGCTGTTGACCTACCCGGCGCGGTTGGACGTCTCGGTGCACGTCCAGCCGGTGGATCCGGCTACCGCCGCCAGCGGGCTGCGCAAGCAGCGCGCGAAGCTGGAGTCGTCCCGGCGGCACAACGCCCGCCATGACCGGCTCGACGACCCCGAGGTGGACGCCGCCGCCGAGGACGCCGCCGACCTCTCGCGGCGCATCGCGCGCGGCGACGGGCGCCTGTTCCGCTTCGGGCTCTATCTGACCGTGCACGCCCCGGACGAGAAGGCGCTCGCCGAAGAGGTCTCGGCGCTGCGGTCGTTGTGCGCGTCGTTGTTGCTGGACGCGAAACCCGCGACGTATCGGGCGTTGCAGGGCTGGGTGTCCACGTTGCCGCTCGGGCTGGACCCGCTGGGATTGAAGCGGACATTCGACACCGCCGCCGTGTCGGCCGCGTATCCGTTCACCTCGCCGGATCTGCCGCCGACCGACCCGACCACCTCGGCCCCGTCCGGGGTGCTCTACGGCTACAACGTCGGCAGCTCCGGGCTGGTGCATTGGGATCGGTTCGCCTGCGACAACTACAACTCCGTCGTCCTCGGTAGGTCGGGCGCGGGCAAGAGCTATTTCGTCAAGCTCGAGACGCTGCGCAGCCTCTACCGCAACCTCGGCGACGACGAGGACGGGTGGGCCTCCGACGGGGTGCAGGCGTTCGTCGTCGACCCCGAGGACGAGTACGCCCGCCTGGCCTCCCAGGTCGGCGGCACCTACGTGCACCTCGGCGCGGGCGGAGTCAGGTTGAACCCGTTCGACCTGCCCGTGCACACCGACGCACGCGGGCGGCGCACCGCCCCGCAGGACGCGCTCAAGCGGCGCAGCCTGTTCCTGCACGCCGTGCTCGCCGTCCTGTTCGGTGCCGAGGTCACCGCCGCCGAGCGCGCGGTGCTCGACACCGCGATCACCGCCACCTACCACCACGCGGGCATCACCGACGACGCCCGGACCTGGACACGCCCGGCGCCGCTGCTGCGCGACCTGCGCGACGTGCTCGCCTCCTCCGGTGACGGTGGTAATGCGGTAGCGGCCGATCTGGCGGCGAGGCTGCACCCGTTCGTCGACGGCGCGTTCAGCGACCTCTTCGACGGACCCACCACCGCCACCCCGGACGGGCACCTCGTGGTCTTCTCCCTGCGGGACCTGCCCGACGAGCTGCGCCCGATCGGCACCTTGCTCGTGCTCGACGCCGTCTGGCGCCGCGTCTCCAACCCCGCATACCGCCGGCCCCGACTCGTGGTGGTCGACGAGGCGTGGCTGCTGATGCAGCAACCCGAAGGCGCCCGCTTCTTGTTCCGGATGGCCAAAGCCGCCCGCAAACACTGGTGCGGGCTCACGGTGGCGACCCAGGACACCGCCGACGTGCTCGGCAGCGACCTGGGCAAGGCCATCGTGAGCAACGCGGCCACCCAGGTGTTGTTGCGCCAGGCGCCCCAAGCCATCGACGAGATCGCCGAGACCTTCGACCTTTCCGCCGGAGAGCGGCAGTTCTTGTTGTCCGCCGACCGCGGGCAGGGCTTGTTGTCCTCGGGGACGCAGCGAGTGGCGTTCCAGTCGCTGGCCTCGCCCACGGAGAACTTCCTGGTCACCACTTCCCCAGAGTTCCTCGCAACTTTACCCGAATCTGAGCGGAACTCTGGGTATTTGGTGCTTGACGATGATAGCTGAATCCCGGAGTTGGGGAACTATGGAATCGTCATTCCTTTGTGGAT
>NZ_JARACH010000117.1:0-10783 GCF_029087445.1 Amycolatopsis sp. La24
TGCCCTCTCGCTCGGATCGATTTTTCCTTCGCAAGAACAATCATCCCAGCTCAGAGGGCATCTGCGCGTCCAGACACGGCCTACACCACCACAAACACCGGTGGATCCAGGTCAGATTCCCTCAAGGAGCCCTTCACGGACCCTTGCCGCCGGGTGCCCGCCCGCTGAGGGAGGGGCGGAAACCTCCGCGAGCGCGGCGGGTGAAGCCGTCCCTCGTCGATGTGCGCGATCCGGCCAGTGCGGATGTCGTTCCCCTCACAGACGTCGGCGGGATTGGGGAAGTCGCGCTGCCCGCTTGATGCTGCGTATCGCCGCAATGCAGCCGCACGCGACGACCGCCGAGAAAATCCCCAACGTGGCATTGGGTGCATCTGACGCACCCAATGTGGCGTTCGGTGCGTTGATCAAGCACCGCAGCGCTTCCACCGATGGCGGCGAGCGGCAGGGACGAAGCACCCGATGTGGTGCCGGATGCACCCAGCCCGGCGCACATGGTCTAGACCGCTGGTGGTCTGGACCTCCCCGCAACCCGACCCCGGACACGAAAACGCTCCCCGGCCAACGAAATCCGGGGAGCGTGGACGATGCGGGATTCGGCTCAGCCGAGCCCGTGGAGAATCGGTACTCGTGTCTCGCGACAGTGGCGGGTGGAGTGGACGGTGTCCGCTTGGCGCGGAGCCGGTACTTCGATCTCGGTGTCCACAACCATCGGGCTGCGCAGCGGGGCCTGGATCAGGCTGAACCCGAACCGGTTGCGCAATTCGTGATTGATCCCACGTCGGCCGCGAGTGTGTTCGTCCTCACGGCGGAAAAGCGTGGTGAGCCGTACGGCCATGGGATCACACCCCCAGTTCGGATAACGGGAACCGGCGCGGGTCGGCGCCGGCTGGATCGGGGTGGTTCGCGCTCGACGGGTCAACGCCGGGCACCAGGGAAACCGCTCCGTTGCGGTGTCTCCGCAGGGTCGTCGCAGCACCTGGACCAGCGCCGATTCCGGCGAGGCTGGCGGATCGGCTCACCGGTTCGCACAGGTCGGCTCGCATCCGCACTCCTCCCGATATCTCGCGGCTGTTCCGCCGCCCGGGCCGGGTGCCCGGGCCGGTGCTGCCGGTGTTGGGCTGAATGTCGCAAGCCATTCACCCACCACTGACGCCCCGATCGCTGCGATTAATCCTACTCCTGGAATAATCTTCATGTCGAGATCGGGTCGAGTTGATCACCCGCTTGGCCCTGCGGTTTGCTCCGTAGTGACGCAAAGAAGCCGGGGACGTGCATCAGAGCGCACGCCCTGCACAAGGCTCGGAGGTGGACGACCCATGGCGGATTATCCGTCGCCCCAGGATTACGACCCGGACACGGCAGAGTCGCTGTTCGCGGCCGCGGCCTGGGCGAAGTCGTTCGCGAGCGAGCCCAACGGCGGAAACTGTGTCGAGGTCAACCTCTCCCGTCCCGGCCTGATCGGCGTGCGCG
Organism: Amycolatopsis sp. La24; assembly: GCF_029087445.1. Taxonomy (NCBI): domain Bacteria; kingdom Bacillati; phylum Actinomycetota; class Actinomycetes; order Pseudonocardiales; family Pseudonocardiaceae; genus Amycolatopsis; species Amycolatopsis sp. La24. Next base: position 1,471 of record NZ_JARACH010000117.1, read on the forward strand.
ACACGAAGCTCGCCGCGAGCCCGGTGCTGGTGTTCGACCGTGGCGAGTGGGACGCCTTCCTCGTCGCGGTCAAGGCTGGTCAGTTCGACCTGCCGCCGAGTGAGTAGTCCACCACGACGAGGTCTCGACTGAGAGCGATTCGCAAACAGTCACTCGATCGGGTGGAGTGTGGCGGCGCTCCGGTCACCGTGGGCGCCGGGCGGTGTGGGTTCAATGTCGGCTTGGCGAGGGTCGCCGGCTGAGTAGGTTGAGCGCCCCGACCCCACGGAGCGCGCCATGACCCCACTCCACTACCTCTCCGCCGGCGAAGTGTTGCGCCTCTTCCGGACCCGGCAGCTCTCGCCGGTGGAGGTGATGCGCGCGGTCGTCGAGCGGGCGGAGCGGGTCGAGCCGGACGTCAACGCGTTCGCCGAGCAGATGTTCGAGCAGGCGCTGAGGGCGGCGGCTGTCGCGGAGAAGGCGTACGCGCCCGGCGGTCAGCCGGGGCCGCTCGAAGGACTGCCGATCGCGGCGAAGGAAGAACAGCCCCTGGCCGGGCACCCAGTCACCGAAGGCACCCTCCTGCGCTCGCCCCGGGTGGCGCGGGAGACCGCGATCGGGCTCTGCCGCATCCAGGCGGCCGGCGGGATTCTGCACGCTCGCACGACGACGTCCGAGTTCTGCTGCATGCCGCTGTCCCACACGCGACGCTGGGGAACCACGCGCAATCCGTGGAACCTCCAGACCTCGGCGGGCGGCTCGTCCGGTGGTTCGGGCGCGGCGCTGGCGGCCGGAACCGCCTTCCTCGCCACCGGATCGGACATCGGCGGTTCGCTCCGCGCGCCCGCGTCCTTCACCGGCGTCGTGGGCTTCAAACCGCCGCACGGGCGCAATCCCGTCCTCCCGCCCGCCGGATTGGATACTTACTACCACCACGGCCCGATGGCTCGGACGGTCGCCGATTGCGCGTTGCTGCAGAACATGATGGCGGGCGAGGATCCGCGTGACCCGCACTCGCGACTTCCCGCCGTTCGCATTGAGGTGGGCGACGTGCGTGGGCTCCGCGTCGCGTGCTGTCCGGTGCCTGGCGATTTCCCAGTGGCCTCGGAGGTCGCCGCCAACACCCGCGCCGTCGCGCATGCGTTGTCGGCTGCCGGTGCGGCGGTGACGGAGATCGAGATCGACTGGACGCTCGCCATGGTCAAACAGGCCTTGTGGGCGCACTTCGGGACCGGTTTGGCCGCCGAGGTCTTGGAGCTGGACCGGCAGAATCCGGGCGTCATCACCCCGTACTGCCAGGCTTTCGCGCGCAAAGGCGTCGAGAACATTGTGGACGCGGAAACCGGCCGCGCGGTCGAAGCGGCGATCCGGGAACGCCTCGACGCGGTGTTCGAGCGGTTCGACGCGCTGATCGTGCCGACCCTCGGTGCCACCGCGTTCGCCGCTGGCGAGGACTACCTTTCCGAGCAGGTCGTGGTCGATGATGTTGCGCTGGAACACTTTTCGGACGCTTCGCTCACTCCGGCGTTCAATGTCGGCAGTGAACATCCGGTGCTCGCCGGGCCGTCCGGTTGGGCGAGCAACGGCGTGCCGACGGGGGTTCAGGTCGTCGCGGGCAAGTACGACGACGGCACGGCGTTCCGCGTCGGCGCGGCGATCGAGCGGACGGTGGGGGCCGGGTTCGCGAGGATTCCGTTAGCTGGCCAGGAATTCCCGCAGATGCGCGACGACCTGTGAGGGTTGTTCCTCGGGGAGGAAGTGCCCGCAGTCGTCGAGGCCGATGCCGGTCACGTTGTCCGCGTAGTCGCGCCAGATGTCGAGCGTGGGCAGGCTGCCGAGCAGTCCGGCCTTGCCCCACATCGCCAGTACTGGCTGGGTGAGGCGCTTCCCGGCGGCGTAATCGGCGTCGTCCAGTTCGGCGTCGTCCGGGAATGAGGCGCGGTAGTCGTCGAAACCGGCTCGGAGCGCGCCGGGTGCTTCGAAGGCACGCACGTATTCGGCGACGTCCTCGGCGGGCAGGCCGTGGCGTTGGAAGGTCCAGCGCTCGAAGAAGTACCCGAGGTAGGCGGCGATGTTCTGCCCGGCGAGCAGTTCCGGCAGGTCTGGCTGGAGGTGAAAAAGCCAGTGCCAGTACGCCTTCCCGAGGTCCCGGTCGAGGCGGCGCCACATCTCTCGCGTCGGCGCGATGTCCAGCACGGCCAGCCGTTCGACCTGGTCCGGACGGTCGAGCGCCCACCGATGAGCGACCCGTCCGCCGCGGTCGTGCCCCGCGACCGCGACCCGGTCGAACCCGAGCTGTTCGGCCAGCTTCGCGACGTCGGCGGCCATCGTCCGCTTGTCATAACCGGTGCGGGGTTTGTCGGTGCGCCCGTATCCGCGCAGGTCAGGGGCGATCACGGTGTACGTCTCGGTCAGCGGCCCGGCGACGCGGTGCCAGCAGTGCGACGTCTGCGGCCAGCCGTGTAGTAGGAACAGCGGCGGGCCGTCACCGCCGCGGAGGTAGTGCATGCGCAGGTCGGCTACTTGGGCCATGGCTGCTTCTAACCGGCTCATGGGGTTAGACGGTAGCGCGCGTTCTCACCGGTTTCAATGGTTAGAATGAGCGGCATGGATTGGGTGTTCGACGCTGGACGGCCGTGTCTGCACCTGGTGAACACGCTGCGCTCCCGGCATCTCTCGGAAGGCATCGAGCTCCTGACCGGCCCGGACGCTCTGGCGGAATGGCTTGAGCTGGCCGGATTCGGTCGTGTGCCGGTGACCGCCACCCAGTTGGCCGCAGCAAAAGACTTACGCGAGGCGGTCAACCGGCTGCTGACCGCCAAGCCGCTGGTTGCCGACGTCCGCCTGGTCAACGACGCCCTCGCAGCTGCCCCCGAGCCGGATCGGCTGCTGTTGAAGGACGGTGTGCTGCAGCGGGAAGCGCCCACTCCCGCGGACCCGGTAGCGACGGCATTCGCGGTGCTGGCCGCCGACGCCGTCGATCTCGCTACCGGCGCAGAAGACATCCGCATCTGCTCGGCGGACGACTGCGGCCTGCGATTTGTCGACACGTCGCCTCGCCGGACGCGCCAGTGGTGCTCGATGTCGCGCTGCGGGAACCGGGCGAAGGCACGGGCGCACTACGAACGGACGAAGAACCGATAGGCCCACGGGTGCGCGCGCAGCCACACATTCAGCTTTCCGACCACTCGCATGGGGCGGTGGGCGCGAGACTTTCCCCAAGTCGCGGTCGCTGTGGACAACCCGGCCGTAGTGGGCGGGGTTGTCGGTGGGGGCGGATAGACTGGACAAGGGCCGTCCCCCGGAGGAGGGCGGGGGCTGCGCTGGCGGGGGCTGCGCTGGCGGGGCCGGGGCGAAGGGGAACGTCCGGCGTGCGGATCAGGAACAGCTGCCCGGTCGAATATCCTTTTTGGAGCTTCGGCCACCGGCGGTCCGACATGCGGGCGAATGGTTTCCCTGCGGTGTCGATGGTCTCGAACAGTGTGCTGATCGTCTCGTTCGGACCGAACCCGGCAATCGTCTCCCGGTAGTACCGCTCGAACTCCGGCCATGTCGGCGGCAGGTCCCGCTCGCGGACGCCGAGGATCCGGCCGATGCCGCACATCTGCGCGTAGTACTCGTCAAGCTCCGAAGTGGACATTGGACGGCCGAAAAACCGTTGTGCGTCAACGGGAGCCATCACCAGCGTTGCGTGCACCCATGCGTACGCGCCAGGATCGAGCGCGCTGTATCGACGGCCATCGGCGATACCGGTGAACGAGCGGTGCAGTTTCCGCAATCGTTCGGCCTCGAATTGCGCGCCCTTTGTCCCGCCGTAAACGTAGATCGACAGCGAAGCGACGGTGCGCATCAACCGGGTCCACGGATCCTCGCGGTAGTCCGAATGATCCCGCACCCCGGCCGCGACGACCGGATGCGCGACCTGCAGTACGAGCACCTGTCCCGCGAGCAGCGCGTCGCGGAAGTCGCCGAAATAGCGCCAAGCCGCGGTACCGCGAACGACCGGCGGAGCCACGTCAGCCTCGCGCACCATGCAGCAGCATCATTAACGGCTCGGCGGCCGGAACGTCCGTGCCGGTCGCGAGGCGGCGCAACTGCAGCCCGGCGACGAGCGCGACCACCGGCCCGGCTACTCGTTCCGGCTCCGGCAGGCCGAGTGCGGTCAGAATCGTGATGGCCAATTCGTCATATGCCGCAAAGCATTTCGCGGACGCCTCGTGCAGCCCGGGGTCGCGCGCGGCTTGCAGGTACAGCTCGTGCGGCGCGAGTTCGTCCGTGCCGAACGGCAATTGCTTGATCACGTGTTCCACGACGGTCGCCGCTTGTTCGAGGCTCAGCCCCTGTTCCCGGTACGCCTCGACAATTCCCGCCAGTTTCGCCGTTTCCTCCTCGGCGAACAGCAGCATCGCCTCGCGCAGGAGCTCGGTCTGGCTCGGGAAGTGATACGTCAGCGTGCCGAGCGAAACCCCGGCCGCGGCGACGATGCGGCGGTTGGTGAGCCCGCCGACGCCCTGCTCGCCGACCACCTTCAGGGTGGCGCGAAGGATCGCGTCGCGAGTGGTCACCACCCCGGCTCGGGACGTCGGTCCGGCCACCGCTGCACCTCTTCCAGTTGCGCGGCAACGGAAATCAGCCGCTCCTCGGAATGCGACGGGCCGAGCAGCTGGGCGCCGAGCGGCAACCCGTCCGCGGTCAGCCCGGCGGGCACGTTCACCCCGGGCCAGCCCAGCACGTTCCACGGCCAAGCGTACGGGCACGCGGCGATCATCGACTGGTCGGTCTGCCAGCCGGAAAGCCCGTCGAAGGACCCGATCGCGGGCGGCGGAGTTGCGGTGGTCGGCGTGAGCAGGACGTCGATGTCGCCGAATACGCCGCCGATCCGGCGGCGCAGCACAGGTTCGAGCGCACGGGCGAGTTTCAGCGCGGGGCCGGCGAGAAGGCCGCCTTGCTGGGCGTTGCTGCGGGTGCGCGGGTCGAGCGCGGACGGCTCCGGCACGCGCCGGGCCCAATCGCGCACGCCGGTGAGCGAGCGCGGCAGGAAGGTGAGACCGATCAAGCCGTATCCGGGTTCGACCGGCACGATCTCGTGGCCCAGCCCGGCAAGCGTCTCGGCGGTCTGGCGCACCGCCGATTCGACCACTGGGTCGAGCCTGGTTTTAGTGGCGGTAAAGGGAATCCGGGTGGAGAGGCCGATCCGCAGCCGTCCCGGTTCGCGCTGGGCGGCGGTCTGGAACGAGGTGCCGGTGCCCGCGGTGACGTCGAGCAGGGCGGCCGCGTCGGCGACCGTCCGGGCGAGCGGGCCGAGCACGGTGAGGCCGTGGAACAGTTCGCTGCCGGTCGGGATCCGGCCGCGCTGGGTTTTGATGCCGACCAGTCCGGTCCACGCCGCCGGGATGCGCACCGATCCCGCCCCGTCCGACCCGAGCGCGGCGGCCACGATCCCGGCCGCCACCGCCGCAGCGGATCCGCCGGACGACCCGCCCGGCGTGTGCGCGGGCTGCCACGGATTGCGCGTCGCACCGAAGGCGGTGCCCTCGGTGAACGGCCATTGGCCCAGCTCAGGCGTGTTGGTCTTGCCGATGATGACCGCGCCGGCCTGCTTGAGCTTCGCGACCGCGGGCGCGTCCGCCGTCGCCGCCGGGAACTCGCCCGGGCAGCCGAACGCGGTGGGCAGACCGACGATGTCCACGTCGTCCTTGATCGCGACCGGCACCCCGAGCAACGGCGCGCGGTCACCGTCGGCGCGGCGCTGATCAGCGGCGGCGGCCTCGGCGAGCGCGGCTTCGTCGCGCAGTACGCGGAACGCGTTGAGCACGGGCTGGCTCGCGTGCGCCCGCTTGAGCGCGAGCTCGGTCAGCTCCACGGCCGTGACCTCGCCGGATTCGAGCGCGGCGGCTTGGGCGGCAAGGGTCGTGAACTCGGTTGTCGCGGAAGGCATCGGCGGCTCCCCGTTCTCTCGTTCGCTCGAACGAACGTATCACGGCGACGGCCGGGAAGTTCGGGCATGCTCGGAGTCGTGATCGACGACTTCGCGAAGGAGTACCTGCATGACGACCTCAAAGAGGTCCGGCAGACGATGCTCCGGAAGCTCGACGGATTGTCCGAGTACGCGATCCGCCGTCCGCTGACCTCGACCGGAACCAACCTCCTCGGCCTGGTCAAACACCTTGCGGTCGCCGAGGCCCGGTACTTCGGCGAGGTTTTCGGCCGTCCGTTTCCCGAGCCGGTCCCGCGGTGGGACGACCTCGAACAGCGCGGTCGCGATCTGTGGGCGACCGAGCGCGAAACCCGCGAGGAAATCACCAGCCGCTACCAGCGCGTCTGCGAACACTCCGACACGACGATCGCCGCTCTCGCCATCGATTCGCGCGGCCACGTGCCGTGGTGGCCGCGGCCGGACGTGCTGTTGTTCAACGTCCTTGTCCACATGTTGACCGAGACCAGCCGGCACGCCGGGCACGCCGACATCCTGCGCGAGCAGTTGGACGGTGCGGTCGAAATGGGCTTGGAAGCCATGGCCAAACGCGGCCGGGACGCGGCCTTCTGGCAGGCGCGGCGAGCCGAAATCGAGCGGGCGGCGAGGGCCGCGGATCCGCCCACGGCTGGATAAAGCCACCTAAACTGCCCACCATCAGCCCCGCCTGCGCACGGAGGATCGATGACGTTCGACTTCGCCCGGTTCCCCTCCTTCGACGGCTTTCCGCGCGCCGGTCTCCACCACGGGCCGACGCCGCTGGTCCCGGCGCCGCGGCTGGGCGAAGCGCTCGGCATCCCCCGGCTGCTGCTCAAGCGCGACGACGTCCATCCGCTCGGCGTCGGCGGCAACAAGCTGCGCAAACTCGACTTCCACCTCGGCGCGGCGCTCGCCGACGGTGTGGACACCGCGATCACCTTCGGTGCGCTGCAGACCAACCACGGCCGTCAGACCGCCGCGGCGTGCGCCCGGCTCGGCTTGCGCTGCGAACTGGTGCTGACGGCTGAGGTGCCGCGCTCCGGTGACGCATACGAACGGTCCGGCAATGTCCCGCTTGACCTGCTCTTCGGCGCGCGGGTGCACGTCTGCGCGTCCGGCGAGGAATCGGCCGCGACGTACGAACGGCTGGTTGCCGAAGCAGCGGACGAAGGCCGGAAAGTGCGGACGATCCCAGTCGGTGGGTCCGACCCACTCGGTGTTCTCGGCTATGTGGATGCCACCCGCGAGCTCGCTGCCCAGCTGGCTGAGCAGGGTCTGGATCACGCCCGAATCGTGAGCCCGCACGCCAGCGGGGCCACGGCGGCTGGACTGGCGCTCGGCACAGAGCTGCTCGGTTCGCTGGAGGTGGATATCGCCTGCGTCAGCCATCCGCTGAACGAGGCTGTGGACAACTTGTCCCAGCTCACCGCCGGGGCCGCGGGGTTGCTTGGGTTCGACCCACCGAAGCTGGCGCACGTGTGGCTCAACGACACGACGATCGGCGAGGGCTACGGCATCCCGGCGTCGGGGACCTGGGAAGCGATCCGGTTGTTCGGCCGCACGGAAGGCGTGGTGCTCGACCCGGTCTACACCGGAAAAGCCGCCGCCGCCCTGGTGGAATGGGCGGCGGCGGGACGGTATTCGCCCGAGGAGACCGTGGTGTTCGTGCACACCGGCGGTCTTCCCGGATTGTTCGGTTACGCGCCCGAGTTCATGGCCGAGGCGCGGAAGTAACGAGCACCGCGGCGCGAGCGGTTTCGGTCCGCACCGCGATCCGGAGCAGGACCAGCAGCAGGGCGACGTTCGCGATCAGCGTGAGCCGCTGCGTCGCGCCCACCGGCAGCACCTCGGTGAGCGCGTGGAACGGCTGCACCCCAGCTTCGTCGAGACGGACGAACAGGAAACTCAGCGCGAACAACCCGACCGTCGCGAGCCCGAACTTCAGCCAGCGCACCACGAACACACGCTCCGCCGTGCCGCGCAACGGTTCCAGCATCGTGATCGCCGCGCCCGGCAGGCTCGCGAACGCGATCAGGCACGAGTACAGGTGGATGTCGCCGCTGAGCGGATTCGGGCTTTGCGGGTAACTGGCCGGAAAAACGGCGGCGACCGCCAGCCCGACCGCCCACAGCATGAGCAAAGCCTTGGTGCTGAACGTCATCGGCACGCCGCCTGCGATCAGCGCGCCGAGCACCGCGAGCGATCCGACGGCCACCGACAGCACGCTCGCCCCGAGCATGCCCTCCCCGCGGTCGGTGATCGTGTAGCTCGAAAGTGTGTCGTAGATCGGGTCGTGCGAGCTGATGATGTGCAGCACTGTGATCGTGAACAGCCCCCAGGCGATCGCAGCGAGCGCGGTCAGGCGCCATCCCCGGACGCCTCGTGTGTTCCCCATGTAGCCAGATTGGCGGTTCCGCGGCGTTTCGTGATCAGGGAAAACCCCTGATTAAGCCCCTACCCCGAGAAGTCGGCGAGGACGAGCACCTGATCGTCGTGCCGTTTGGCGCGCGGCCAGCGGACGGCGTGCGGATCGTCGTTTTCCGCGGCGCGTACCGCGTCCAGCACTGCTTCGGGGCCCTTGTTTTTGGCTAGCTGCAGGACTTCCGGCCAGGTGAAGAGGCCGTATTCGTCCACTCCGATCGCTACGCCGTCGGTGGCGATGAGGACGGCGTCGACGGCTGCGCGGGGCCAGCTGCGGCGGACTGCTTTGTGTGCTGCGACCGGGTCGGCTTCGGCTACCCAGAAGCCGTCTTCGGCGTTGCGTCGTCGGCGGACGTCGGCGCTGGTTTGCAGGAGACCGTTGTTGCGGAGGGAGACCAGGCGGTCGTCGGAGACCACGTCGGCGCCGAACTGTCCAAACGCGACGATGGGGCTGTCGGCCAGGACCAGGGCTTCTATTTCGTGGTCGTTCCAGCGGAGGATCGAGACTGTGCTGGAGGGGGCGTTGCCTGGGGTTAGGGCGTTGTCTTTGGCTACGGCGGTGATTGCGGTTGCCAGGGCTTGGCTGAGGTTTTGGTGGGGGGCGGTGCGGAGTTCGTTGGCCAGTTGGTCGCGGAGGAGGTGGGCGTACCAGCCGCCTGGGGGGAGGTCTGGGCTCGGGGAGGTGGCTCCGTCCAGGACCAGGATTGCTTGGTCGAGGAGGGCGATGTGGTCTTCGGTGGGGCGGGGGTTGCCGTCGGAACCGACTCCGGCTCGCTCGGCGGTCGAAATCTCGGGCACTGGTCGACTGTAGCTCGGGTTGGGTGGTCGGGACTTCTCGTCGCCTGGCGGCGACATCGCTTGGTGGTTGCGTGGGGCACCCCGAAGTTTGATTGTGCTGACGGTTCGGGGGTGCTTGTCAAGGCGGGAAAGATGCCTTGACAAGCACCCCCGAACCGCAGG
>NZ_JARACH010000118.1:0-10101 GCF_029087445.1 Amycolatopsis sp. La24
CTACAACAGTGTGCGGCGGCACTCCGCTATCGGGATGCTCAGCCCCGACAACTTCGAGCAGGCACTCCGAACGGCTGCCTGAACCCCTCGTAAGCCCCTGTCCACCATTCGGGGTGAACCTCAACCGGCCAAGGCGCCACCGAAGACAGCAGGATGCCTCGACCGCCACGAAGACGGCCGAGGCATCCTCGACGGTTCTCAGCTGCAGGTCAGAACTGCCATTCCCAGCCCGAGCTGCCCTGCATCCCTTGCATTGGCGTCAGCAGCAGCGCGCCCGACGCGTCCGGTGACTCGAACTCCAGCTGGCCCGTGTACTTGCTGTTCGGCGCGTACTGGTCCGGCAGCCTCTTCGGCGAGTCGACACACATGCTGATGCTCGCCTCGTTCGTAACGCCGTCCTTGCCCCGGGTCTGGAACACCGTCGGGTTCAGCACGCCGCCCAAGCTGCTCGAAACCTGCGGGTCCATCTTGTAGGTCTGCACCGTCATGTCCACGACGATCGTGTGTTTGCCCGCGGAACGGGAGCCGTACTCGCCGCACTTCGGGTCGACGGACACCTTCGTCACCCAGAAGTCCACCGCGTTCGAGCCGTCCGGGTTGAACAGGCCGGCGCGCTCGCCGACCTTCTTCGGCAGGTAACCCTGCTCGTTCGTCCTCGGCTGCTCCGGTTTCGCGTTCTCCTGCACGGTGGCTGGTGCGGGGTTGTTCGGAAGGCTGGGCGCGGAGCTGCCGCACGCGGACAAGCTGAAAGCCGCAGCTGCTGTCGCGGTGAGCAGGGCGAAGCGCTTGGAAATCATGTCGTGGTCCCTTGGGGTGATTGTGCTGAAGAGGTCGGAGCTGGGCCTGTGTCCGTTACGCGCGTTAACGGTGGGGCTCGTCACGGTGCGCTGTCTCTGCGCTGGCGCGCCAACAGGTGCTCTGGGTGGACAAGATGTACCCGCGGGCGTGGTTGCGATCACCTCGTGGCTTGCAGACATCATGGTCGAGGACGGCGGTGGCTGCGGGCTTAACCGCTCCGCGTGCCAGCAAAGGAGCCGGACGCCCAAAGGGCCAGCAACGCCAACGAGCACGATCACGACAGCCAAGGCCGACGATAACCGCTGCGACGGTCACGGCCCGCTTCACCGGTCACCGGCCAACCGCGTCCCACTGCACGTCGACCTCGACCGGTGTGATCCCGACAAGGATCGTTTTGTTGACGTGCCCGGCGAGGCGGGCAGCGGCCTCGCGAGCTTCGCCGTCCGCGGCCGAGTGCCGGTGTCGGCGGAGGTCGAGGAGATAGCGGAGCACGTCGTTCGCATCGGTGGCTTCAGAGGCGTTCATCGGCTATTCCATCTGTCGTTTGCGCTGGTCAGCGCGAAGTATTGGTGCGTTCATGCCGGGGACATCAGGTTGATCGGCGCACGCATGGTGCGCATGCGGTGCCTGTCGGCTACCGGAGAGCCCCGTAGTGGCGTGACCGGTACAAATCTCGCAGGCTTGCCAGGCTCTGGTTGTCGCAGGTTCGACGCCAAACCGCCCACCCTTCCGCCGTGGGCGCGCCCAGCGCAGCCACGGCCCGGCGGGGGTTCGAATAGGTTGTGCCGTCGGGAAACTGAAGCCAACCGTCGGCGCGTACCACGGCCGTGTGGCGAAGGCCTTTGACGCGGCGTTCCCATACGAGTTGGTCGCCGGGTTGCAGCATTCCGTCCGCCAGGAGGTAGAACAGCCCGGAAGGCCAAGCCCGGAAAGGATCACACAGATGCACCTCAGATTCGGATGATCGGTTGGGGCCGTCTGCGGCCAATGCCTGGTACAGGCCGGTAGTCGCGCGCACGGCCGCCACGATCCGGTGCGGCCAATCATGTCCTTGCCGCCGCCACACACCTGTCCGCTCCCATCTGTCGCGGAACGCCAGCATCAACTCGACATCGACTGCTTCCGGGTCGCCAGCGCATCGATCGCGTGACGGCGCGGAGAGTCGCACGACGAAGTCCCCGTTGTGCGGTCGCATCCGAGGAAACCAGGAGCCGACCAAGAACAGCGCTGGTCCTGTGCCGTCATCCTTGCCGCAGGGGAGACGTCGATCAGCAAGCCCCACATGTCGTCGGGCGTATGCATCGGCGGAACGTCGGACGAGGTGATCGTCACTTTTGGCTGTATCGGGGAAGTCTTCGTCATCGTGCTTTACCTTCGGATGCCACGTTTCTTGCGTTCGCTGTCGTCATGGCCGTGTCGGTCCCGTCATGGCCGGTCGTGGTGAATTCCCTACCCGTCGGGGTCTCTTCGTGCGTGCCGTATGCGTGTCCGGGCTGTTCTGTTGTCCTCGCGCGAGGCTTTGCCGTCTCATGCGAAGCCGCGCGCAGGACCCGCACCCGCCGGGGACGAGGCGGCGGTCCTGCGCGCGGACGGGGGGAGCGAAGGTGTCGTCAGCCTGCGGGCGTGGCGTTCTCGGTTGTCGCCAGAACATCGGTCTTGTCCGGGTTGATCGTGAACCGTTTCGGCGCCTCACAGGTTTTGATCGCATATCCGTCGGCGACCAGCTTTTCGCACGCGTTGTTGACCGCACCGCCCGATCGGCCGAGGTCCTTACCGATCTGGGCGGGTCCGAAACTCTCGCCCGGGTGATCGGTGAGGTATTCCTCCACCAGCGCTCGCAGTGCGCCCTTGGACAGCCGCCCGTTGTCCGATCGGACGGACCCCGTCGTGCCGCTCACCGCCGGGGCCGCACTTGGGGACGGCTCCGCCTCGTCAGCGTTGTCAGCGAGCGGTTCCGTGGCAGGCGGCGGTTCGGTGCTCTCGGCATCAGAAGGCGCGGGAGCCTCTTCATCGGTGGCGTTCGCGGGGGCCTCCGGAGTCCGGTCGGGTTCCGGTTCTGCGGCGGCGTCCTGCGTTGCTGCAGCATCTTCGGCCTTCTGGCCGTCAGGATCGGCGTCCTGAGCCGTTGCGGGCGCCTCCGTGGCCGTGTTGTCGGCGGCGTCGCTGGCGTGCTCAGTCGTGTCGTCGACGCTGGGAGGCGTGGCGGCGGCCGTCTCTGCGCCGTCGGCGTCTGGTGAAACGGTGTCGTGGTCCGGCGCGGCGAGTGACCAGGTATCCGGATCGCGCGGGCCGTCGCCCGTGGTGCGGATCGCGGTGCCGTCGCCTCCCCACCGGGCCAGGATCTTCCCTGCGGTCGAACGGCCGACTTCGGCCGCCTTTGCCACTGCGGCGGCCGTGGAGCCGGGATGGCGGGTCAGAGCTTCCCGCACTTTGTCCTCCGCGGACGGTGCTTCCTGTTGGTCGCGGCCGTCGGCGACAGCGTGCAAGTGGCGGCCGGCGTCGGCGAAGCCGGTACTGGGATGACGGTTTTTGCGGTGCATGACGAACTCCATGTGCTGGTTCGGAAGGGAAGGTGATGCCCTGGCCGGGGCGTCGGCCCGCCGGTGCGCATCCGGTTGTTCGGGCTACATGTATATGGACGCTTCGTCATCACATAGATGTCAAGCGATTCGTCAAACAAGACATGTGTCTCGTGTGGACACAATGTCGATCCGGTGTTCTCGATGCACCCGTTTCGGCGAAAATCCGTTCATGTATTGACATTCGGGCGCAGACTGAGCGTTCATGGGCATGTCGTGGCACGAACGCCCCGAAAGGGCGGCGCCGCCAGTCGGCGAGAAACCCGTGCCACGCAAAGCCTCTTGATGCGACCGCTTCCCGTCTCATGCGCGGCGAAGGGTTTCCGTGAATGCCACTCAACGCAAGAAGGATGATCATGGCCAACGACAGCGTTACCGAACCAGCACCGCCGCCGCTCGCTGCGGCACACGGCGTGCGCCGCAGGCAAGGGCTTCCGCGCGATGCCGCGCTGATCGTCGCAGCGGGTGAAATCGTGCCACTACTGAAACTTCCCGGCGATGCATGGGGATTGTTGATCGTGGCGGTCGACGTTGCTCGTGACACAGGAGAGCTGGATTTGTTCGCTGGTCAGCTGCTAGCGGCGGAACCCGACGGGCGTCGGCACGACGGCGATGTCGTCGTGCAACTGGTCCCGGCAGCGACCGACCAGGTGAATCTCGTCGATGCGAGGATCCTTGTCGCCTGTGGCGGCGTCTGGGACTGTGCCGACACGCGGCGCGGGCTGGATGTCGGCTGGCCACGGCGTATCGCATCGCTCGTCTCACAGATCATGAACCCCAAGGACGCGGCTGATCCGCTGTCCGCGCCCGGGAATCCCGTGGGGGCACTGCATCCGCTGGTGTCCGCTGGACACCTTCAGGAAGGCGAAGCTTTGCACTGCCACCGTCCTGCGGCCGGGCTCGTCCACGAAGCCCGCGTCGCCAACGGAGGTATTCGCCTCGACGACGGTCGGTGGTTCGCCCGGCCCTCCGGCGCGCTCACCGCACTCGGGCACCGGCACCAGAACGGCTGGGAACACTGGTTCCGCGCGCGCGATGGGGTGCGCCTGTCCGCACTCCGGACCGCCGTGGGCATCCATTCAGCCGTCCGCACGTCCGGGCCCGGCGGCCCCGATCTGGCGACGCTGGTCGCGGCTGAAATCCTGCGGACAGGAGACCAGCTTCGCTACGTCCGGCGTATCAAAGGTGAAGTGCACACCGCCCGCGTGCTCGAAGACGGCCAGCTGCAACTCTCGGACGGAAGCCGCCACCGCACCCCGTCAGCCGCGATCCGGGCCGCGTGCAAAGAAAAAGTCAGCGAGGGCTGGCGTACGTGGCGGCGGGTCAAGGACGACCGCACGCTCCAGGAGCTCCGCGAAGAATACCGTGCGAACCAGGAAAAGAAATCGACCTAGGGCATCAGCGCGAAACCGTCGTCGCGGCGCGCGATCCACTCAATGCGGAGAACCAGGGAGAGGGGTTGGCAACACAATGGCCACGCCGTATCAGGCCTTGGAAATGTTGCGGCGCGCAAGAACATCACACCACTGTCGACCCGCGCTCGGAGTTCGTGGGGTTGTGTGGTAAACGGATCATCGTGTCGGGCGGGTGGCGCCCGCGTAGTCGTCTCCCGGGTAGCGGTAGTTGTCGATTTGCACGGGCTGGCCGAAGTCGGGGGCGTTGAGCATGTTCCCGTGTCCGAGGTAGAGCCCCACGTGCCGGATGTGTGTGGGCGGGCCGTAGTAGACGAGGTCGCCGGGCAGAAGCGGTTGTCCGTCGGGCACGCGCGTTCCTGCCCGGAATTGGGCGTCGGCTGTGCGCGGCAGGGCAATTCCGGCCGCTGCGTAGGCGGCTTTGGTCAAGCCCGAGCAGTCGAATCCGGCGTCGCCGTTCTGAGGACCGTTGCCGCCCCAGACATACGGCAGTCCTCGTTGGCCGCACGCGTAGTTGATCGCGGTCGCGGCGGCGGGGGTGGCGGCCTGGATGTGGTCGCAGTCGGCCGCTGCTGCGGTCTGGGGGCGGCAGCGGACGCCGGAGAGGGAGGCGATGATCGCGCGTGCCCTGTTTTCGTGGCGGGCGTAGGCGCCGGGGAATCCTGACTGCTGCACTTTCTGTGCGGCGTCGGTGACGCTCATGCCTTGCCATCCGGGGGTGGCCAGCAGGTGCTCGTAGAACTTGGCCGCTGCGTAGCTGGGTGTGGTGACCTGCTGCGGGGTGCCCCATCCCATGGACGGGCGTTGCTGGAAAAGGCCTTGGCTGTCGCGGTCGCCGTAGTGCAGGTTGCGCAGTTGGGATTCCTGCAGCGCGGCGGCGATCGCGATCACCCAGCCCCGTTCGGGCACGCCTTTCTGCTTGCCGACCGCGATGATGGTCGCGGCGTTCGCGGCTTGTTCGGCGGTCAGTCCCGCGACCGTGCCGGTGAGCGCGCCGTCGGGCGTACAGACCGGCGAGCCGGAGGCGTCGCTGCTGCTGCTGCCGAACAGGGCGTTGACGATGCCGGAGGCCCCGGCTCCGATGAGCACGGTCGTGACGAGGATCAGGGCGGCGACGGCGGCGAGCAGTTTGCTGCCCATGGGCGGATCGCCTCCTTTCGCTGC
Source organism: Amycolatopsis sp. La24 (assembly GCF_029087445.1). Lineage (NCBI taxonomy): Bacteria > Bacillati > Actinomycetota > Actinomycetes > Pseudonocardiales > Pseudonocardiaceae > Amycolatopsis > Amycolatopsis sp. La24. The sequence continues at coordinate 5,954 of NZ_JARACH010000118.1, forward strand.
GCGGAGCCCGGCCGCGGGGTTAGCGTTCGTTGCGCGCGAGACGGTTGGGCGTGGCCGGTGGCGGCATCGGGTTCGGCGGCGGCAGCCGGTAGGGCGAGGCCGCCGCGGCGTCGCTGCCCTCGCCCTCGGCTTCGGGGGCGTCGGGTTCGGCGGGGTTCGCGGGTGGTGCCAGGCCTGGCCAGGCGGCGGGGAGGTCGGCGAGGCTGTAGCGCGGGTCGGCGCGGTCGGCGCGTTCGGCGCGGGCGGAGGTCAGCGGCAGCCAGACCGCCTCTGCTGGGCTGGGACGCGGCGCGGTCGGGTCGAGCAGGTCGGCCGCGGCGGTGGCCACCGGCACCGTGCGCGGGTCGTCGAGGCCGGAGTGGATGCGGGCCAGCGCGGTGCGGGCTCCGGCTTCGCGCCGTGCGGTGGGCAGCCACACCAGCACCGGGGTGGCGATGCCGGTGGCCTCGGTCAGGCGTGCGTAGCCGATGAGCTTGCGTCCGACTTTGGCGAGGGATTCGGTTCCGGTGTCGAACTCGAGGAACCATTCGGTCTCACGGGGGGTGCCTTGACCGCGGGTGCGCCAGCGGCCGTAGCCGTCGGGAATCACGAGGTCGCCGAAGTGGCGGGCGCAGCGGGATTCCGACCACCAGGCCGCGAGCGTTTCCGGACCGTCGGCCGGTGTGTGGCGGGCGCGGGCGACGAGCGAGGTGAAGAAGTCGTTCACGCCGGCGGTGTGGGCGAGGCGCTGGTTGTGGGCGATGCCCATGGCGCGGTCGTGCCGGTAGCCGAGTTCTGTGACCTCGAGGCCGTGCTCGGCGGCGAGCACGGCGGCTCCGGCGGGGCCGAGGACGTAGTGCATCGGGGCCGACCCCAGTTGCCGGAACGGCTGGAATCTGCTGACCACGCGCCAGAGGTAGAGCTCGCGGAGCCGCTGGCGGGTCGAGCGGCCGGAGGGGAAGGCGGCGTCCTGGATCTGGGCGGTGGTCAGGACTCGGTGCTCGTGCAGCAGGGCCAGCAACCACTTGTCGCGGGCGGTGAGGCGGGCGGCGAGCATGGCCTGGTGCTCGACCGAACTCGCGGCGCGGGGAGCGCGGCGGCCGGGCAGATGGCTGCGCAGGCTGTGCTGGCGGGTGGTGGTCGTGATCAACGTGCGCTCCAGATCGGTTACCAGGTTGCGGGCCGGACGGACCGCCCGGGGGTCGAGCCCCGGCGTGCGCGGGCTTTTCCTGCGGTGCAGGGGGAATCGCGTCGCGTGGTGATCAGGGGCGGGTGCGGCGCGGGTCGGTCTTGGGGGGTCGGGCTGGCGGCACTCGGCGTCCGGATGGCGCGGGCCGGGCCGTGGTCGCGAGGCGAGTAGTCGCGACGCTTTCCCCTGCGGCGGCGCGGCGGCGGGCGCGCAACGCGGCCCGGATTTCGCGGGCTCGTCCGGGGATGGGGTCGGGCAGGGGAGAGGTGGTCATGGTGAAGGGCTCGGTCTGCTGGCCGTTCACGACCAGGCGGGTGGCGGTGTGGTAGGCGTCGAGGTGGGAGAGGTCGTGTTCGGACAGCCGGGGCGCGGTGTGGCGGGCGAGTTCGCGGGCGTCTTCGGGGGAGGCGGCGTAGATGGTTTTGTTGCGGGCGTTGGTGGAGAAGCCTTCTTTGAGTTCCCGGGTCAACTGGCCGAGGTGCTGGTGGGCGAGGATGAATCCGTTCCGGAACGCGCGGGACTCGGCGAGCATGTCTTCGATGGGGTAGGGCAGGTTGAGGAAGTTGTGGCATTCGTCGATCACGGTGTGCGCGTCGGCGCGCTGGCGCTGCGGGATGCGGGCGCGGGCGGTGGTGGCCTGCCAGGTGCGTGCCACGACCAGGGAGCCGATCAGCCGCGTGGTCTCTTCGCCGAGGGAGCCTTTGGGGATGCGGACCAGGCAGAGGCCGCCCTCGTCGAGCACCTGCGACATGTCCACTGTGGATCGCCCGCCGGCGATGGCTTCCTTGACGAAGGGGCGCAGCAGGAACGCGCGCAGTTTGTTCATCAGGGGCGAGATCACCTGGGAGCGGGAGCTGTCGGTGAGTGCGTCGTACCACTCCCAGAACCCGCACAGCACCGGGTCGGCGAGCCCGGCGGTGATGCGGGAGCGGAACGCCTCGCTGGTCAGCAGCTTCGGCAAATCGGCCAGGGTCGGCACGCCTTCCTGGGCGCGCAGGGTCAGGCAGGCGGCGCGCATGAGGTCGTCGGTGCGCGGTCCCCAGAAAGCGGAGTAGACGCGGCGGAACACGGAGACGAGGTTGTCGACTTCGCGGTCGGTTTCCCCGCCCTCCAACGGGTTCAGCACCGGGGGTCGGTGGCGGGAGTCGGCGTCGAAGAGCACGACGCGGTCGGCGGCGCTGCGCGGGAGCCGGTTGAGGACGTCGGTGACGAGGTCGCCTTTCGGGTCGATCAGCACGACGCCGCGGCTGTTGTCGGCATCGTTGAGGATGATGTTGCCCAGCAAGGTCGATTTCCCTGATCCGGTCGCTCCGATGACGTGCAGGTGGTAGCGCAGGTCGGCGACGCGCAGGCCGACCGGGCGGGCATGTCCGGTGTCGGCGTGGCCGAGCGGGATCACGCCCGGCCCGGAGACGGCGACGCCGGGCGGCGGGGCGACGGCTTTGGCTCCGGCGCGTTCGACGCCGGCGATGTCAGCGTCGGTGGGCAGGTGCGCGAGCGCGGCGAGCTCAGGCACCGACAGCATGTCGCCGCGGCCGAGTCGGCGCTCGGCGAGTGCGTGGGCCGGGTGGCGCAGCCGGGTGCGGGTGTAGTGGTTGTGGTCGGTATAGGCGGCGAACGCGGAGGCGAGCGCGTGCGCGCGGCCTCGGGCGGTGTCGTGGGCCCGATGGACGAGTTGGTCGGGTGCGTCGGCGGGAAGGTCGGCGGTCACGGCGTAGCGGATGAGAGTTTCGTACTGGGGGCCGCGTTGTTTGCCCACGATGGCTTTGTTCTGGGCGGAATATTCCAGCGACAGCTGCGGGTCGGTGCTGATCCGGCGCGAGTCCGAGGTTCGGCCGCGGCGGGCGGCGTGCGCGCCCGGGGTGAGCAGGTCCAGGACGCGGCCGCCGATGCGGCCTGACCGGCCGCGATGGATGCGGCGGGCGGCGCGGCGAGCCAGGGCGACGCGGCGGCCGGTGACGGGGCGGGCGAGGACTTGCACGCAGGCGTGCTCGTCGCGGCCGAGCCCGACCGGCGCGCCCAGCAGCGCGCGGATCGGGTCGGCGTCGAAGCTCGTGCGGATCGGCAGCGCTTCGGGGCGGGCCAGCCGCAGTTGTCCGCCGACGGTGATTCGTCGTCGTCCGGCCCCGAGTGTGGGCAGGGGCGAGGTGGCGGGGTCGGTACGGGTGTGGGAGCCGGGCCAGGCAGCCTCGATCGCGCGTTCCACCAGCGACGGCGGGATGACGCCGGGGACCCAGAACTGGATGGTGACGCCGTGCTCGCCGAACAGGTAATCCATCCCCAGGTGTGGCTGCCCGGCCCACATCCGTTTCCAGGCAGGGCGCAGGAGTCCGACGAGGTTGGACCAGAGCGCGGCACCGCCGGCGGGGTCGACGGCGGGCGGCGCGAGCACGGTGATCCGGCGGGCGTCGGCCTGCAGCGCCGCGTGGCGGCGGGCGCGTCGCCACCGGCCAGTCGCCACCGCGGCGGCCAGCGCCGCGGCGAGGACGGGCGCGGCAACTGGGGCCCACGCCAGCACCCAGTTGCGCAGCGCCCCGAGAAGCGCGCCGGTGGCGGAGCCGGGGTCGCGCAGATAGTCGCCCACCCAGTTTTGCGTCACCGGGGACAACGCAGTAAGCGCGCTCATGTCGACCCTCCCTTCCGGGAATTTCGTGCGAGACAAAAGAAATGGGCTACCGGGGATGCAGGAGGGATCACGCGGGGCCGAGGTCGACCTGGCGTGGGTCGGCGGATCCGTCGCCGGGCTCAGCGGTTTCGTCGGGGTCGGCAGGACCGAGGTCGATGTAGGCACCGGCGAGGCCATGGTCGGCGCCGGGGTCGTCGTCGGCGAAGCGGGCGAGCTCGGCGGGGTCTGTTACCGGAACTTCCCGGTGTTCGTCGGTGCTGGCTGTTCTTTGTCGACGCTGGGGCGCTGGCCAGCGCGCTCTCACTCGATGGTGTGGACTCTCTGACATGACGTCAGGATTTCCGACAGGCTGCC
>NZ_JARACH010000119.1:0-9435 GCF_029087445.1 Amycolatopsis sp. La24
CCGAGGGGGTGGGGGGCGGGCGTGGGGGGGGTGTCGGGGAGTGCGGTTGGGGTCGGAGTTGGCGGAGGCTTCGGGGGGGGGCGAGGCAGGCAAGGCAGGCAGGCGAGGCAAGCGAGGCAGGCAAGGGGGCCAGGCAAGGGGAACCAGGCAAGGCAAGTGAGGTAGGCCAGGCAGGCAGGCAACGAGAGGCAGGCATGCAACGCGAGGCGGGCAGGCAAGGCGAGCGGGAGAGGGGTTGCCTCAGCGGCGATGGTTAGCAATGACGCGGTCGAGAGCATGTTTGCCCACCGGGGATCATGATCAGGATCGGCTTTGCCCGCCCGGGATCGTGGGCGGGATCGGCTTTACCGCCGGGGATCGTGCGTGGGGTCGGTTCTGTCCACCGGGGATCGTGGTCGGGATCGGCGGGGCGCGGTGTCTTCAGGGAGAGCACGGGAACTGCCACTGGCTGGTGTCGGCAGCGGAGTTGATGTAGTCCGCGGGAGGCCAGAATGTGGGGAGTTTGCGTAATGGCACGTGGTTCGCGTATGTGGATCTCCGGCGGGATGAGGGGTCGCTGCCATCTGGCCGGAAAGATCACGGCGACGGTATTTCCGGAAAGGATTTCGGGTGGTTAGTTCGGTCGCGGAACTTATGCGTGGTTGTTGTTGCTTTGAGGACAGTCACGGCTGAGGACGGCCGACTTTGTGAGCGGGGAAAGGGTTGTGGCTACAGGGTTTCGAGGCGGAAGCGGGAGGGGGCAGTGGGGCGAGCACCGAGGGGGACCGTTCGGAATTGGTAAGTTTTCGAAGGGGAGCGTGGAGTAAGCGGCTTTCACCCGCTCGGCCCTCTGGGACGGTGGTGAACGTCACGGGGCGGACACTTTGTGCACCGGCGGTAGAGCCGGTCAGCGGCAACGGCTCTGGGGTAATCACCTTTTTGGCCGCGTTGCGAACGCGGCGAGTGCCCTAGCCTCACGGGGTGGATTTCGCCCCGGCCGCTCTGTCGCGTGCTCGTACTGCCCCGCCGGCCGCTGCCGGTCGCGAACCGTGGGCTCCTCCTGAGTTGAGTCTGGTTTGCCTCGACATCGATGACACGTTGATCGACTGCACCGCCGCGATCCGGCGTACGTTGCACGCGCTCACGGGGCGCGACGATCTTTGGCCGTTGTGGGATTTGATCACCGAGGAGCACGTCGCGCTCGTGGTCGCGGGAAAACTCGGTTACGACGTCATGCATCACCGGCGTACTGAATGTTTCCTCGCCGAGTTGGGGATCTTCGGCGACTCCGCGCAAGTGAGCGCGTTCGAGGCGCGCCGGCGGGAGATTCTGGCTCGGTCCTGGCGGTTGTTCGACGATGTTCTTCCTTGCCTGGAATGGCTGCGCGCCGCGGGGCTTCAGCTGGCCGCCGTGACGAACGCCTCAGGGGTTCATCAGCGGCAGAAAATCGCGGAACTCGGGCTGGCGTCGTATTTCGACCACGTCGCGATCGCGGGCGAGGTCGGGGTCGCGAAACCCGATCCGGTGATGTTCCACTCGGTCTGCCTGGCGCTGGACTGCCCGCCGGAACGCACGGTGCACGTCGGGGACAAGCTCGACACCGACGCGATCGGCGCGTTCGACGCCGGGCTCGGCGCGGTCTGGCTCGATCGTGACGGGACCAGTCGCACCGGCGAGCGGGCGCCTGAGGGGGTGCACACCGTGGCGGGGCTCGGCGAGCTTCCTGAGCTGCTGGTTTCGGAGTACGCGACGGTCGGCGTGCCTGCCCCGCGGGCGGCGGGGACCCCCGCTGCGACGGTCCGCGGCGGGATGTTCTAGTATTTCTTCTCGTGCGGCACTGACCTGGGCAACCGGGAAAGTACCTCACTGGGGTATGGTGTAATTGGCAGCACGACTGGTTCTGGTCCAGTTAGTCTAGGTTCGAGTCCTGGTACCCCAGCTGCAGAGAGGACCCCCTCTCGGAAGTGCGAAAATCGCTTCTGGTAAGTTCTCTCTCGCAAGAAACGCCCCGGAAACGGGGAAGTTCCTAAGCCCCCGTCGTCTAGCGGCCTAGGACGCCGGCCTCTCACGCCGGTAGCGTGGGTTCGAATCCCATCGGGGGTACAGCCAGCCCGGTTGATCGATTAAAGATCAACCGGGCTTTGTTGTATTCGACGGGAAAACCCAGGGCAATCCACGATCACTCCTGCGTGCCGCCGAACATCGCTGCCGCCGCGCGGCCATTCGCCTGGTTTTCGGTCACATACGGCCGGAGTTCGGCTTCGTACTTGGCGAAAGCCTCCGGGTGTGCCGCATCCGCCAGGTGCCGGGCCAGTGAACGGGCGCCGAGCAGGGCCTGCGAGGTGCCCATGCCCGCCGTCGGCGCGGCGCAGTATCCGGCGTCTCCCACCAGGGCGATGCGGCCGGTCGACCAGTGGTCCAGGTGCACCTGAGTGCTCGAGCTGAAGTAGAAATCCGCGGCCTCCGACATCGCCTCGAGCAGGCGCGGTATGTGCCAAGCGTCACCGGCGAAGGCGGCGCGGGTCGCTGCTTCCTGGTCGGCGCGGGGGAGACGGTCCAGGGCTCCTGAGGTCGTTCCGAAGGACAGGCTGACCGTCAGGCGGTCGGGGTCCGCTGAGTTGAACAAGTAGACCGCGGTGCCGTCGGCGGTGCGGAGGAGGCCGCTGTGGTCCAAGTTCAGGAAGTTCGGCATGGTGAAGCCCGCGCCGGAAAGGCCGAGGTGCTGCAGTACTGCTGAGTGCGGGGCGAAGGCCAGTTGGCGGACCTTCGAGTACACGCCGTCCGCGCCGAAGACCAGGTCGTAGGTCTCCGTGGAGCCGTCGGTCAGTTCGGCGGTCACGGCGGCCTCAGTTTGCGTCAGCGACGTGATCGAGGTGCCGAAGCGGTACTCGACATGATCGACAGTCAGGGCGTACAGCAGCTCGTTCAGGACGTGCTTGGGCACCTCCAGCTCGCCCGCGAAAGCTTCGGCGGGCAGCAGGTCTACCTGGGTGCCGTCGCGGTCGACGATGGCGGTGCCGGTCATTTTCGTGTCGTGCCGGCGGACGTCGTCGAGGATGCCCAGCTCGGCGAGGACATCGAAAGCGGCACCGCGGAAATCCACGGCGTAACCGGTGTGGCGGAGAGCGGGGGCGCGTTCGACGATCGTCACGCGGTGGCCGGCGCGGGTGAGCAGCTCGGCGAGGGTGGCGCCGGCCACGCCGGCGCCGGAGATCAGGACGTTCGAGGAGGTCATGGGAGAGACCGTAGCCAAGGTTTGTCCATTTGGTCAAACCGTTTGGATAAACCATTTGGACAAGACTTCGGCTAGGCTGGGCGCCATGGGTAATCGCGAGGATCTGCTGGCCGGGGCGAAGCGCTGCTTGATTGAGCGGGGCTGGGGCAACACGACGGTGCGCGACATCGCGGCCGCTGCGGGGGTCAGTCACGCGGCGATCGGCTATCACTTCGGGTCGCGGGACGCGTTGCTCACGCAGGCGCTGGTCGCGGCGGTCGACGAACTGGGCGGTCAGGTCGCGGATTCGTCCTTCGACCTGTCCGAGCAGGGGCTGAGCCGGCTGATCGACAGTTTCGGCGAGCACCGGGCGCTGTGGGTCGCGCAGTTGGAAGCGCTCGTGCAGGCCGAGCGGTCACCGGACGTGCGCCGGCATCTCGTGCAGGGGCTGCGGGAGGCGCGCACCGGGGTCGGCGGGGCGGTGCAGAGCGCGTTGGTGATCGGGCTGATGGTGCAGTGGCTGCTCGACCCGGAGGAGGCCCCGTCGGCGAAAGAAGTGACCGACGGGATTCGCGCGGTGGCGGCGGAAAGCTAGACCCAGACGGAGTCGGCCGGGTTTCCGGCGGGCGGTTCGCCGCCCGCTTCGGCGAACGCGGTCAGCGCGTCGACCAGGCCGCGGCGGGCCGATTCGGGCATTTTCTCCACGACGGCGGCGATTTCGCGCCGCCGCCGTTGCGTGACGACGCGGACGATCCGGTCGCCTTCCTGAGTGAGTTCGATGACGACCTCGCGCCGGGACGACGGGTTGCCCAAGCGGGCGACCAGCTCGACGGCGACCAGCCGGTCGATCATCCGGCTCGCGGTGGACGGCGTGACGCCGAGATGTTCGGCGAGCGCGGCCTGTTTCAGCGGACCGCGGGAATGCAGCACCACCAGGAGCCGGAATTGCGGCATCGTGATGAGGTCGCCGACGGAGGCGATGGACCGCGCGGACACCGCGACGAGCAGCCGCGAAGCGGTGAGCACGGCTTCGGTGACCGCGTCGACGTCGTCGGGTACGTCGGTGCGAGCGGAGATCGGCGCGCGAGACATATGCCCAGTGTGCCGCATCTCGCGGCGGATTCCGCTCGATAACGGTGCTGGGCAACGAATCAGGCGGAATCGGGCCATTCCGGCTGACCCGTCGGCGGAAAAAAGAAACGACCCCGCGTCCCGGCGAACGGGAGGCGGGGTCGTTCCGGAGCCTGCTCAGAGACCGGCGAAAGCCTGGTCCACGAACTGCTTGTGCTGATCCGCCCACTGCTTGGCGGCGGTCTTTTCCTGGCCCTTCGGAGCCTTCTGGATCGCGTCCTCGAGCGAACCGAGGTCCTCGTCCGACATCTTCAGCTTCTTGGCCACGCCGGCGAGCGCCGGGAAGTCCTTCTCGAAGCCCTTGCGGCCCAGTGCGTGGATCTGCTCGCCCTTGCCCATCGCGCCCTTCGGGTCCTGGAGATCCTTGAGCTGGTAGCGCGAGTACGCCCAGTGCGGGTGCCACAGCGTCACGACGATCGGCTTCTTCGCCTTGATCGAGCTGTCGAGCGCGGCCAGCATCGCGGTGGTCGACGAGTTCTGCAGGGTCATCGCGCCGTCGAGGCCGTACTGCGGGATCGCTTGCTTCTGCACGATGCCCGTCTCGCCCGCGCTCGCCTCGATGCCGGTGATCTTGCCGTCGAACATGCTCGCCTTGTCCTTGAGGTCGGCGATGCTGTTGACGTCCTTCACGTAGTCCGGCACGGCGAGGTTCAGGGTCGCCTTGTCGTACCAGACGCCGAGGTCTTCGAGCTGGTTCTTGTACTGGTCCCAGTACTGCTTGTGCGTCGCGGGCAGCCACGAGTCGAGGAACAGGTCGACGTCGCCCTTCGCGAGACCCGCGTAGATCGGGCCGACGTCGAGCATCTGCGTCTTGACCTTGTAGCCCTTCTCCTCCAGCACCGCCTGGTACAGGTTGGTGAGGGCGACGTCCTCGTCCCAGTTGATGTAGCCGATGGTGACGCTCTTGGCTTCCTGGCTGTTGCCCGACTGGGACTCCCGGCCGCCGCACGCCGCGGTGAGGCCGACCAGGGCCGTCACGGCGGCGCCGATGGCGATGATCCGGCCGAAGCGTTTCGATGTGCGCACTCGTTCGTCCTTTCTCGTTGCGGTGGAGGTGGATCAGGCCGCGTCGGCCCGGCGGAGGGCGCGGCCCACCGCCGAGCGCGCCCCGAGCGAAGAGGTGAGCCGGTCGAGATAGATCGCCAGCACGACCACGCTGAGACCGGCTTGGAAACCCAAGTCCAGCTTGAGGCTCGTGACCGCGGCGTACACCTCGGCGCCGAGTCCCGGCGCGCCGACCATGCCGGAGATCACGACCATCGACAGCGACAGCATGATGATCTGGTTGATCCCGGCCATGATCGACGGCATCGCGAGCGGGATCTGGATCTCCCGCAGGATCCGCCGCGGCGGCGAGCCGAACGCCTCGCCCGCCTCGACCATTTCCGGGTCGACCTGGCGGATGCCGAGTTCGGTCAGCCGCACGCCCGGCGGCAGCGAGAACACGACAGTCGCCACCACGCCCGGCACCGCGCCGATCGAGAAGAAGAAGATGACCGGGATCAGGTACACGAACGCGGGCAGCGTCTGCATGAAGTCCAGCACCGGCTTCACGATCCGACTCACTGTTTCGTTGCGCGCGGCCGCGATCCCGACCGGCACTGCGATCACCACCGCGACCACGCCGGAAATCAGCACCTGCGAAAGGGTCTGCATCGCGGAGGGGAACTCGCGGAGGCTGTCGATGAGCGCGAACCCGATCGCCGAGCCGAGGCCGAACTTCCAGCCTCGCAGCCACCAGCCGAGCGCCGCGAAGATCACGAGCAGCACGGGCCACGGCACCCAGGTCAGGGCCGAGGAAAGGCCGTTGATCGCACCGCTGACGACGGTTTCGACGAAATCGAAGAACGGGCCGATGTTGCCCTGCAGCCAGTCGATGATCGCCTTGAACCAGGTGCCGACGGGAATCTGCGGCAGATCGCCGAAGAGGACGCTGTCAGACACGGGCGTTCACCTCCTGTTCGTCGTTTTCTCCTGAGCTCAGCGCGTTCAGCAGCGCCTCCCGGGTCACCGCGCCGAGCAGCGCGCCCTCGGCGTCGACCACCGCGAGCGGCGCGGGCGCGGAAGCGGCGTGGCCGAACAGTTCGGCCATCTGGGTTTCCGGGCTGGTGCGCGCGGCGGAACGGTCGACGAGGCCGGCGATCGTTTCCGTGCCGTTGTCGGCGGCTTCGCTCACCGCGCGCCGGTCGACCGCGCCGGCGAACTTGCCGTCCTCGGTCACCAGCACGCCGGAGAGTTCGTTCCGGCGCATCGTTTCCAGCGCTTCGGCGACGGTCGTGGCCGGGGTGAACGAGATGTCCGCGGGCGCCATCACGGCGGACGCGGTGAGCACCCGGGAACGGTCGACATCGCGGACGAACTTCGCGACGTATTCGTCGGCCGGTTCGGTGAGCATCTCCTGCGCGGTCGCGACCTGCACGATCCGGCCGTCGCGCATCATCGCGATCCGGTCGCCGAGGCGCATGGCCTCGTTGAGGTCGTGCGTGATGAACACGATCGTTTTGCCCAGCTGCCGCTGCAGCGTCAGGAGCTGGTCCTGCATCTCCTTGCGGATCAACGGGTCCAGCGCGCTGAACGCCTCGTCCATCAGCAGGATCTCGGTGTCCGCGGCCAGCGCGCGGGCGAGGCCGACGCGCTGGCGCATCCCGCCGGAAAGCTGACCGGGCAACCGGTCCTCCCATCCGGTGAGCCCGACCATCTCGAGGGCTTCGGCGGTGCGTTCGCGCTGCCGCTCGCGCGGAGCGTTCTGCACGCTCAGCCCGTAGGCGACGTTCTCCGCGACCGTGCGGTGCGGGAACAGCGCGAAGTGCTGGAACACCATGCTCATCCGCCGCTGGCGCAGCTCGCGCACCTCGCTCGCGGACTTGTCGGTCAGGTCGATGTCGTCGACCAGCACCCGCCCGGAAGTGGCCGGGAGCAATCCGTTCAGCGTGCGCAGCAGGGTCGACTTGCCCGAACCGGACAGTCCCATCACCACGAAAATTTCGCCGCGCTCCACGGTGAAGGAGGCGTCGATCACCGCCGCGGTCACGCCGGGCAGCTCCAATTCGGCGCGGTCGGCGCCGTTCTCCAGCTTGCCGACCGCTTCTTCCGCCCGGCGGCCGAACACTTTGTACAGCTTCTCCACACGAACTATCGGCACAGTCGTCTCATGTTCTCGCATTCGGGGTCCTTGCCGGGCGTCATGATTGCATAGACCAACAGTGATCGGAGCCGATCGCGCGACCGCTTCACCGATGACGGCCGGTTTTCGTGGCCCGGCACCCACTTTCGCGGGCGCGGTGCGCGCGCCCGCGAGACACCGGTGCGGCGGCGGGGAAAAGACGGTGTGCGCTGGCGAAACCAGTCCGGATTCGCCGGTTCGCCCGACTGGATTACCGGTGGCGACAGTGCGTGGTTGTCACGTTCGCATAACAACCCGAAAGTCTGTTGTGGACCTTGCGCGGCCTGGGTGATCGCGGACACCTGGCGGCCACGCATGGTGCCGGGCCGGACACGGCAAGGAAACCCCGGAGACCGTTTCGCGCGGGCGTTCGCACTTGCTTGGGGGAACAGGTGATCGACTGGAGGCGGCGGCGAGATGGCCGGTGCGATCGGGAAAACGCAGAGGCGTTCCCTCGATTTCCTTCGCGCTGCGCCGTTGTGATGCGGCGGGGACAATGCCCGCCGCTGCGACCCAGCTGTCGCTTCACGGTCCGGGAGAGCCGTACGGGCAAGCGTGCCAACGGATCTTGACGGTCGACGCGCTGCTGGGGAATCGGGGTCGTCCGTGCGCCGTTTGCTCCGAATGCCGGAGAGCGCATGCGGCGCGGGAAAAAAGGGCAGAGATGCGGCAAGCCCCGCCCGGGGAGAAGCCGGGCGGGGCTTGCGGTCTGCTTCCGGAGAAGCGGAGTTACTTCTTCTTCGCGGCCGAGGTGCGCTTGGCCGGAGCCTTCTTCGCGGTCGCCGTGGTCTTCTTGGCGGCCGGCTTGGCGGCGGCCTTCGCCCGCGTGGTGGTGGCCTTCGGAGCCGCCTTGGCCGCGGTGGCCTTGGTGGCGGTCGCCTTGGCGCGGGTGGTGGTGGCCTTCGCGGCGGTGGCCTTGGCGGGAGCCTTGGCCGCGGTGGCGCGGGTGCGGGTGGCGGCCGGCTTGGCGGCGGTGGCCTTGGCGCGAGTGGTGGTCGTCGCCGTGGCGCGGGTGGCGGTCGCCTTCGCGGTGCTGGCGGTCGCACGCTTCACGGCAGTCGCCTTCGGCAGCTTCTTGGAGCCGGAGATGACGTCCTTGAACGTGGTGCCCGCGCGGAACGCCGGAACGTTGGTCTTCTTGACCCGCACGGCTTCGCCGGTGCGCGGGTTGCGCGCGGTGCGGGCGGCACGAGCGCGCTTTTCGAAGACACCGAAGCCGGTGATGGTGACCTTTTCGCCCTTGTGGACGGTGCGGATGATGATGTCGACGAGACCGTCGACGGCTTCCGCGGCTGCCTTCTTGTCGCCGATGCGCTCCGACAGAGCTTCGATCAGCTGGGCCTTGTTGGCCATTCCAGTTCCTCCAACCAGAACTTGTTTTATACGGCCATACAGGCCGAACGCAGTCATTATCACCCATAGACTTCGCAAGTCCAATCGGGACCTGCCTTTTTCGTTGCCGTGTCGGCTAACCGGAGAGCGGGCGAGCCGCCCGAAGCGCCGGATTCTTTCACTGGCCGGAAGACCCGCGAGAGTGCTTGCGGCACCGGCAAAGTCGCATGTGGACAGCCGCTGGCCTGCGGTTTTGCCTTTTCTTGAGGTGTCGTGGCTGGGTTCGGCGGAGGCGCTCGGAGGGCCCGTGCAGCGGTCGGACGGTCTACTGAGGACGATCGAAAACCGCGCGAAAAAGGCTGCCTCGCACGGGCGTGGCGGAGCGGGGGCTGGGCGACAGAGGTGTTCCGCGGGGCGTCGTGGTTGGCGGCCGGGAGGGTCTGCGGGAGGGGCTCGAGGTCGTTCGATCGAGTCGGTGGCGTGGCGGCGGGGGAATCGTGCGGCGGGGCGGAATCGTTCGCGGTGCCGGGTTTGGGTTCGGTGGCGGGGTGCGTTGGGTTCACGGGACGTCGCGTCGGTGGGATCGGTTGTGGGGGAAGGGCGGTTCTTGGCGGGG
>NZ_JARACH010000012.1:0-157000 GCF_029087445.1 Amycolatopsis sp. La24
CGCCGACCCAGCCCACCACCGACCGGAGAACCCACAGTGGACACGCTGGTGCGACGCCAGCCACACCAACGCGCCCACCCAACAAACACCACCCGCACACCCACCACCAAGATCAGCAAAACCTCAACTCGGTGGATCCAGGCCAGATTCCCTCAAGGAGTCCTTCACGGACCTGCAGGGCTCAGGACAGCGCGAACCGGATGCCGAAGTGGTTGAGCGTCGCGGGGAGCCGTCCTGGCTGGAGGTCGGCGGCGGTGCCTCGCGGCGCGAAACCCGCTTGCTGCAACAGGGCGGCGAGCAGCGTTGACGCGGTGAAGAGCACGACGTCGCGGCCCGGGCACACGCCCGGCCCGGCGCTGAACGGCACGAGCGCGGGATTGGCTTTGGCGCGGCCGTCCAGCCAGATGTCCGGGACGAAGGAATCCGCGTACGGCAACGTTTCCGGGTCGCGGTGGAAGAACGGCGTGTAGATCAGGAACGACGTGCCCTCGGGGCCCCACGCGGTGTCCTCCGTGCTTTCGCGCAGCAGGGCGGGCGTCGTCGGCCAGAGCCGGATGGACTCCAGGACACAGGCGCGCAAGTACGGAAGCTGTTGCGGCTTCGAGAGATCCGCTTCGGCGACTTCCCGGCGGGCCTCGGCGAGCTCGTCGGGATGCGTTGCGAGCAAGGCAAGTGCGCGCAGGGTGGCGATCGCGGCGGCGTCGAAGGCGAACAGCCAGTGCGGCACCTGCCCGGTCGGATCGTCCTCCGCATCGGCCGGCTGGTTCGCCATCGCCGCGCCGAGGCTGCCCGGGCGGTCCAGGCCGAGCTGACGGTCGAGCAGAGACTGGAACTGGCGGCGCTGGTCCTCGCGGCGCGGGTGCGCGAAGGCCCAGTTGGCGTTGAGCCGCAGCTGGTCCAGCAGATCGGTGACGCGCCGGTCGGCCGTGGTGTCGCCGCCGAGCACGATCTTGCGGATGATCGTCCAGAAGTGCTCGGTGAACTGGGTCGCGTCGAGGTCCGGGAAGCCGGAAAGCATTTCGTGCGCTTCGGTGCGGATGGTCTCCGCCCAGGTGCCCGCGAGTTCGTGTGCGGCCCGGCCCGGTTCGAGGACGGTTTCGTTGAGCTTCCGCCGCCGCGCGCGGTTGGCGCCGCCGGAGATCAGGACGCCGTGCGGCTGGAAATGGCGCAGGGCCGCGTCTTTTTCGGTGGTGTCCGGACTGAACGGGCTCGGCGTGCCCGCCAGCAGCGAGCCGACGTGGTTCGCCTCGAGCACCAGGCGGAACGAGCGGCCCGGGACCGGCAGGTCGAGCGGGCCGGGTCCGTAGCGGGCGCGCAGGTCGTGCAGCAGGCGGATGCCCGAGCGGTCGACGTGCAGTTTCTGCGCCGCGGCCATCGCGCGGGGACGGCGTTTGATCAGTCTGATGCCGACGGTGGGGGCGACCACCCGCGCGAGGATGCGTCCGGTGTCGCGGGCCGACGCCCGCTGCGGGCGGATGTCGGCCGGGGGCAGTTCGGACAAGTCCGGGCTCGCGGTCGCGTGGATGGTCGCCATGCTGTTCGGGTACCCGGGCCGGTCCGGGCGAAACCTCGCGCTGCTGGAGTCCATTGTGGACGATCGGAACCGCCAGGTGCGGAACGGTTCCACGGGCGAGGGCGAGGCCCGGACCGTCCACAGTGCCGCCGGCGGGGCCGGGTTCGGGCTGGTCGCGGGCACTGCGCTGCGGTACGGTCGGTTCAGGAGCGGTTCAGCCCACGTGCCGTCGCCTGACCCAAGCGGCCCGTTCGATTCGGGCCCGGGGCCGGGCCGCACTGATTCGGCCCGGTCTCGCATCCGCGAGGAGGGCTCGATGCACGAAACGTTTGCTTGCCTGCCGGGCGCACCGGCGAGAATCGCGATCACCGCCACCGCCGGCGAAACCGTCGTCGCGGTGTCCGACGAACTGGACCGGCGCTCCACCGACCGGCTCCGCGACGTGCTGGCCGAGGAGACCGCGCTGGGCCCGCCGAAGGTGGTCGTCGACGTCTCCGGCCTCACGTTCTGTTCGGTCAGCGGCCTGGAAGTACTGGTCGAAGCCGCGCGGGAGGCGTCCCTGGCGGGCGTCGCGTTCGTCGTGGTCGCCGCACAGCACGCCGTCCTGCGGCCGCTGCGCGTTCTCGGGCTCGACCGGGAGCTGCGGGTGGTCGAACGCCTCTCCGACGCCCTCGCGCCGAGCGCTGCCCCGAGCACGCTGGCGGCTGACGTCCGTTAACCCCGTTCGCCCGGCCCGGCCCGCTCAGCGGGCCGGGCTCGAACTGTGCCCGTGAGCTGGGCGGAGCCGAGCGAGGACCCTGCCGCGCGCCCGAGATCCGAGTACCGTGGCAAGCGCTGGAGAACGTCCGGGCCGAAGGGAGGTAACCGTGGAGGGCGGAACGGTCGATTGCTCGGCCGTGGTGCGGCTGAGCGGCGACCCCACGGGGTTGCGCGGAGAGGTGGGCAAGGCGCTGGCCGCGGAGCCGCGGACGGTGGTTTTCGAGCTGAGCGAGCTGACCTCGTTCTCCCGCGAAGACCTCGCAGCGCTGCGCGAGACCGCCCAGCCGAGCGAAGCGGTCTTCGCCTGCCAGGAGGGCGGGGTGGCCCGCCAGGTGCTCGAGGAGGAGGGCGTCCTGTTCTCCGATTCGGCGTCCGAGGCGCTGGCGTACGACGACAAATCGCTGCGGCCGTCCGGCGAGCGGTTCCGGACTCTCACGGAGATGCTTCTGGCGGCGCGGAGCGTCGGCGATGTCCTGCAGCTGATCGTGGACGCGACGGCTTCGCTGGTGCCCGCCGCCGATCTGGTGTCGATCACGCTGCGCGCGCCGGACGGCAACTTCCACACCGCGGCCTACACCGATCCGGCGGCCGCCGACCTGGACCTGCTGCAGTACAAGCTCGAGGAAGGCCCGTGCCACGACGCGGCGGTGCCGGACCGCCCCGAGTTCCTGGAAGCCGCTGAACTGCGCCGGGACGCACAGTGGCCGCGGTGGTCCCCGGCGGTAGCCGAGCTGGGCTGGCGCGCGGTGCTGGCGACCGCACTGGCCGACGACGCCGTGGCGCGGTTCTCCGGCGCGCTCAACCTCTACTCGCGCACTCCCGGCGGCCTGACCGATGCCGACCGCGACGTCGTGCTGCTCCTGGCCAGCCACGCGACCCTCGCGGTGGCCGAAACGGACGCGGTGACCCGCAACGAGCTGAACCAGGCCCAGTTGCGGCGCGCGCTGGACAGCCGCGACGTGATCGGCCAGGCGAAAGGCATCATCATGGCGCGCCGGGGGCTCGACGCGCAGCAGGCGTTCGACCTGCTGCGCCGGACCTCGCAGCAGCTGAACGTGAAGCTGGTCCACCTGGCGGGCACGCTCGCCGCCCGGCACGAGGAATTGGACGGGCCGATCGCGGAGATGGGGGAGCCCGACCCGGTGTGACGGCCGGAGCGTCGCGGGCGCTGACCGGGCGATCGCGTGGCGGCGATGGGTTTTGCCCGTTGAGCAGCGGCTGGCTTCCGCCTCTCGGCGCGCGGAACGGCCTGGGCCGTGGAGCCGGGTGATCGGGAGTCGAGCACGGGTTTCGTTCGCTGAGCAGCGGTTGGGGCTTTCGGCCCACGTCGCGGGGAACGGGCCTGGTTGTTCGCGTGTCGGCCACGGCTCCTTGCCTGCTGAGCTCCGGCACGGTTTCCCCTGAGCAGCAGACGCACGATGCGGAGCGTGGGCTCGGTTTCCCCGCGCGGGCAGCGGGGCTGGCTGCCGGATCCGACGTGTCCGGAGCCGCTCCGCCGGGTAGCCGGGGACGGAGGATTCGACCGAGGAAGGAGCCCGTCATGGTGCACCCCGTGCCGCCTGGACCGGAGCCCGTCCCGTCGCCGCCGGAGCCGGTGCCGCCGTTCCCGCCGGAGCCCGCCCCGCCGCCGCGTCCCGGGCCGGGGCCGTTGCCGCCGCCGGAGCCGCCCGTCCCGCCGAAGCCGCGGTGACGGGGTAGCCAGCTCGGGGCGGGGCCCGATTGCCGGGCGAGGCGACCGGGTACCTCCCGGGAAAGCGCCGCACGGGAACGGAGGCCGGTGATGGACGAAGCGGACCGGGCCGAACCGGGAGTCGTGGTCGGGGACGACGGATCCGACGGCGCCCGCCTGGCCGTCGACTGGGCGGCCGCCGAGGCGGAGGCACTCGGGACCTGTCTCGTGCTCGTCCGGACGATGATGCTGCCGATGCCGAACGTGGACTTCGTGCCCGGCGTGATCACGCCGGTGGCGGGCGAGATCGTGGCCGATCAGTCCGTGGTGGACTACGCGGAGAAGGAGCTGGCCGAGGTCGCCGCCGAGATCGGCCGGAAACGGCCGGGGCTGCCGGTGCGCACGCGGGTGCGGTTCGGGCGGGCGAGCTGGGAACTGGCGGACATCGGACGGCAGGCGGAGCTGATCGTGGTCGGCGCGTCCGGGCGCGGCGGGCTGCCCCGGCTGCTGCTCGGGTCGACCGCCTCGCAGGTGGTGCACACGAGTGCGCGTCCGGTCGTCGTGGTCCGTCCGTCGGGGAAGAAGACCGGACGCGTGGTGGTCGGCGTGGACGGATCGCCGGCGAGCGTCGCGGCGGTGCGGTACGCGTACGACTTCGCCGACCGCCACGGTTGCGCCTTGCACGCGGTGCACGTGTGGTCGGAACCGCCGGAGGACGTCTTCGGCCCGGCCCGTTCCGGCGGCGAGGGGCAGCAGACCCCGGAGGACGAGGGCGAACGGCTGCTCGCGGAATCGCTCACCGGTCTCGGCGAGCGGCATCCGGACGTCGTGGTGCGGCGGGAGGTCGCGCTCGGCAGCGTGGCCGAGGTGCTGCTGGACCACGCGGAGTCGGCGACGCTGCTGGTGGTCGGCGGGCACGGTCGCGGTGCGTTGCGGGGTGCGTTCCTCGGTTCGGTGAGCCACGCGATGGCCTATCACGCACCGTGTCCGGTCGCGATTGTCCGGGAGGGCGTCGAGGAACACCCGGGCTAGCGCTGCAAGCTCCGCCGCACCAGCGCTGCCGCCAGCCGGGCCGAATCTTCGCCAGGCACCAGTTTCGCCAGACGTTTCGGATCGGTGGACAGACCGGCTTTCTTCGCGCCGGCCAAGGCTTTTCGGTCGAAGTACGGACGCAGCCACGGCCACACCGCCTGTGCCTCGCGGCAGAAGATCTGCGCGCCGGTCGGGCCGATCCGAGGGAACTCGGCGAGGAGCTTTTCCAGCTGTCGCGGGTCGCCGTCGGCGGCGTCGGCCATGCGGCGCAGGTCGTCGCGATACTGGTCGCGGATGAACTCGGTGCCTTCGCCGAGGTGGTGCGAAGTGCTTTCGTCGTAACGGACGTAGTGGGCGCGGCCGAGTGCGTCAACGCGTTGCTGCCACGTGGAATCGCGCATCGCGGCCGGGGACCGCCAGCCCGAACGGGAGAGTTCGCGTGCGGCGGCGACCGCGATGCCGGCGCTGATCCGCGTCGACAGCAGGGTGGCGAGGACCAGCAACCGGTACAGCGGCTGCGGTTTGTCGGCCAGCTTGATCCCGGCTTCCTCGGCGAACGTCGTGCCGTGTTCGGCGAGGAGTTCGTCCACTCGGCGCATGCGGGCCGGTTTCCCGTTCGGGCGGAAGCAAAACTCAGCGCTGGTCAGGGAACGGTTCCTTGGCGAACTCGACGCACAGCCGCCAGCCGTCCGTGCCGGGCGCGGGTTCGGTCCAGGCGTCGAGCGCGTCGGTCAGCGCGCGCAGGATGTGCCAGCCGACCTCGTCCGGTCCAGGCGGGAACGCCCACGACGACGTGGTGGCGACGGTGACTGTCATCCGGCCGGCGCAGCGGAACGCGCATTCGAGAACCGCGCCGTCGTCCGCCCGGCGCGCCTGCGCCGCGACCGCCTCGTCCACGGCCAGCCGGAGATCGGCCACCTCGTCGACGGTGAACTCCGCCGAGGCGGCGACGTCCTCGGCCACCAGCCGGGCCAGGAAGAGCAGTTCCCCGTGTGCCGGCAGACGCAGCTCGACCACGGGAGAAGCCGCGGTCAGCACGCCCGTTCCGTCCGTGTCGCGCTGAACCATGCGTTTCGGGTTACCCCGCCCCGCGCGCCGCCAATCATCCCCGTCCGGCGGCACCCGAACGGCCCGTTTCCGGCGCGGCACGGCGGGTAACCGGGGGATCGGAGCACGCAGGGAAAGGAGTACCCGGCATGAGCACCAACGCATACCTCTCGTTCCTCGCGATCGGGATCGCGCTGGTCCTGGTGGACGGCCAGATCATCTACCGCAGCGGCCGCCGTTACCTCGCGAACGCCTACGGGGACCCCGGAGCCGGCGCGTCGATGACCCGGCTGGTGACCGTGTTGTTCCACCTCGTGACCCTGGGCGTCCTGGCCCTGGTGTCGCTCGTCGACCTCGGCGGCAGCGACTTGCCGGGCGTGGTCGGCCGGGTGGGCGTGCTGTTGCTGATCCTGGCGTTGGCGCACGCGGCGACGCTGGGTGCGCTGGCGCGGATTCGCGGGGAGCAGGACGTGGCGGACGCGATCGCGCATCGGGACGAGCGGCGGGCGCGCCGGTCGGAGACGGACCTGCAGGCTCCGACGGTGACGCCGGTGCCGGGTCAGGAGGGCCGGCATCCGGATGTGAGCCCGTCGTTGGAGCAGCGGTCGCCGTATACGGCTTGAGTTCGAGTGCGCAGCGACCGGTGCGTTTCCGCGGAACACCGCGGGAACGCACCGGTCTCTCTGCGTCGCACTGTCTACAAGCGAGGGTCGACCGGCTCCGATTCCAAGGCCAGCACGGCGAAAACGCACTCGTGCACGCGCCACATCGGCTCGTCGCGGGCGAGGCGGTCCAAGGCTTCGAGGCCGAGGCCGTACTCCCGGAGCGCCAGTGATCGCTTGTGGCCGAGGCCTCGCTGCCGCAGCCGGGTCAGGTGCCGTTCCTCGGTGTAGTCGGGGCCGTAGATGATCCGCAGGTACTCCCGTCCGCGGACCTTCAGCCCCGGCTGCACCAGCCCGCGCGAGCCGCGGACCAGGTTGGCGGCCGGTTTGACCACCATGCCCTCGCCGCCGTTCGCGGTGAGTTCGGTCCACCAGTCGACGGCCGCCGCGACTGAGGCGGGGTCGGTGGTGTTGACCGGCAACCGTCCCGTCGGGGTCAGGAAACCGTCGCTGCTTTCGACGAGCCGGTCGGCCAGGGCGAGGTGCCAATCGTGCGGCCGCTTGTGGTGGGCCTGGCCCGCCGACGCCAGCACCTGGAACGGCGCGAAGCGCACGCCGTCGAGGCCGTCGGTCGGCCAGCAATAGCGTCGGTACGACTCGGCGAACGCGTCCGCGTTGGTGGCGCGGGAACGCGTGCGCTCCAACAAAGCGGACACGTCGAGGCCGGACGTCTCAGCGGCGGCCAGTGCGCTCACGGCAGCCGGGAGCGCCGAGCGGGCAGCAGCGCCGACCGCCGCGTACTGCTCGCGCAGCAACTGCTCGGCCTTCACGCTCCACGGCAGCAGTTCGCCGTCGAGCAGCAGCCAGTCCGAGCCGAGTTCGTCGAACAGACCGGCCTTCTCCGCGGCCGCGCGGATGCGGTCGACCGCTTCGGCCGTCAGCGTTTCGGGGAAGAAATGCCGTCCGGTTCGCGTCCACACCGCGCCGAGGGCGTCGCCGGGTGCGCCGAAGCGGGCGCGGGCCGCGTCGAGCGAGCGGCACACGAGGGCGACGGCGCGCGAACCCATGTGCTTTTCCTCGCACACCACGGAATCCACGCCTTCCGCGCGGAAATAGTCGAACGCCTGCGAAGGGTGTTCCAGCAGCCCGTCGGCCGTCGCGGTGGCGACCGGCGACATCGTCGGCGGCAGGTAGACCAGCCAGCGCGGGTCGATCGCGAACCGCGACATCACCTCCAAAGCCGCCGCGGCGTTCTCTTCGCGGACACCGACCCGCTTCTGGTAGGCAGTCTCGATCACGCGGCGGCCCAGGACGTCGGTGAGGTCGAGAACGCCCGGGTCGCGCCGTGCGACCGGCTCCGCGGCGGCCGGGTTGGCGGGGAACGGCTTGGCGGGCTCGTAATAAACCTCGGCCGCCGGGACGGAGACGATCTCCTTTTCCGGATACCGCAAGGCAGTGAGCGTTCCGCCGAACACGCAACCGGTGTCCAGGCACAGGGTGTTGTTCACCCATTCCGCGGAGGGCACCGGGGTGTGGCCGTAGACGACCATCGCGCGGCCGCGGTACTCGTTCGCCCACGGATAGCGCACGGGCAGGCCGAATTCGTCGGTCTCGCCGGTGCTCTGCCCGTACATGCAGAAGCTCCGCACCCGCCCGGACGCGCGGCCCTGGAAGCGTTCGGTGATCCCCGCGTGCGCGACGACCAGCTTGCCGCCGTCCAGGACGTAGTGGCTGATCAAGCCGTCCATGAATTCCTGTGCTTCGGCCCGGAATTCGGCCGTCTCCGCCGCGAGCTGCTCGATCGACTCCGCGAGCCCGTGCGTGACCTGCACGTTCCGGCCGCGCAGCGCACGCAGCAGCTTGTGCTCGTGGTTTCCGGTGACACAGAAGGCATTTCCGGCGCGGACCATGCCCATGACGAGCCGCAGCACGCCCGGCGTGTCCGGGCCGCGGTCGACGAGATCGCCGACGAACACCGCCCGCCGCTCCGGATGCCGCGCCCCGATCGCACGGCCCTCGTCGTCGCGCTCGACGGCATAGCCGAGTTCGCCGAGCAGCGCTTCAAGCTCTACGCGGCAGCCGTGGATGTCGCCGACGATGTCGAACGGCCCGGTCTCGTGCCGCAAGTCGTTGTACAGCGGGACGCGCGTGATCGTCGCCTCGGCGGTCTCCTCCGGCGTGCGCAAGACGTGCACTGTCCGGAAGCCTTCCTTCTGCAGACTCCGCAACCCGCGGCGCAGCTGATCTCGCTGCCGCCGGACCACGTGCGCGCCGAAGGTCCGGTCCGGGCGCTCGGCGTTGCGCGCGACGCACAGCGATTCCGGCGGGTCCAAGACGATCGCCACCGGCAGGACGTCGTGTTCCTTCGCCAGCGCGACCAGCGATTTGCGCGAGTCGGGCTGCACGTTGGTGGCGTCGATCACGGTCAGCCGTCCGGCGGCGAGCCGCTTGCCGGCGATGTAGTGCAGGACGTCGAAGGCGTCGTTGGTCGCCGACTGGTCGTTCTCGTCGTCGGACACCAGCCCGCGGCAGAAGTCCGACGAAATCACCTCGGTCGGCTTGAAATGCGTGCGGCCGAACGTCGATTTGCCGGACCCGCTCGCGCCGACGAGCACGACGAGGCACAAATCGGGGATTTCAAGCGTGCTCATGCCGCGTCTCCTTTCGTGAACAGAGCCAGTTGCGTCGCCGGACCGACCTCGGGGTCGTCGGAACCGACCGGCAGCATCCGCACGCCGTAGCCGTGACTGCTCGCGACCCGCTCCGCCCACACGCGGAACTCGGCGCGCGTCCACTCGAAACGGTGGTCGCGGTGGCGCAGCTTGCCCGCGGGCAGCGACTCGAAACGCACGTTGTACTCGCGGTTGGGCGTGGTCACGATGACCGCGCGCGGCGCGGCGAACTCGAACACCGTGCGCTCCAGCGCTTCGAGCCGCGGCGGGTCGACGTGCTCGACGACCTCCATCAGCACCGCCGCGTCGAGCCCGGCGAGCCGGTCGTCGCGGTAGGTGAGCGAGGACTGCAGCATTTCCAGCCTCGAACGCTCCATTTCGGACCTGCGCTCCAGCCGCAGCTTCCGCGCCGCGACCTGCAGCGCGCGAGCCGAGACGTCCGTGGCCACGATCCGCTCCACCGACTTCTCGGCCAGCAGGTCGCGCACCAGCGCGCCCTCGCCGCAGCCGAAGTCGCCGACCGAACGCGCTTGCAGAGACCGGAGGACGGCCATGATCGTGCCGCGCCGCTGCTCGGCCAACGGCACCGGACGGTCCGGCGCTTCGAGGATGGCGGGTGCAGCGAGCGCGTTGTCGATTTCCTCGGGCTCGGAATCGTCCACTTCGGCCAGCCGCGTCAACGCAGCGGTCGTCAATGCCCGGCGATGCGCGAGGTAGCGGCGGGTGATCAGCTCCTTCTCGGGATGCCCGGCGAGCCAGTCGCCGCCGGCGCGCAGAAGCTTGTCGATCTCCTCTTCGCTGACCCAGTAATGCTTCGCGTTGTCGAGGACCGGGAGCAGCACGTAGACGTGGTTGAGCGCGTCGGCCAGCCGGAACTCGCCGGTGAGCCGCAGGTCGACATAGCGTGAATCGCCCCACTGCGGGAACTGCGGATCCAGCGGAAGCACGGCGGCCTCGACCGTCCAGCCGAGCGGTTCGAACATCCGGCGCACCAGGTCGGCGCCGCCCGGACAGGCGGGCACCCGGATGTCGAGCGGGATCGCAGCGGCCGCCAGCTCCGGATGCGACTTGCACCGCCCGGCGAGCGCGGTGCGGAAAACTTCCTTGAGCGCCACGGAAAGCAGGCTCGACGCCGCGTAGGGACGGTCGTTGACGTACTGGCCGAGCGTGAACCCGTCGCCGGCACCGGTCTTGCCGCGCACCAGCGCCACGGGGTCGACCTCGAGCATGAGCGCGGCGGTGCACCGCTCGTCGGACGTCTCGGGGTAGAAGACGTGCGCTTGCCCGGCGGAAAGCTCGAACGACTGCACCCGGCCCGGGTGCTTGTGCAGCAGGTACCCCAGGTCGGACGCGGGCTGGTGGGTGGTGGTGACTGTCAGGAACACCAGGGGAGTATTCCGGATGGCATTCGCCCGTGTCGCGGGAGTTTCCGGCGCTTCGTTTCCGCTCGCCCGGACCGCGTCGCGGTGCTGATGGTCGTGAGGGGGCCCCTGAGGGAATCAGATTCCCTCAGGGGCCCCCTCACGAACGGCACCGAGGGCAGGCGGGCGGACAGTCCACGGAGCAGCGAGCACGGCTCCGCTCCGCACACAGCCAATCACCGGGAATAAACTTCCCATTAACTGGGAAAAGCGGCTAGGAACCCGCCCGTCCGCGACGTAGCGTGCCCGCCATGACAAGCGCGGATGCCAACCGGAGAGCCGGGACCAGGGCGGCGCGGATCCTGGCGGTGTTCGCCGAGCGGGAGAGCGCCACGGCGGAGGAGATCTCCGTCGGCACCGGGATCCCGTCCAGTGCCGTGTACCGCTACCTGACGACGTTCGTCGAGACCGGCCTCGTGCACCAGTCGCGCACCCGCGGCCGGTACTGCGCGGGCTCGCTCACCGTCCAGATGGCCGAGAACTACCGCCGCGAGGCGCTCGGCCAGGGCGGCGTCAAGCGGCGGCTCCGGCAGCTCGCCGCGGACACCGACGAGCTCGCCGCGTTCCTCATCGCGCGCGACAACGACGTGCTCTGCGTCGAAGCGGCCGAGGGGACCCGCGTCATCCGGTGCAGTTTCTCGCCAGGGCTGAGCAAGCCGCTCGTCTTCGGGGCGAGTGCGCAGGCGTTGCTGGCGCACCTGCCGGAGGACCGGGTCGCGGATTCGGCGAAGGCGCACGGGCTGAGCGGGGAGCAGGTTGCGAAGCTCGAAACGGAACTGCGCCGGGTCCGGGACCAGGGCTTCGCGGAGAGCGTAGGCCAGGTCGACCCGGGGGTGTGGGGCGTGAGCGTGCCGGTGCTGGACCGGCACCGCAAGCTCGTCGGCGCGGTGAGCACGATGGCCCCCGACTTTCGCGTGCGCCCTCGCCGCGATTCCCTCGTCACGCTCACCCACGCCGCCGCGCAGGACATCAGCCGATTGCAGGAGCACGTGTGAGCACCAGGAAGTGGACCGGACGCGAGGACGGCAGCGGTCCGGAACACCGCCGATGGCACCACGCCGTCAACGAATTCTCCAGCGGCCCCGGGGTTTCGCTGATCGGGTTCGCCAGCGACGCCGGGGTCCGGCGCAACGGCGGACGGCCGGGAGCACGAGGCGGACCGGAAGCGATCCGGCAGGCGCTGGCGTCGTTCGCGATCCGGCCGGAGTTCGTGCTCAGCGACGCGGGGGACGTCGTCGTCGAAGGCGACGAGCTGGAAGCGGGGCAGGAAAACCTCGGCGAGCTGGTCGCGAAGCAGCTCAGCGACGGAAACCTCCCGCTGGTGCTCGGCGGCGGCCACGAAACGGCGTACGGCTCCTACCTCGGCCTCGTCCGCAGCGGCCTGCTGGACGGCCGCCGCCTCGGCATCCTCAACCTCGACGCGCATTTCGACCTGCGGACGGCCGACCGGGCGTCCTCAGGCACCCCGTTCCGGCAGATCGCCGCCGCGGAAGCCGAACGCGGCGCGGAATTCGCCTACGCCGTGGTCGGAATCAGCGAACCCGGCAACACCGCCGCGTTGTTCGAGACGGCCGCCGGGCTGAACGTCCGCCACCTCCTGGACCTCGACTGCCAGGAACGCAGTCTGGAAAGAGTTCTCGACTTCGTCCGGGCCTTCGTCGCGGACGTCGACGCGCTGTATCTGTCGATCGATCTCGACGTCCTCCCCGCCGCGCAGGCGCCGGGCGTCAGCGCTCCCTCGACCCTCGGCGTACCCGCCGCGGTCGTCCTCGAGGTGTGCCGGCTGGTCGCGAGCGACCCGAAGCTCGCCCTCGCCGACCTCACCGAACTGAACCCCGTCTACGACGTCGACCACCGCACAGCCCGGATCGCGGCCCGCCTCGCGCACACGCTCGTGACGAGCCGTCCGGTCCCGGAAGGACAGTGACCATGCCCCCTCAGCGAATCTGGCCGCGGCTCGGCGCCGTGCTGCTGGCCTGCCTGCTCGCGTTCCTGCCCGTGAGCGCGGCGAGCGCGGCCGAGCCGCAGGGCGGGAAGCTCGCCGCGCTGCGGTCCGGGCAGACCGCGCTCCGGGTCGGCACCGACGCCACGTTCCCGCCGTTCGAGTTCACCGACGCGAAGGGCGGTCAGCTCGGCTTCGACATCGACCTGGTCCGGGCGCTCGCGCAGCGCGCGGGCATCAAGAAGGTCGACTTCGTCCAGATGCCGTTCGGGAACATCGTCCCGGCGCTGCAGGCGAACCAGATCGACGTCGGCGCGTCGGCGATCTACATCAGCCCCGCGCGGGAGAAGGCCGTCGACTTCTCGGACATCTATTATCCGGGCGGGCTCGCGGTTTTCGTGTCCGACAAGGACAACTCCGTCACCTCGCTCAAGGATCTCGCCGGCAAGCGGGTCGCGGTCCAGGTGGGCACGAAGTCGGTCGACTGGCTCACCCAGCACCAGCCCGCCGCGCAGCTGATCACGGCGCAGACCAACGAGCAGATGTTCTCGTCGGTGAAACTCGGCCAGGCCGACGCGGTCGTCACCGGGGCTCCCGCCGGGAAGTACTTCATCGCGCAGCAGGGCGGCCTCAAGCAGGTCGGCGACCGGCTGACCGAGGAGAACTACGGCTACGCCTTCCAGAAGGCCGACACCGAACTGCGGACCGCGTTCAACACGGCGCTCAAGCAGATGCGCGACGACGGCACTTACAAGCAGTCCACCGAAAAGTGGTTCGGCGCGGAAAGCACCGCTGCGAAGTCGGGCGGGCACTCGCTGTTCAACTTCTCCACCATCGTCGACTCCTCGGGACAGCTCTGGCAGGGCCTGCTGGTCAGCCTCCAAGTGATCCTGCTCGCGCTGGCGCTGAGCCTGCTGCTCGGCACGCTCGGCGGATTCGCCAAGCTCAGCAAGATCGCGCCGGTCCGGTGGATCGGCAACGTCTACGTGTCGGTGATCCGCGGGACGCCGTTCGTGGTGCAGCTGTTCTTCATCTACTTCGGACTGCCGCAGCTCGGCCTGCAGCTCCCGCCGATGACCGCGGGCATCATCTCGCTCGGGCTCTACAGCGGCTCGTACGTGACCGAAATCTTCCGCGGGGCCGTGCAGTCGATCGACCGCGGACAGCTGGAAGCGGCGCGGTCGTGCGGCATGTCGCAGGCCTCGGCGATGCGGCACGTGATCATCCCGCAGGCGTTTCTGCGGATGCTTCCGCCGCTGGGCAACGAATTCGTGTCGCTGACGAAGAACTCGGCGCTGGTGTCCTTCGTGACCATCCACGAGCTGTTCCTGGTCGGGCAGACCATCATCTCCCGCACCTTCGACGCGCTGACCGTGTACCTGTTCATCGGCCTGCTGTATTACCTGCTCACCAACCTGATCAGCGGCACCACGCGCACCCTCGAGAAGAAGATGGCGGTGTACATCTGATGGCACTGTTGGAAGTTCACGGCCTCGCCAAGTCCTACGGGGACGTCCAGGTGCTCGACGGGATCGACTTCGCGATCGAACCCGGTCAGGTCGTCGCGGTGATCGGGCCCAGCGGCGGCGGGAAGTCCACCTTCCTGCGCTGCCTCAACCTCCTGGAGACCCCGACGTCGGGCCGCGTCTCGTTCGACGGCGAGGAACTGACCGGGCGCGGCGTCGATCTCGACCGGCTGCGGTCCCGGATGGGCATGGTGTTCCAGCACTTCAACCTGTTCCCGAACATGACAGTGCTGCGCAATGTCGTGCTGCCACAGATGAACGTGCTCAAACGGTCCAAAGAGGAGGCCGAGGCGAAGGCGCGCGCCTTGCTGGAACGCGTCGGCATGCTCGACCGCGCCGGCGCGTACCCGAACCGGTTGTCCGGCGGGCAGAAACAGCGCGTCGCGATCGTCCGCGCGGCCGCGATGGACCCGAAGCTGATGCTCTTCGACGAACCGACCTCGGCGCTGGATCCCGAGGTGGTGCAGGACGTCCTCGACATC
The DNA here is from genome assembly GCF_029087445.1 of Amycolatopsis sp. La24. Classification (NCBI taxonomy): domain Bacteria; kingdom Bacillati; phylum Actinomycetota; class Actinomycetes; order Pseudonocardiales; family Pseudonocardiaceae; genus Amycolatopsis; species Amycolatopsis sp. La24. The sequence continues at coordinate 14,666 of NZ_JARACH010000012.1, forward strand.
ATGTCCGAGCTCGCCAAGGACGGCATGACGATGCTCGTGGTCACCCACGAGATGGGGTTCGCCCGCAAGGTCGCCGACCGCGTGGTCTTCGTCGACGGCGGGAAGATCGCCGCCGACCTGCCGCCTGCCGAGTTCTTCTCCGCGGGCAACGCGAATCCGCGCGCCCAGGCCTTCCTGGAAAAGGTGCTCTGACCGACGCGTGCTCGCGGGCCGCTTGACGCCCGCGAGCACGCCGCTTAATCTTGCGTTCTCAGACAGGCACAGACGAAGAGCCACTGTCAGCGGTCTTCGTCGTGTCTGTTTTTTGTATGCCGGGATCGCTGACAGCCAGCGCAGAAAGTTGGCGGTCCATGAGTTCACCCACGGTCGCAACGCCGCGATCGATCGCGAATGTTTCGCAGGTCACCGCGCTGATCAACACGTTGTCGAAGTTGCCGCGCAAGGCGAACCTGCTGTGGTACCTGGTCCTGGGCGGGCTGTTCCTCGACGCCTACTCGAACGCCGCGCTCGGCGCCGGCCTCGCTCCGATGACCAAGGAACTGGGGCTCAGCGCGGGCCAGGTCGGCCTGCTCACCGCGACCGCGCCCGCGGTCGCCATCCTGTTCAACCCGGCGGGCGGCTGGCTGGCCGCCCGGATCGGCCGGGTCAAACCGCTGATCGCGGCGAAAGCGATCGCCGGGCTCGGCGCGGTGCTCACCGCGACCGGCGGCAGTTTCGAGGCGGTCTGGGCCGGTCGCGCGCTGGTCGGCGTCGCCTACGGCATCGACTTCGCGGTCGCGATGGCCCTGCTCGCCGAGTACACCCCGGCGAAGCTGCGCGGACGGCTGAACCTGTGGCAGTCCGTCTGGTACGTCGCCACCACGGTGAACCTCGCCCTGACGCTGCTTTTCTACCAAGCCGGCGTTTCGGTGGAGATCTGGCGCTGGTCGGTCGGCTCGGCCGGGGTCTTCGCGCTCGCGCTGCTGGTGCTGCAGATCGCGTTCCTCACCGAAAGCCCGTCCTGGCTCGCGTCCAAGGGCCGCTTGGCCGAAGCGGCGCGCAGCCTCCGCCGGATTTACGGTTTCGACGTGGAGCCGGGAACGGCCAGCGGCGGCGACGTCGCGGCCGAGGAGCGCAAGATCGGGTTCCGGCACGCGGGCGTGCTGTTCCGGAAGCCGTACCTGCAGCGCACCTTCCTGTCCACGGCGATCTCGCTGACCCAGGCGATGCAGTACTTCGCGATCGGCTGGTACCTGCCGGTGATCAGCCTCGCGATCTTCGGCAACGAATTCGAGACGGCCACGCTCGGGTCGATGGTGTTCAACGTCGCCGGGATCGTCGGCGGCGCGCTGTCGGCGTGGTTCGGCCGGAAGATCGGGCTGCGGGTCAGCTCGGCGGTCGGCTACGCCTTCGCGTTCGCCATCCTGCTGGTGATGGGGCTGGGCTTCGGGAAGCTGCCGATCGCGATCGGGTTCCTGCTGCCGTTCCTGTTCATCTTCTTCCATTCCGCCGGCCCCGGCGCGAACGGCAAGTCGATCGCGGCGCTGTCCTACCGCAGCGACGTGCGCACCCTAGGCACCGGCGTGACCGGCATGCTCGGCAGCTTCGGCAGCGTCATCGGGCTGTACGTGTTCCCGCAGATCAAGGAGGCGATCGGCCTCGGCCCGACGATCGCGCTGCTCGCCGCGGTGCCCGCGCTCGGCCTGGTGTCCTGCCTGGTCGTGCGCTGGGACCCGACCCGCAGCGGCGTCGACCCGGACGACGAGGAGATCTCGCTGCCGGGGAGGACGGCGTGACGCGGCGCGGAATCCTGGCGGTCGACGAGGGTTCGACCGGCACGCGGGCAGCGGTGGTCGGCGAGGACGGGATGTCCGGCCCGTCGTTCTACACCGCCGTCGACGTCGTCCATCCGGAACCTTCGCGAGTGGAGCAGGACGCGGCGCAACTGCTGGAGCGCACCGTCGACGTCGCCCGTCAGGCGATCGCGTGGGCGGGGGAGAACGGCGTCGAGATCGTCGGGATGTCGGTGTGCACGCAGCGCGCCACCGCGATCCTGTGGGACCGCGAGACCGGGCGGCCGCTGGCTCCGGCCGTGGTATGGCAGGACACCCGGTACGCGGACGAGCTGGCGAAGCTCGCTCCGGAGTGGGATCCGGTGCTGTGGGAGCGGACCGGCCGCCCGGTCGGCACCCGCGCGCCGTTCCTCTGGGCGGCGCGGCAGCTCGACCAGCTCGACGTGCCCGCCGACCGCGTGCTGTTCGGTTCGGTCGACACGTGGCTCGTGTGGCATCTCAGCGGCCGCACCAGGTATGTCATGTCGGCGACCAACGCCGTCGCGTTCGGCGGGTACCGGCTGCGCGAGCACGCGTGGGACCGGGAATGGCTGGCCGCACTGGGTTTCCCGGCCGAGCTGGCCCCGCCGCCGGTCGACGACGACGGCGATTTCGGGCGCACCGACCCGGGTCTGCTCGGCATCGAGGTGCCGATCGCCGCGGTGATGGGCGACCAGCACGCCTCGCTGATCGCGCTCGGCGCGCTGACCCCGGGCCAGGGCACCTGCGTGCACGGCACCGGCACGTTCGTCGGCGCGCTGGCCGGGGACGAACCGCCGGACGGGCTCGGCCAGGTCGACGGCGTGCTGTGCCTCGTCGGCTGGCGCAGCGCGGGACACAGCCGGTTCAGCCTGGAGGCCTACACCTCCACCACCGGTTCCGCCTTGCGGTGGCTCACCGAGGATCTCGGGCTGTTCCGTTCCGCCGCCGAGATCAGCGAACTGGCGGCGGCCCAGCCGGGAAGCACCTCGACCTGGTTCGTGCCGACGCTGGCCGGGCTGCGCACGCCGGTGCAGCGGCCCGGTGCGCGCGGATTGCTGACCGGGCTGAGCCTGGCCACCACCCGCGACGTGGTGGCGCGGGCGGTGCTCGACGGGATCGCGCACGCGGTGAGCGACACCGTCGACGCGCTGCGGACGACGATGAACCGGCCGGTGACCCGCCTGCGTGCCGGCGGCGGATTGGCCGCCAGCGACGTCTTGTTGCAAAGCCAAGCCGATTTCGCCGGAGTCGAGATCGAGCGAGTGGCCGATTCGGCGACCGCCAGCCTTCGGGGCGCCGCGTATCTCGCGGGCGTCCGGCTCGGCGTGTGGCCGTCGTTGGCCGAAGCCGTTGCGAACCTGGGGAACGGCGAGGTCTTCGAGCCTCGGCTGCCCGAGGACGAACGGCGCGAACTGCGTGCCCGCTGGCAGAGCGTGCTCGCGGCTTCGCTGTCCTGACCGTCCTCTGTGGACGCTTTCAACTGTTGAGTGGAGAGACAAGCTCATGTTCACACTGCCGTCCCGACGGCCGAACGCCGTCGCCGCGAGGGCGACCCTGTCCGCGCCGTTGCGGCTGGACCGCCGCACCGCGCTGACCGACCTCGAAACCGGCACGTTCGACGTGCTGGTGATCGGCGGCGGCGTCACCGGCGCCTACACCGCGCTCGACGCCGCCTCCCGCGGCCTCAAAGTGGCGCTGGTGGAGCGCGACGACTTCGCGTCCGGAACCTCGTCGAAGTCGTCCAAAATGGTGCACGGCGGGCTGCGCTACATCGAGCAGGGCAACCTCGACCTGGTCCGGCATTCGCTGCTGGAACGGCAGCGGTTCCGCCGCAACGCCCCGCATCTGGTGCAGCGGCTGCCTTTCCTGTTCCCGATCCTGGCCAAGGACGGTGTTTTCGACGCGCGCATCGCCAAGGCGTTCGAGAGTCTCTTGTGGACCTACGACCTCGCGGGCGGCTGGCGGATCGGCAAGCTGCACCAGCGGTTGACCGTGGACGAGGTGCTCGCGCACGCGCCCACGTTGCGCGCGGAAAACCTCAAGGGCGGGCTGATGTATTACGACAGCCGCGCTGACGACGCACGGCTGACGCTGGCGATCGTCCGCAGTGCCGCCCGGCTCGGCGCGGTGGTGGTCAACGGCGCCGAGGTGACCGGATTGCGCACCGCGGGCGGGCGGGTCACCGGCGCGACCGTGCAGGCTGACGGCGAGCAGATCGACATCCGGGCGCGCGTCGTGGTCAACGCGACCGGCGTGTGGGCGGACCGGGTCGAGGGCATGGCCGACAGCGGGCACCAGCCGCAGGTCCGTCCGGCCAAGGGCGTGCACATCGTGCTGCCGTGGTCGAAGATCCGCAACGACTGCACGGTCACCGTGCCGATCCCGGGCCGCGCGCGGCGGGCCACCTGCACGCGCTGGGGCGACGTCGTCGTGGTCGGTACGACTGACACCGACTACACCGGCTCGACCGACGACGTGCACTGCACCCGCGAGGAAATGGACTTCCTCCTCGAAGGCGCCCAGATCGCCTTCGACACCAAGCTCGACGCCAGCGACGTGCTGGGCAGCTACGCGGGCCTGCGTCCGCTCGTCGGCGGCAAGGAGGGCGCGACGCTGGACATGCGCCGCGACCACCACATCACCGTGTCCGCGGGGATGGTCACGGTGACCGGCGGCAAGCTCACCACGAGCAGGCACATGGGCGAGCTGGTCGTGGACAAGGCGCTCGGGCTGCTGGGCCGGAAAGCCAAGTGCCGCACCAAGAATCTGCCGCTGATCGGCGGTGCCGGATACGACGCGGAGGCGACGGCCGCGACAGGTGGCGTCGCCGCGCACCTCGGCGGCCGGTACGGCACCGAGGCGCGGTTCGTGAGCGCGCTGGTCGACGAGAACCCGGCGCTGGGGGAGCCGCTCATCGAGGGGCAGCCGTTCCTCAAGGCGGAGGTCGTGTTCGCGGCGCGCTCGGAGATGGCGCGCTCCGTGGACGACGTGCTGTCGCGGCGGACCCGGCTGCGGCTGTTCGCGCGGGACGCGTCGGTCGAGGCCGCTCCGCTTGTCGGCGAACTGCTCGGTGCGGAACTCGGCCTGAGCCCGGAAACCGTTGCGGCGCAAGTGGAGCAGTACCGGGCGGACGTCGCCCGGGAGAAGTCGATCCTGTTCGGAGACAACCTGTTGGGAGCCAACGCATGATCAGCCGTCAGACCGTCACGCACCCGTTCAACCGGGGCAATTACGTGGTCGGCGCGCCGACGCCGCCGCGCTGGGGCGGACGCACCGAACCTGGCAAGGGCGACGCGTCGCTGCAGACCGCCGCGGTGGCCGTGCCCGCCGCGCTGACCGAGGCGCTGCGCGAGCTGGCGGACGCGGTGCACACCGAACGCGACGAGGTCGTGCTGCGCACCCGCGACTGGTGGGCGGGCTCGATGATCGGCGAGACCGCGGGCGCCCCGGCGACCCCGGACGCGGTGATCGCCGAGGTGAGCACCGTGGAGCAGATCCAGGCCGCGGTGCGGCTGTGCGCCGAGCACCGGGTGCCGCTGACCGTGTCGGCGGGCCGCAGCAATGTCACCGGGGCCGCGCTGCCGGTGTACGGCGGGGTCGTGCTGGATGTGTGCGGTCTCGACAAGATCGTGTCGTTCGACGCCGAATCGCAGATCGTCGAAGTGCAGGCGGGCATGTTCGGCGACCTGTTCGAGAAGGAACTGCAGGAGACGCACGGCGCGACCACCGGGCACTGGCCGTCCGCGTTCGCGATCTCCACCGTCGGCGGCTGGGTGGCCTGCCGCGGCGCGGGCCAGCTGTCCACCCGGTACGGGAAAATCGAGGACATGGTCGTCGGCCTCGACGTCGTCCTCGCCGACGGCTCCCTGGCCCGCTTCGGCGACTACCCGCGCGCCGCGACCGGCCCCGACCTGCGGCAGCTGTTCGTCGGCTCGGAAGGCACCCTCGGCGTGATCACCGCGGTGCGGCTGCGCACGCACCCGCTGCCGACGTACTCGAAGGCCATCGCGTACGGCTTCGAGACCTTCGCCGCCGGGCTCGACGCCTGCCGCCGGATCATGCAGCGCGGCGCCACCCCGGCCGCGATGCGGCTGTACGACAAGCACGAGAGCGGCACGCACTTCGGGCAGCCGGACACCAACCTGCTGCTCATCGCCGACGAGGGCGACCCGGTGCTGGTCGACGCGATGATCCAGGTGAGCGCCGAGGAATGCGCCGCGACGGGGTCCGAATTGGACGGTCAGCCGGTGTTCGACCGCTGGCTGGACGAGCGGATGCTGGTCGGCAAGTCCGCCGACGGGTTCACCCAGGGTCCGGGCTTCGTCGCCGACACCCTCGAGATGGCCGGTGCGTGGTCCGCGCTCCCGGCGATCTACGACGAGGTGGTGGCCGCGATCCAGGCGGTGCCGGGGACTTTGGCGGCGTCGGCGCACCAGTCGCACGCTTACACCGACGGGGCCTGCCTGTACTTCTCGCTGCGCGGCGACGTGGAGCCGGAGAAGCGGCGGCACTGGTACCGGTCGGCGTGGGATGCCGCGAACGCGGTGCTGGTACGGCACGGGGCGGCGCTGAGCCACCACCACGGGTCGGGGCTGCTGCGCGGGCCGTACCTGGAGGATGCGCTCGGCAGCGGGTTCGGGACGTTCGTCGAGGTGAAGCGGGCGCTGGACCCGGCCGGGCTGCTGAACCCGGGGAAGCTCGGCCTGCCCACCGACCTCGGCCCGAACCCACTGGACTCGGCCAGCTGACCCGGGCTTGAGGTCCGTGAAGGACTCCTTGCGGGAATCAGATTCCCTCAAGGAGTCCTTCACGGACAGTGGCGGGGCGCGAGTCCAGCGGGTCCCGCGAGCTGACCGCCGCGGCTGACGGGGCTGTGCCGGTCCGTGAGGGAACCCTCACGGACCTTCGAGGCGGCGGGGACGGGGGAGCGGCAGCGGGCATGAAACGGTGGAGGCCATGAACGAGAAGATCACGGCGGCGTTCGAGGACGTCCCGGTGTGCGCGTCGGTCGTCGGCGTCGCGAAGGTGCCGGATTTCGTGGCCGCGGCGTCCCGGGTCGGGATCCTGGCGTCGGTTCCGGTCGGGCAGCTGCCGAAGATCGTGGCGGCGCTCGCCGGGCGGGACAAGCTCGTGTTCGTCAACATCGATTCGTGCCCCGGGCTCGCCACCGACCGCGCGGGCGTGGACTTCCTCCAGGAGATCGGGGCGGCCGGGGTGGTCAGCACGCGGGTCGCGCCGATCGAACGGGCCCGGGCGCTGTCGATGCTGACCATGCACAAGGTGTTCGTCACCGACCGCTCGAACCTGAACCGGAGCCTGGAGGCGGTCAAGCGCAGCGGGCCGGATCTGGTGGAGCTGATGCCCGCCCCGATCATCCCGTGGATGTCCGAGTCCGCGAGGGAAGTCATGTCGCCGTTCGTCGCGGCCGGTTTCGTCACCGACCGCGACGGGGTGGCGCATTCGTTGGCGATGGGCGCGGCGGCTGCCGCGTCCTCCGATCCGGGGCTGTGGTCGCTGACCCGGTCCCGGCTGCGTACAGGAGAAGAATGAGTTTCGTAGTGGTGGCCCGGTATGTAACCGCGGAGCGGGACCGGGTCGTCGAACTGCTCGGCCCGATGGCGGAAGCGTCGCGGCGCGAGCCCGGGTGCCTGCGGTACACCGTCCACACGGGAATCGAGGACGGCGTCGTGGTGATCGTCGAGGAATACGACGGCGAGGCGGACTTCACCGCGCACTGCGCGTCGGAGCACTTCACCCGGATCGTGCTCGGCGAGGTCGTGCCGCTGCTGTCCGACCGGCAGGTCACCCGCTGCGTCCCGGTCGGCGCGTGATGGAGGTCCGCGGCGCGGTCCTGCGCGAGGTCGGGAAACCGCTGGAGATCGAGACGCTGACGCTGGCCCCGCCCGGTCCCGGCGAACTGCTGGTGCGGGTGCGCGCGGCCGGGCTGTGCCATTCGGACCTGTCGGTGATCGACGGGTCGAGGCCGCGTCCGGTGCCGATGGTGCTCGGCCACGAGGCCGCCGGCGAGGTCGTCGAAGCCGGTCCGGGCAGCGACTTCCGGCCCGGCGAACACGTAGTCCTGACGTTCGTGCCCTCCTGCGGCGACTGCGCCCCGTGCACGGCCGGCCGCCCCGCGCTGTGCGGTCCCGCCGCGGCGGCCAACCGCGAGGGCACACTGCTGGGCGGCGACGTCCGGTGGTCGTCGCCGGCCGGGAACCCGTTGCACCACCTCGGGGTTTCGGCGTTCGCCTCGCACGTGGTCGTGTCCGACCGGTCGGCGGTGCGGATCGACGAAGCACTGCCGTTCGACATCGCGGCATTGTTCGGCTGCGCGGTGCTGACCGGCGCCGGAGCGGTGTTCAACGCGGCGGACGTGCGTCCCGGCGACAGCGTGGCCGTGTTCGGTCTCGGCGGGGTCGGCCTCTCCGCGCTGCTCGCCGCGAAGGCAGCCGGTGCCAGCACGCTGCTCGCGATCGATCCGGTCGCGAGCAAGCGGGAATTGGCGCGTTCGCTGGGTGCCACGGTGCTGAGTGACGTCGCGGAGATCCGCGAGCGGACCGATGGCGGGGTGGATTACGCCGTCGACACCACCGGCGTGGTCGCCGCGCTGAGCCAGGCTTACGACGCGACCCGGCCCGGCGGGACGACCGTCACCGTGGGCCTGCCGGACCCGTCCGCCGGACTGACCCTGCCCGCGCAAAGCCTGGTAGCCGAGGAGAAAACCCTGCGGGGGAGCTACCTCGGTTCGTGCGTGCCGCGGCGGGATGTGCCCCGGTTCATCGCGCTGTACCAGGCGGGGTTGCTGCCGGTGGAGGCGTTGCTGACGCATTCGATCGCGCTGGACGAGATCAACGCCGGTTTCGCCCGGCTGCGGGACGGGGGCGCGGTCCGTCAGGTGATCACCTTCTGAACCGCGCCCCCTGTGCCGCTACGAGTTGCCGCGCAGCGAAGCCGTCGCGATGGTCGCCGCGTCGATCGCGGTCTCGGCGGCCTGGGTGGACGAGTTGGCGTCGAGTTCGGTGAGCGATTCCTTGTTCAACGCGTGCACGGCCCACTCGTAGGTGTGGTTCGTCGTGCACGGCCCCTGGTATCCGAAGAAGTTCGCGCTGCCGCGGTAGTAGGCCTGCCGTGACCCGGCAGGAACCGAGGGCTGGTACGCGTGGTCGACGTTCTGCGGCAGTCCGGCGGCGGTCGCCGGGATGTCGTAGATGACCCAGTGGATGATGCCGTTGTCGAGGTCGTGCATGACGATCGCGTAGCTCTTCGCCTGCTCCGGCGCCCCGGACCAGGCCAGCGGCGGCGACTCGTCCTTCTTCTCGGGGTCGCCGTCGCCGCTGCTGGCGCAGTCGTGGACCTTGGGGATCATCCCGCCGTCGGCGAAGGCGGTGCTGGAGAGCGCGAAAGCGGCGCGCCCCGGACTCGCCGACGCGGCGGCGGGGCTCGCGGCGCAGAGGACGAGCAGGGCGAAGAGAGCGATTCTGGTGCGTCTCACTGGAAGCTCCCGAGGCGGCTGGTGGTCTCTTGTCCTTTCGTGGGAAGAGTGTGCGCCGCAATCGGCGAGGACCGGCACGCCAGCGGCAGGGAGTACCACGTTTCCCGCCAAGAGTGACATGCGGCGCGGCGGTAGGGTGCGAAAGTGAGCGAACCCCGGGGGAGGCTCGGCCGTCACGACCTGGCCGAGGTGGCGCGCGCGGCGTTCGGCGCCCGCGAATTGGTGTCAGCGGAACGATTGCGCGGCGGTTCGAAGAAGGGCGTCTACCGGCTGACGCTCGACGACCGCACGTCCAGCGTCGCCTACGTCTGGAACGCTGACGAGGACTACTGGCCGGACGCGGCATCGCCCGACCACAGCGATCCCTTCGGGCACAGCACGGGAATCGGGTTGTTCGAGGCCGCGCACGCCGCGCTGTCCGGGGCTGGCGTCCGGGTGCCCCGGATCCTCCTGCTCGACCGCAGCAAAACCCTCCTCGCCGGTGACGTCGCGGTGGTCGAGGACGTGCGCGGCGGCACGCTGGAAACCCTCGGGGACCGCCCGCGCGTGCTGGCCCGCCTCGGCGACGCGGTCCGGTCCCTGCACCGCACCCGGCGTGCTCACTACGGCCGTCCGGGCGCCGATAAGCCTGGCTTGCCGGTGCAAGACGTTGTGCTGCGCCGCGCATTGGATCACCTCGCCCAGGCCGCCGCCCGGGTGCCGGAGATCGCGGCCGTCGAACACCTCCTCGCCTCGCTGCTCGGGGAACGGCACGCAGCAGTGGAGCCACGCACCGAGTACGGGTTGATCCACGGCGAACTAGGCCCTGACCATGTCCTCGTCGACGAGCACGACCAGCCGGTGCTCATCGACATCGAGGGCGCGATGTTCTTCGACGTCGAATGGGAACACGTTTTCCTGGAATTGCGCTTCGGCGAAAACTATCGCTATTTCCATGTTGCGAGCCTGGACGACCGCCGAATGCGGTTCTATCGCCTCGCGATGTATTTGTCCCTCGTCGCAGGCCCATTGCAGTTGCTCGACGGCGACTTCCCGCACCGGGAAGCGATGCTGGACATCGTGGACCAGAACGTCGTCCGCACTCTCGGCCAGCTTGGCTGACGGCGCAGACATTATTGTGGTGCCCCACAATCCGGCCTTCTCCCGCCCTTCGCGCAGGTATCGTAAGACGACCGGCCGATCCCGGTGACTTCCCGTCAGACGATCAAGCGGAGGACAGGTGCCGGTGGCGACCTCGGCCGCAGCCGCGCGCTCGTTCGACGGCGGCGAATGGTGGCATGCCGGCCGGGTCGCGGCCGGGCTGCTGATTCCCGGGCTGGCGCTGCTCGCGGCGGGCCGTCCGGACTTGATCATTTTCGCCGCGTTCGGTTCGTTCGCCGGGATGTACGGCCGCGCCGAGTCGCGCGCACTCCGCTTCCGGCACCAGCTCCAGGCGGGTGCGGTGCTCCTGAGCGGCGTCTCACTGGGTGTGCTGCTGTCCGCCTGTCACGCGCCGCCTTGGCTGTTGGTCGTCACCGAGGCCACGTTCTCGTTCGGCTGCGCCCTGGTGACGAATCGCCTCGACTTGAGCCCGCGCGGACCGTTCTTCGGCATCTTCGCGCTGGGCGCGATCGCGTTGGTGCCCGCCGGGCGGGTCGAACCGTGGGTCGGAATCGCCTTGTGCGCGGGCACAATCGCCGGTTGTGTCCTCATTGGACTGACCGGTCCGGAACGCCCGCCCACGCCGGGGACGCCCACGTGCGCCCCGGAATGCGGTGCCGCCTGTGCGGTCGTGCACGCCGCCCGGTACGCGCTGGCGATCGCCGCCGCGGGCGCGGTCGGTCTGCTGCTCGGCGTGGATCACGCGAACTGGGCGATGGCGTCGGCGGCGGTCCCGCTGGCAGCGACGGACCCGCGCAGCCGGTTGCATCCCGGCCTGCGCAGCGTGCTGGACCGCAGCGCGCACCGGGTCGTCGGGACGCTCGCCGGACTGGTCGTCACGGCCTTGCTGCTCTTGCCGGGATTCGCGGCCGCGCCGCTGGCGTTGGCGGTGGTCGTGCTGCTGTTCCCGACGGAGCTGTTCATGTCCCGGCATTACGGGATCGCGCTGGGGTTCTTCACGCCGCTGATCCTGGTGATGACGGAACTGGCCGCCCCCGCCGCCCCCGCGACGCTGCTGACGGCGCGGGTGGCGGACACCCTGGTAGGCGTGGCGGCGGGCATCGGGGCGGCGGTGCTGGTCCGCGCCCCGTGCCGGACCGCGGCGGTCAGGCGGAGCGTTCGACCGTGACGTTGCTGTGTTCGCCGGTGGCGCACAACACGTTCATCTCCGGCCGCGCAGCTGCCCGCCACTCGGGCGCGGTGCTGGTCCGTGCCCCGTGCCGGACCGCGGCGCTCAGGCGGAGCGTTCGACCGTGACCTTCAGATGCTTCATCAACGGCTGATCGCTCTGCGTGCTGTAATCACCAATCGCGCACAACACGTTCATCTCCGGCATATACCCCGCCGCGCAGCCGCGCGGGATGTCGTACGGGATCGCCCGATAGCGCTGCACCGAACGCGTCGTCCCGTCCTTCGCCGTGGCCGTGATGTCCACCTCGTCGAACTCGCTCAACCCCCGGTCCCGCATGTCCTCGGCGTTCAAAAACACCAGCGTGCGGAGGTTCTTGATGCCGCGATACCGATCGTCGTCCGAATAAATCGTCGTGTTCCACTGGTCGTGCGAGCGCATCGTGCCCAGCGCCAGCGTCCCGGCGGCGGGGACCACGTCCGGCAACTCCGCGGTGGAGAACTCGGCGCGTTCGGACGGCGTGTGGAAGACCCGTTCGCGCGCGGCCTGGTGGATGCGGAAGCCCAGAGGCTGCCGGACCCGCGTGTTGAAGTCCTCGAAACCGTCCAGCACCCGCGCCATGGTGTCGCGGATCCGGTCGTAGTCGCCGACGTAATCATCCCACGGCGTCGGGCTTTCCGGCAGCGTCGCGCTCGCCATCCCGGCGATGATCGCGGGCTCGGACAGCAAGTGCGGCGAGGCGGGCTTCTTCATGCCGGTAGACAGGTGGACCATGCTCATCGCGTCCTCGACGGACGTCGACTGCAGCCCGGCCGTCTGGAAGTCTTTTTCGGTCCGGCCCAGGCAGGGCAGGATCAGCGCCTGCTTGCCGTGTTCGAGGTGGCTGCGGTTGAGTTTGGTGCTGACCTGCACGGTCAGCTCGCACTTGCGCAGCCCGGCCGCGGTGTAGGGCGTGTCGGGTGCGGCGAGGGCGAAGTTGCCGCCCATGCCGACGAATACGCGCACGTCGCCGCGGTGCATCGCTTCGATGGTGCCGACCGTGTCGAGCCCGTGGTGGCGCGGCGGGTCGATGCCGCAGACCTCGGCGAGCTTGTCGAGGAACTCCGGCGCCGGGCGGTGGTCGATGCCGCAGGTGCGGTTGCCCTGCACGTTGCTGTGCCCGCGCACCGGCGACGGGCCGGTCCCGGGGCGGCCGATGTTTCCGCGCAGCAGCAACAGGTTCACGATCTCGCGGACGGTGTCCACGCCGTGCTCGTGCTGGGTCACGCCGAGGCACCAGCTGATGACCGACCGGTCGGCGTCGCGGTAGATCTTCGCCGCCGCGCGGATTTCGGATTCGGTCAGCCCGGACTGCCGCTCCAGTTCGGCCCAGGACGTGGTTTCGCAGACGACCCGGTACTTCTCGACGCCGCTGGTGTAGGTCTCGAGGAACTCCGAGTCGATTGCCCCGGGATCGGTCTCCGCCATCTCGAGCAGGGCTTTCGCCATGCCGCGGATGAACGCCAGGTCGCCGCCGATGCGCGGCTGGAGGTTGAGCGTGGACGTCGGGGTCGCCTGGAAGGTCGCCATCCGGACGAAGTCGTGCGGGATGATCGTGCGCGTGGCCCCGGCCTCGACCAGCGGGTTGACGTGCACGATCTGCGCGCCGCGCCGGTGCGCTTCGGCGAGCGCGGTGAGCATCCGGGGCGCGTTCGACGCCGCGTTCACGCCCATGATGAACAGCGCGTCGGCGGCTTCCCAGTCGTGGATGTCCGCGGTGCCCTTGCCGGTGCCGAGGGCGGCCTGCAGCGCGCGGCCGCTCGCCTCGTGGCACATGTTCGAGCAGTCCGGCAGGTTGTTCGTGCCGAACTCCCGCGCCCACAGCTGGTACAGGAAAGTCGCCTCGTTGCCGAGCCGCCCGGAGGTGTAGAACGCCGCCTGGTCCGGGGAGTCGAGACCGCGCAGCGTCGCGCCGACCAGCTCGAACGCCTTGGCCCACGAGATCGGCACGTACCGGTCGGTCTTCTCGTCGTAGCGCAGCGGCTCGGTGAGCCTGCCCTGCGCCTCCAGCGCGGTGTCGCTCCAGCCGTCCAGTTCGGACACGGTGTGCGCGGCGAAGAATTCCGCGCCGACGCGTTTCCGCGTCATCTCCCAGGTGACGTGCTTGATCCCGTTTTCGCAAATGTCGAGATGCAGGCCCTTGGTGTCGTCCGGCCACGCGCAGCCCGGGCAGTCGAAGCCGCCGTTCTCGTGGTTCATCTTCACGATCGCGCGCGGTCCGGCGACGAGTTCCCGTTCCCGGACGAGGAACTGCGTCACGCTTTTCGCCGCGCCCCAGCCCGCGGCCGGGTGGTGGTATGGCTTGAACTCCGGCTGGCCCTCGCGCTGCTCGTCCACCGTAACCCTCTCGACCGCGTCTGTGCTTCCCTGTCGATTCAAGCACGACGGCCCGCTCCGGGCATCCGGGCGGGGAATGCGAACAGGCTTATTGTGGAGCGCGACAAACATTTCTGTGCCGGTCCACAAAATGCGCGGGAAAACGGAGAACGTTTCCCCGGGAGGGAAATCCGCGTGGGCGGCCGCTCCGGGACGCGGGTACGATCCCGGACGTGGCCGACCGGGAGGAAAACGCTGTGCGGACCGCCGCCCTGACCGAACTCGTCGCCTGGGCCGACGAGAGGCTGCCCCGGCTGATCGACGACGTCTGCGCGGCGAGCTGCGAGCGGATCGGGATGTACCGGGACGAGAAGATCGTCCCGCGCGCCGACCTGCACCGCTCGATCGCGGTGAACCTCCGGTTCATGGTCGACGCGCTCGGCGGCGGCGAGGCCCCGGACCAGCGCGCGCCGAAGGAGACCGGCCGCCGCCGGGCGCACCAAGGCGCGCCGCTGCCCGAGGTGCTGCAGGTGTACCGGATCGCCTGCGCGATGCTGTGGGACCTGCTCGTGGGCCGCGCCCGCGAAACCGGGAGCACCGACGTGCTGATCGACGTCGCGAGCCTGTTATGGCAGGTCACCGACGAGCACGCGGTCCGCGTCACCGAGGCGTACCGGGCGGCGAGCGCGGAACTGCTGGTCGCGCAGCAGCGGCGGCGGTCCGCGCTGGCCGAGGCGCTGCTGACCGGCGCGCGCGGGTCCGATTCCGGGCCGTGGGAGGCGGGACGGCTGCTCGGCCTCTCGCTGGACGGCAAGCTGACCGTGGTCGCCGCCGAGACGCGCGGGCTGGCCGAAGAAAGCCTGGTCGGCGTCGAGCGGCGGCTCGGCCAGCTCGGCATCGTGTCGGCGTGGCATCTGTCGCCGACGCTGCAGGCCGGCGTGGTGTCGCTGCGCGAGGAGCAGTACGACACGATGCTCGGCCTGCTTCGCGAACTGGCGCTGGCCCGCACCGGCGTCAGCCCGCTGTTCCGCTCGCTGACCGAAACCCCGCGCGCGGTCCACCTGGCGCGCACGGCGCTGTCCGGCATCCCGCCCGAGCGGGGCGAGGTCCGCGCGTTCGACCCGAGCCCGCTGGCCGCGTTCGTCGCCTACGACCCGGACGAGGGCCGCCGGCTGGGGGAGCAGGTCTTCGGGGCGGTGCTGGAACTGCCCGCCGAGGAACGCGACGTGCTGCTGGAGACGCTCGACGCGTACTTCGCGCACGGCGGCTCCTCCGAACGCGCCGGGCAGGTGCTGCACTGCCACGCCAACACCGTCCGGTACCGGTTGCGCCGGATCCGGGAACTGACCGACCGGACGCTGACCGATCCGCGGGACCTGGCCGAACTGGTCACGGCGATGCAGGCGCTGCGGGTCGATTCGGTGCGCTCGATCGATTCTCTTGGGAGCTGACGATGTCTGAAGAGTGGTATTACAACACCCGCACGAACGAGGTCGAGCGCGGCCGCCAAGCGCGCGGCGTCGACCGGCTCGGCCCGTACCCGGACGAGGCCACCGCGCGGCGGGCGCTGGAGCTGGCGCGCGAACGCACGAAGGCGGAGGACCAGGCTGACGCGGAGTGGAACAACCCGCAGTGACGGAACCGGATTTCCGCGGCGCGTCGACCGTCGGCGAGGCGATGCTCCGGACGCCGAAGGTGCTCGACGCGTCGGCGACGGTCGGCGAGGTGCGCGCGCTCTTCGAGGACGATCACGTGCACGCCGCACTGGTCGTTTCCGGGGGAACGCTGCTGAGCGTCGTGGAACGGCCGGATCTGGACGGGCAGCCGGACGCGCTTCCGGCGTACCGGGCGGGCCAGCTGACCGGCCGGGTCGTGGCTCCGGAGGCGGACCTGTACGCGACGTGGCTGGGAATGTCGCGGCGCAGGCTGGCGGTGGTGGACGCGAGCGGCCGGTTGCTGGGGCTGCTGTGTTTGAAGCGCAGCAGCCGCGGCTTCTGCTCGGACGCCGACGTGGCGGCCCGCGCGCAAGACCGGGAGAGCGGCTGCCGGGGCGGCCCGTCGCGGACCGCCCCGGTCAGTTTCAGCGCCAGTCCACTTTGAACACCCACGCGTGCTTCCCGGCCGCACGCGCCGCCGCCGGAACGTCGATGACCAGCCGGCCGTCGCTCTGACTCCAGTGCAGCGGACCGCCGTAACCGAGCATGCTCACGCGGTCGCCGCGGCGGATCGGGACCGGGGCGTCGACCACGAGCTGCGAGCCGGGCGCGACGAGCGACATGACGTAGAACGCCGAACCGGGCCGCACGGTGAACCGCAGGTCGCCGAGCTGCGCCATGCGCGACCAGTAGGTGGTGCCATAGATCGCTTCCCCGTTCGTGCGCAGCCAAGCCCCGGTCTCGCGCAGCCGCTGCTGCATCACCGCCGGGATGGTGCCGTCGAAATCGGGGCCGATGTCCAGCAGGAAGTTGCCGTTCTTCGACACCACGTCGACCAGCGTGTGCACCACGTCGTCGGTGGTCATGTACTTGTCGTCCGGCGTCGCGCGGTTGTAGCCGTAGGAGAACGGGTCCAGGCCCCGGCTCGACTCCCACTTCGCGACGACGGTGTTCGGGTACGTCGTGTACTCCGGCGTGGTGAAGTCGTGGTCCGGGATGCCGCCGCGGTCGTTGTACGTGACGTCCTTGGGGCGACGTCGGTTCTTGGCTCGGTTGAAGTACTCGGTGAGCACTTCGCGGCTGTCGTTCACGCCGCCGATGTCGAACCACAGCACGTCCGGGTCGAAGCCGGAGATCAGCTCCAGCACCTGCGGCGCCTGCAAGTCCTTCACGAAATCGCGTCCGGCGGTGTACCCGGTGTAGGGCAGCGGCGCGCCGGTGTACGGATTGCGCGGCGCGTGGCCCATCCACGGGTTGTCCGGGTTGAACCATTCCGGCAGCGAGAAATACAGGCCGTTGCGCAGGCCCGGCGTGTACTTGCGCGAGGCGGCGAACAGGTCGGCGACGAGGTCGCGGCGCGGGCCGAGCTTCTTCGCGTTGCGGCCGCTGACTTTGGTGTCCCACAAGGCAAAACCGTCGTGATGCTTGGACGTGAGCACGTAGTACTGCGCGCCCGCGTCCTCGATCAGGCGCACCCACGAACGCGGATCGAACCGGGCGGCGGTGAACTTCGGGATGAAGTCGTCGTAGACGAACGATTCGCCGTAGGTCTTCGCGTGATAGGCGTAGGTCGCTCCGTGGGGATCTTGCTGGTTGTTCCAGTACCACTCGGCGTACTGCTGCCCGACCGGAGCCCACGCGGGCACCGAGTACACGCCCCAGTGGATGAAGATGCCGAATTTGGCGTCGCAGAACCAATACGGCGCGCGGTGCGTGGACAGCGACGCGTCGGTCGGCCGGAAATCCGGGATGCCGAGCGGCACCGGCAGGGTCCGGGTGGCGATCGTCGACCGGTCGGCGAGCACCCGGATCCGGCCGGTCGCCGGAGTCCCCGCGGGCAGGCCGCGGTCAGCGGTGAGGCCGAGCCGCACCGTGGTCTGTTCGCCGGGCGCGAGGCGGGGGATCGGCGCGGGCGTGCGCACCCGGCCGCCGGGTACGTCGAGCGTGACGGTGATCCGGTCGCGTGTTTCGAGCCAGACGGTGCCGGTGTTGACGATCGTCGCCTCGACCGCCTGCGGACCGCCGTCCTGCAGCAGGTTCGCGGTCGCCCGGGCGTCGAGGACCGTCGCCGAACGGCCTTGCGCGATCGGCTGCAGCGTCAAAGCGAACACGTGCAGGCTCGCCACGTTCACCGCCGGTGCGGCGGTCTTGGGCAGAGTCAGCGCGACCGCCTCGCGCGCCGGGTCGATCCACACCTGCGCGGTGCTGATCGACACCGGGTTCTGGTCGGTGACGCCGCCCGGGCCGTAGCGGAAGGTCGAGACGACAGCGCCGCCGGAGCCCCACCAGTCGGAGCCGGACAGGGTGGCGGTGCTGGTGCTGCCGTCGGCGTAGTGGACGGTCGCGTCGCCTCCGGTGCTGCCGTAACTGCACGCGACGAGGAACGCGGCGCCGTAGTACCGGCCTTTCGGCAGGTCGATGCGCTGGCCGAGCGCGATGACGTTGTTCTTCGCCCCGGCGGCCGCCGAGCCGAGCAGATACGGCACGCCGCCCGCGGTGACCGTGCTGCCCGGCGGGATCTGCTCCGCCGGGAAGGTGTAGCCGGAGCCGTCGAAGTTCCCGTCGTGCGCGCTCGCGGAGTCGATGCCGTCGTTGTCGAACCACGCGTCGAGCGGGACGGGGACCGGCGGAGGCGGCGGCACGACCGGCGTGCCCGTCGCGTCCGTCAACACCGGCTGCGCCGGCCCGCCCGCCGCTGCCGCGGTGCTCGGCAGTCCGAGCAGCACCGCGCCGCCGAGTGCCATGCCGAGTGCGTGCCGACGAGGATAGGTCGTCATGGAACCTCCACAGTGAAGTCCAGTGGTCCGATGCCTAGCGCGGAATTTCGCGATCATCCGGGGAATCAGGGCAAGCGAGTGGCCGATACATCTGATGAATCATCGTCGGCGCGCACTGGAGTGCTGTCAAGGAGATCCCGCTCAGCGGAGCACCGCGAAAAGCCGACCACCGCAGGGGTGATCGGCTTTTCGCGAGCGAGGGTCAGGAGCGCAGCCAGACCGCCGTGTCCGTCGGCAGTTCGGCGGTCACCGGGTCGCTGGCCAGCAGGATTTCCGCGTGCGGCGGCAGCGGGACCGGGGAACTGGAGAAGTTGAGGACGAACGTGAATCCCGGTCCCCGGCGGAAAGCCAGCACGCCGTCACCGAGCGAAAGCCACTCGAGCTCTCCGCTGAGATTCGCGCGCAGCCGCAGTCCGGCGCGGTACAGGCTGAGCATCGACGCCGGGTCGCCCGCCTGCGCTTCCGCTGTGTACGCCTGCCATTCCGCGGGCTGCGGCAGCCACGCGCCGCCGGGGCCGAAGCCGAACGGCGGCGCGTCGCCGGACCACGGCAGCGGCACCCGGCAGCCGTCCCGGCCGGGATCGGCGCCGTTCGTGCGCGTCCACACCGGGTCCTGCCGTAGTTCGGCGGGAATGTCCTCGACCTCCCACAGCCCCAGCTCTTCGCCCTGGTAGACGTACATCCCGCCGGGCAGCGCCATGGTCAGCAACGCCGCCGCGCGGGCGCGCCGGGTGCCCAGCACCAGGTCCACCGAACTGCCGTGCAGCCGGTCCGCGAACGAGAACCCGGTGTCGCCCGCTCGCCCGTACCGCGTGACGTGCCGGGTGACGTCGTGGTTCGACAGGACCCAGGCGGGCGGCGCGCCGACGGCGTCGTGCGCGTCCAGCGTCCGCTCGATGACCTCCCGGAAGCGCGCGGAGTCCCACGGGCAGACCAGGAAATCGAAGTTGAACGCCGAATGCAGTTCGTCGCGGCGCAGGTACCGCGCGGTGCGGGACATGTCCGGCAGCCACATCTCGCCGACCAGCACGCGCTCGCCCGGGTAGCTGTCGGCGATCTTGCGCCACGACCGGTAGATCTCGTGCAGCCCCTCCTGATCGGAGAACGGCGTCTCGTCGCCCGCCTCGACGTCCGGCAGCCGCGCGTCCTTCACCAGCCCGTCGGCGACGTCGATGCGGAAGCCGTCCGCGCCGCGGTCGAACCAGAACCGCAGGACGTCCTCGAACTCCGCGCGCACGTCCTGGTTGTCCCAGTTGAAATCCGGCTGCCGCGAGCTGTAGAGGTGCAGGTACCACTCGCCGTCCGGCACCCGCGTCCAGGCGGATCCGCCGAAGCGCGACTTCCAGTTGTTCGGCGGCTCGGCGCCGTCCGGACCGCGGCCCGGACGGAACCAGAACCGTTGCCGCTCAAGCGAACCCGGACCGGCGGCGAGTGCCTCGCGGAACCAGCGGTGCTCGTCGGAACAGTGGTTCGGCACGATGTCGATGATCACCCGCAAGCCGCGTCCGTGCGCCTCGGCGATCAATGCCTCGGCCTCGGCGAGCGAACCGAAAAGCGGGTCGATGTCGCGGAAATCGGCGACGTCGTAGCCGCCGTCGTCCATCGGCGACGGGTACCACGGGGTGAACCAGAGCGTGTCGACGCCGAGCGCGGCCAGGTGGTCGAGCCGGGCGCGGACGCCGGCGAGATCGCCGATGCCGTCGCCGTTGCCGTCGGCGAAACTGCGGACGTAGATCTGGTAGATCGCCGCGGTGCGCCACCAGCTGTCTTGTCTTCGCGATGCGGTCACGGAAAAAACCCTCCTCGTGGTGGGGGAAAGCGAGAGGTGCGGGACGGGCTCAGCCCTTGAGCCCGCCCGCGGTGAGCCCGGACAGGATCTGCCGCTGGAACACCAGGAACAGCGCCACCATCGGCAGGCTGGCGAGCACCATCCCGGCGGTCAGCACGTTGAGCGGCATGTCGATCGCGACTCGTTGCAGCATCACCGAAAGCGTCTGCTTGCCGCTGTCCGGGAACACCAGCAGCGGCCAAATGAAGTCCTTCCACGCGGTGACCACCGCGAGGATCGACACCACGGCCAGGATCGGCCGCGAGATCGGCAGCACGATCCGCCACAGCGTGCGCACCGGTCCGGCGCCGTCGAGCCGCGCGGCCTCGATCAGCTCGTCCGGGATCCGGTCGAAGAACCGTTTCAGCACGTAGACGTTGAACGCGTTCGCGGCGGCAGGCAGCCAGACCGCGGCGGGCGAGTCGATCAGGTTCAGGTGCAGCAGCGGCAGATCGGTGATGGTGACGTAGGTCGGCACCAGCAACGCGGCCGCGGGCAGCATCAGGGTGGCGAGCATGATCCCGAGGACGGCGTTGCCGAACTTCGGCCGCAGCTTCGACAGCGCGAAGGCGGCGGGCACGTCGATGGCCATCTGCGCCAGCCACGCGCCGCCCGCGACGACCAGGGTGTTGAGGAAGTACTTGCCGAGGTTCAGCTGGTCCCAGGCCTCGCCGAAGGTCTCCGGATGCCACTCGTGCGGGACGAGGGTCGCCGGGGTCTGCGCCAGTTCCTGGGGCGTCTTCATCGCCCCGGTCACCGCCCAGTACAGCGGGAACAGGAAGGCGAGCACGAACACCAGGAGCGTGCAGGCGAAAACGACGCCGTAGACCACCTTGCCGCGGCGGCTGCGCAGCGCGCCGGGCGAGACGAGCGTCCTCATGCCTGGTCCGCCTTCCTGGTCAGCCGGACGTACAGCGCCGAGAACACGCCGAGCGCCAGGAACAGCAGCAGGCTCATCGCGCTCGCCGAGCCGAAGTCGTTGTAGACGAAGGCATAGCGGTAGAGCAGCAGGAGCACGGTCACCGTCGAATCGTCCGGGCCGCCGCCGGTCATCACGTACGGTTCGGTGAACACCTGCATGGTCGCGACGATCTGCAGCAGCAGGAGCATCAGCAGGACGAACCGGGTCTGCGGGAACGTCACGTGCCGCAGCCGTTTCCACATCCCGGCCCCGTCGAGTTCCGCGGCCTCGTACAGTTCGCCGGGGATCGTGCCGAGCGCGGCCAGGTAGATCAGCGTGGTGCTGCCCATGTTCGCCCAGGTCGACACGAACACCAGCGACAGCATCGCGGTGCCGCTCGAATCGAGCCACTGCGGCCCGGACAGGCCCAGCGCGCCGAGCGCGGAGTTGAACAGGCCGGAACCCGGGTCGTAGAACCACTTCCACATCAGCGCGGTCACCACCGGCGGCAGCATCACCGGCAGGTACACCGCGAGCCGGAAGAACGCGCGGGCGTGCCGCATCTCGTTGAGCAGCACCGCGGTCAGGAACGGGACCGCGAACCCGAAAACCAGCGCGAGACCGGTGAACAGCAGCGTGTTCCGCCAGGCGACGCCGAACAGCGGGTCCGCGAACAGCCGGGCGAAGTTGTCGAGCCCGACCCAGGTGGGCGGGTTCACGAAGTCGACCTGCTGGAAGCTCAGCAGGACCCCGCGCACGATCGGGTACCAGGAGAACATCGCGAACACGACCAGCGCGGCGCAGAGCAGCCCGTAGGCGGTGAGGTTCTCCTTGAGCTTGCGGCGCAGCCGGGCCCGGCGCCGCGCGGCGGGGGAGGCGGCCGGTCGCCTGGCCGGCGACGAGGACGTCGCGGGCCAGGCGAGGAGGCTACTTGACCTGGGCGAGGACACTGGTGACCTTCGCCGCGGCGGACGAGAGCTGCTGGTCGATATTCGCGTTCCGATCGGTGAGCACCGCCTGCATCACGCTGTCCAGGATCGCGTAGACCTGCTGTGCGTTCGGCGGTTCGACGCTGCCCTTGATCGTGCCTGTGGAGTCCACATAGGACTGGTAGTTCCGCGCGGGGACGTTGGCGTACTTGGCCTTCAGCACCAGCTGCTGGTCGCGCACCGCGCCCTGCCAGACGTCCGGGGTCGGCTCGGCCGGGAGCCCGACCGGCTGCTTGCCGTCGACGTACTGCTTGATGTGCTTCTCGAACCGGTCCGGGTTGAGGTACTTCCACTGGATCCACTCGAGACCGGCCTTGATCTTCTCCGGCGACGCCTTCGGGTTGATCATGTAGCCCTCGCCGCCGAGCAGCGTGCCCTTGCCGTCCGGCATCCCGGCGATGCCGTAGTCCTCGTACTTGCCGTTGAACTGCTTGACGAGCACGGGAACGTTGTCCGGGGCGGCCATGTACATGCCGAGCTGGCCCGCGCCCATCATCCGCTGCACGTCCTGGGCTTCCAGCAATTGCTTGCTGCCCATGGAATCGTCGGTCCAGCGCAAGTCGTGGAGCATGGTGAGCGAGGCTTTGCCTTTTTCGTTGTCGAAATCGGCGACCCATTTGCTGCCGTCCTTGCGCGCGACGGAGCCGCCCATCGACGCGAGCCAGCCGGTGAGGTGCCAGCCGCCCTGGTTGTTCTTGCTGTAGTCGGCGTATCCGACGATTCCGTTGCCCAGCGCGGAAATCTTCTTGGCCGCCGCGCGCACCTCGTCCCAGGTCCGCGGCGGCTTGTCCGGGTCGAGCCCGGCCTTCTGGAACAACGGGCGGCTGTAGAGCAGGCCCATCGTGTAATTCATCGTCGGCAGGCCGTAGAGCTTGCCGTCCGGGCCGCGGAAATTGTCGAGCAGTTCGGGTTTGAGGTCGTTGATGTGCGGGACTTTCTTGACCGCTTCGGTGATGTCGGCGGCCTGGTGCCGCGCGATGATCTGCGCGGGATCGGTGAAGTAGACGTAGTAGACGTCTTCGAGCTGCCCGCCCGCCAGCTTCGCGCCGAACGTCTTCGGGTCCATGAACCCTTCGTGCGGTTCGATGCGGATATTCGGGTGCGACGCCTCGAATTCCTTGACGTCGGCGTCGAAAACGCCGCGTTCGAACGGCTGGCTTGTCGGCGGCTGGCCGGTGACGGTGATGGTGACCTTGCCCCCGGCGGAGCTCCCCGGATCGCCGCCGCCCCCGCACGCGCTGGCGCCCAGGAGCAGGCCCGCCGCGGCGAGCAGGGCGAACGTCCGGCGGGGAACGGCGGGGGACCAGGGTCTGCTCATCTCAAGCCTCATCTCGCGGGGGGAGCACAGCAGGTGATGGCGGTCACCCTAGAGCCGCGGACGGCGTCTCCGCAAGAATCAGATGAGAATCTGCAATTTATGAACAGCCGCTCACGCTGTCCGGCGGGCCGTGGACCCGCGCACCACCAGTTCCGGCGCGAACAGCAGCTCCTCCACTGCGACCTCGCCGCCGTTGATGCGTTTCACCAGCAGTTCGACCACCGCCCGGCCCATCGCCTCGATCGGCTGGCGGGTCGTGGTCAGCGGCGGGTCGGTGCAGTTCATGAGCGCCGAGTCGTCGTAGCCGACCACCGAAATGTCGCCCGGCACGGACAGCCCCTGCCGCCGGGCCGCGCGGATCGCGCCCAGCGCCAGCGGATCGCTCGCGCACAGCACCGCCGTGGCCCCGCGCGGGTACAGCCGGGCCGCGGCCGCGTGCCCGCCTTCGATGGAGAACATCCCGTGCTCCACCAGCTCGTCGAGCACCGGGAGCCCGAGTTTCGCGGCGTGCACCCGGAACGCCTCGAGCTTGCGCCGCGACGGCACGTGATCGCTCGGCCCCAGCACCAGGCCGATCTTTTCGTGGCCGAGCGAGCTCAAGTGCCCGACCGCCTGCTCGACGGCCACCGCGTCGTCGCACGACACCTGCGGCAGCCCGAGGTGGTCGACCGCCGCGTTGATCAGCACCGTCGGCAGCCGGCGTTCCACGAGGTGGTGGTAGTGCGTGTGCGCGGCGTCGGCCTGCGCGTACATCCCGCCGGCGAACACCACGCCGGACACCTGCTGCTGCAGCAGCATCTCGACGTACTCCGCCTCCGACACCCCGCCCGCGGTCCGCGTGCACAGCACCGGCGTGAAGCCCTGCTGCGCCAGCGCGTTGCCCATGACCTCGGCCAATGCCGGGAAAATCGGGTTCTGCAGCTCGGGCAGCACCAGCCCGACGAGCCGGGCCCGCTCGCCGCGCAGCTGCGTCGGCCGCTCGTAGCCCAGCACGTCCAGCGCGGTGAGCACGGCGGCCCGGGTGCTCGCGGACACCCCGGCCTTGCCGTTGAGCACCCGGCTGACCGTGGCTTCGCTGACCCCGACCTGGCGGGCGACTTCGGCAAGACGACGTGTCATGAGTGAAAGTTACCGCAAACAAGCGCAAGTTTCCGACGAGGCGGGCGGTTTGCTTGCTCTCCCAGTGAAACCGCTGGTCGCGCGCGCCGCGGATCGACGAACGGCGTTGACTTACCGGCGGCGGTCGGCTGTAATTCTTGAACGAATCAGTGAAAATACCTGACGATATCCCGGGCAATCGCGCCAGCGTCCTGCCCAGCCTCAACGAAGAGGTGCCATGCCGACTGCTCCGCGCTGTTCTCGTGCGCCCCCGGACCCGGCGCCCCGCCGGTCCGCTCCCTGGTCCCCGCCGTCCCGCGCCACGCGGGGCGCTTCTGCCCGAGTCGTCTCCCTCCTCCTTGGATCAGAGGAACCCCATGAGAACGAAGCGACTGCTCGCGCGCGCCGCGATCGCCGCCCTGTCCCTGCTCCTGACCGCGCCCGCCTGGCCGGCGAGCGCCGCGCCGCCCCTCGCCGCCAAGCCAGCTGTCCAGCCCGCCGCCCAAGCCGCCACCGCGACGTACACCGCGAGCAGCCAGCTCCCGGGCTATCCCGTCGCCAACGTGGGCGACGGCAACCAGGCCACTTACTGGGAAAGCACGAACAACCAGTTCCCCCAATGGATTCAGGCCGATCTCGGCGCCGCGACGAACGTCGCCCAGCTCGTGCTCAAACTCCCCGCGAACTGGGAAGCCCGCACCGAAACCTTCGCGGTGCAGGTCAGCGCGAACGGAGCGAGCTTCAGCGACCTCGTGCCGTCGGCCGGTTACCGGTTCGACCCGGCGACCGGCAACACGGTCACGGTGAACGTCACCGGCAACACGCGCTACGTCCGGCTGAACATCACCGCCAACACCGGCTGGCCCGCCGCGCAACTGTCGGAATTCGAGGTGCACGGCCCGGCGGGCGGCGACACGCAGCCGCCGTCCGCGCCCGGCAACCTCGCCTACACCGAACCGGCGAGCGGCCAGATCCGGCTGACCTGGTCGGCGTCCACGGACAACACCGGTGTCACCGGCTATGACGTGTACGCCAACGGCCAACTCCGCGGCAGCGTCGCGGGGGATGTGCTGACGTACACCGACAATCAGCCAGCCAGCGCGAGCGTCGCGTATTACGTCCGGGCTCGCGACGCGGCGGGCAACCAGTCGGCGAACAGTGCCACCGTGACCCGCAACGGCACCCAGAGCGGCACGAATCTCGCGCTGCACAAGCCGATCACGGCCTCGTCGACCCAGCAGACCTACGTCGCGGCCAATGCGAACGACGACTCGGCGACCACGTACTGGGAGGGCAGCGGGGCGTACCCGAACCTGCTGACCGTCGCGCTCGGCGCGCACGCCGACCTCGACCGGGTCGTCGTGAAGCTCAACCCGGACCCGGCGTGGAGCACGCGGACGCAGACGATCGCCGTCGAGGGCCGCGACCAGGGAGCGACTGACTTCACCACGCTGGCGCCCGCGCAGCCGTACACCTTCGACCCGGCGAGCGGCAACCTCGTGACCATCCCGGTCAGCGGCCGGGCCAGCGACGTCCGCCTGCGCTTCACCGCCAACTCCGGCGCGGGCGGCGGCCAGGCGGCGGAATTCCAGGTCTTCGGCGTGCCCGCGCCGAACCCGGACCTGACGGTCTCGGCCGTGTCCTGGACGCCGCAGAAACCGGTGGAGACCGACGCGATCACGGCGTCGGCGACCGTCCGCAACGCCGGGACGGCCGCCTCGGGCGCGACCGAGGTCAACCTGTACCTGGGCAAGACGAAGGTCGGCACGGCGGCGGTCGGCGCGCTCGCGGCCGGAGCGTCCGCGACGGTGTCGGCGGACATCGGCGCCCGGGACGCGGGCAGTTACGACGTGACCGCGAAGGTCGACGAGGCCAACACCGTCGTCGAGCAGAACGAGGACAACAACTCCTACACCAGTTCGGCGCCGCTGGTCGTCAGCCCGGTGCAGAGTTCCGACCTCGTCGCGGCCACCGCGTGGTCGCCGAACAATCCGGCGGCGGGCAACACGGTGGCCTTCACCGCGACCCTGCGCAACCAAGGCACAGTCGCCTCGGCGGACGGTGCCCACGGCGTCACGGTCACGGTCGCCGACCAGAATGGGACGGTCGTCAAGACGTTGAGCGGTTCCTCCGCCGGTGTTCTCGCGCCCGGAGACACCGCATCGGTCAACCTCGGGAACTGGACCGCCGCGAACGGCCGGTACACGGTGAAGACCGTCGTCACGAACGATGCCAACGAGCTTCCGGCTAAGCAGGGCAACAACACCAGTACGCAATCGCTGTTCGTCGGCCGCGGCGCCAACATGCCGTACGACATGTACGAAGCCGAAGACGGCGTCGTCGCGGGCGGTGCGGCGGTGATCGGTCCGAATCGGACGATCGGCGATCTCGCGGGCGAGGCGTCGGGCCGCAAAGCCGTGACGCTGAACGCGACCGGCTCCTCGGTCGAGTTCACCACGCGCGCGGCGACCAACACGCTCGTCACCCGGTTCTCGATGCCGGACGCCGCGGGCGGCGGCGGGCAGAACTCGACGCTGAACGTCTACGTCGACGGCACGTTCCTCAAGGCCATCGACCTGACCTCGCATTACGCGTGGCTCTACGGCGCCGAAGCCTCGCCGGGCAACTCGCCGGGCGCCGGACCGGCCCGCCACATCTACGACGAGGCCAGCATGCTGCTCGGCACGACGGTCCCCGCCGGGCACAAGATCAAACTGCAGAAGGACGCCGCTAACAGCTCGAACTACGCGATCGACTTCGTGAACTTCGAGCTCGCCGCCGCGACCGCGAACCCGGATCCGGCGCACTACGCGGTCCCGGCCGGGTTCAGCCAGCAGGACGTGCAGGCCGCGCTGGACAAAGTCCGCCAGGACCCGAATCTGACCGGCGTCTACCTTCCGGCCGGGCAGTACCCGATGACGAGCAAGGTCACCGTGTACGGCAAGCCGGTCACGGTGCTCGGCGCCGGGCCGTGGTTCACCAGGTTCACCGCGCCGACCGGGCAGGAGAACACCGACATCGGATTCGACGCCCAGACCAGCGCGAGCGGGTCGACCTTCAGTGGGTTCGCCGTGTTCGGGAACTACACGTCCCGCATCGACGGCCCGGGCAAGGTCTTCAACTTCACCGGCGTCACGAACATGACCATCGACAACATCTGGGTGGAACACCAGATGTGCCTGCTCTGGGCGACCAATGTGGACAACTCCACGGTGAAGAACTCCCGCATCCGCGACACCTTCGCCGACGGCGTCAACTTCACCAACGGCAGCACCGGAAACCACGTCACGAATAACGAGGCCCGGTCCACCGGCGACGACAGCTTCGCGTTGTTCGCCGCCACGGACCTCAACCAGGGCAACCAGTACGACAACGTGTTCGAGAACCTCACCGTGCTGCTTCCGTGGCGCGCGGCGGGCATCGCGGTGTACGGCGGGTACAACAACACCTTCCGGAACCTCTACATCGCGGACACGCTGACGTACTCCGGGATCACGCTCAGCTCGCTCGACTTCGGCTACCCGTTCCTCGGGTTCGGCCCGCAGCCGACGACTGTCCAGAACGCCTCGCTTGTCCGCACCGGCGGCCATTTCTGGGGCAAGCAGACGTTCCCGGCGATCTGGATGTTCTCCGCGTCCAAGGAGTTCCGCGGCATTCGGGTGTCCGATGTGGACATCCAGAGCCCGACCTACAGCGGCATCATGTTCCAGACCAAATACGACGGCAGCCAGCCGGAGAACCCGGTCCAGGACACGGTGCTGACGAACGTGTCGATCAGCGGGGCGCACCGCAGCGGCGACGAGTTCGACGCCAAGTCCGGCATCGGGATCTGGGCCAACGAACTGCCCGAACCCGGCCAGGGCCCGGCGGTCGGGTCGGCGACGTTCACCGGCCTCGCGTTGAGCGACAACGACCAGGACATCCGGAACACGACGACCACGTTCACGATCAACCGCAGCTGAGCGCGCGGGTGCCCGTCCGGTCCTCCCGGCGGGCACCCGCCCTTTCTCCCCGTCCCCGCGAAAGAAGAGATGCCATGACACGCATGCGTTTGTCCCGGCTCGTCACCGGATTCCTCGCCGCAGGGCTCCTCGCGGCAGGCCTCACCCCCGCCGCCGCGGCCGGCGGCCCCTCGCCAGGTCCGGCTCCGAACGCCGCCGACGTGCCGTTGACGCGCACGGTCTCGGCGAGCAGCGTGCAGCCCGGCTACCCGGTCGCCAACGCCTTCGACGGCAACCAAGCCACCTACTGGGAATCGGCCAACAACGCCTTCCCGCAGTGGATCCAAGCCGACCTCGGCTCCGTCAAGCCGCTCTCGCGGATCGTGCTGAAACTGCCTTCCGCCTGGGAATCCCGCACCCAGACGCTCACCGTGCGCGGCAGCGCGGACGGCACGTCGTTCACCGACCTGGTCCGCTCGACCGGCTACACGTTCGCCTCCGGCACGGTGACCATCCCGGTGACCGCGTCCGCGCGTTACGTACGGCTGGACGTCACCGCGAACACGCAGTGGCCCGCCGCGCAGCTCTCGGAGTTCGAGCTGTACGGCCCGGACACTGGCGACACGCAGGCACCGACTGCCCCCGCGAACGTCACGCTGACCGAACCCGCGTCCGGACAGGTCAAGCTGACCTGGTCGCCGTCGACCGATGACGTCGGCGTCACCGGCTACACCGTCTACCGCGACGGCACGCCCGTCACCACCGTAACCGGCACTGCGTTCACCGAGAACCGGCCAGCGGGCACGCGGATCGAGTACTTCGTCCGCGCCAAGGACGCGGCCGGGAACGAGTCCGCGGACAGCAACCACGTCGTCCGGGCCGGGACGCAGACCGGCCAGAACCTCGCCGCGGGCAAGCCGATCGAAGCGTCCTCGACGGTCGGCGCGTTCGCGGCCGCCAACGCGAATGACAACAACACGGGTACTTACTGGGAGTCTTCCGCAGGCTACCCGAACACCCTGACAGTAAAGCTCGGCGCCGACGCAGACCTGTCTTCCGTCGTCGTGAAGCTCAACCCGGACCCGATCTGGGGCGCGCGGACGCAGAACTTCGAGATCCTCGGCCGCGCCCAGGGCGCAGGGGAGTTCACCACGCTGTCCGCACGCGCCGACTATCGCTTCGACCCGGCCGCCAACCAGAACATCGTGACGATCCCGGTCACCGGCCGCGCCTCGGACGTGCAGCTGCGGTTCTTCGCCAATTCCGGCGCACCCGGCGGACAGGCCGCCGAATTCCAGGTAATCGGCACGCCCGCGCCCAACCCGGACCTGGTCGTCACCGACACGACCTGGACCCCGTCGAACCCGACGGAAAGCAGCGACCTCGCCGTGTCGGCGACCGTGCGAAACGCGGGTTCGGCCGCTGCCGCCGCGACGACGGTCAACGTCAGCCTGGGCGGCACCGTCCTCGGGTCCGCGCCGGTCGGTGCACTCGCCGCCGGAGCGTCCACCACGGTGACCGTGCAGGCGGGCAAGCGACCGCAGGGCACCTACCGCGTGGCCGCCACCGTCGACCCGGGCAACTCGGTGATCGAGCAGGACGAAACCAACAACACGTTCACCGCGCTGACGCAGCTGGTGATCGCGCAGGCCCCGGGACCGGACCTCGAGGTCACCGGCATCACGTCGAACCCGCCGAACCCGGCCGTCGGCGCGCCGGTGTCGTTCACCGTCGCCGTGCACAACCGCGGCACGAGCGGCGCGGGAGCCTCGGTGACCCGGCTGACCGCCGGTGAAACCACTCTGAACGGCGACACCCCCGCGATCGCAGCCGGGGCCACGGCGAACGTCGCGCTGCCCGGCACGTGGACCGCCGCGAACGCGAACCTCACCGCGACGGCCGACGCGACGGACACGGTCGAGGAAACCAACGAAGCCAACAACACGCTTTCGCAAGCGATGGTGGTCGGCCGAGGCGCGGCGCTGCCGTACGTCGAGTACGAAGCGGAAGCCGCGCAGTACCAAGGCCAACTGCTGGAGACCGATCCGCTGCGGACGTTCGGGCACACGAACTTCGCCACCGAATCGTCCGGCCGGAAGTCCGTGCGCCTGGCGAACCAGGGCCAGTACGTGGAATTCACCTCGACGAACCAGGCGAACTCGATCGTGGTCCGCAACTCGATCCCGGACGCGCCCGGCGGCGGGGGACAGGACGCGACGATCAGCCTGTACGTCAACGGCGCCTTCGCGCAGAAGCTGAACCTGTCGTCCACGCACAGCTGGCTCTACGGCACCACCGACGATCCCGAAGGCCTGACGAACACTCCCGGCGGCGACGCGCGGCGGCTGTTCGACGAATCGCACGCGTTGCTGACGCAGTCGTACCCGCCGGGCACGAAGTTCAAGCTGCAACGCGACAACGGCGACACCGCCGCGTACTACGTCATCGACCTGATCGACCTCGAACAGGTCGCACCGGCCCTGCCGAAACCGGCCGGATGCACGTCGATCACCGACTACGGCGCCGTGCCCGGCGACGGGATCGACGACTCGGCGGCGATCCAGCGCGCGGTCACCGACGACCAGAACGGGGTGATCAGCTGCGTCTGGATCCCGCCGGGCCAGTGGCGGCAGGAACGCAAGATCCTGACCGACGACCCGAACGTGCCCAACGGCGGCGGGCAGTACAACCAGATCGGCATCTCGAACGCCACGATCCGCGGCGCCGGGATGTGGTACTCGCAGCTGTACTCGCTGATCCAGCCGCAGGACGCGGGCGGCATCAACCATCCGCACGAGGGCAACTTCGGGTTCGACATCGACAAGAACGTCCAGATCTCCGACCTGGCGATCTTCGGCTCCGGCCGGATCCGCGGCGGCGACGGCGGGGCGGAAGGCGGCGTCGGGCTGAACGGCCGGTTCGGCACCGGCACGAAGATCTCGAACGTGTGGATCGAGCACGCGAACGTGGGCGTGTGGGTCGGCCGGGACTACAGCAACATCCCGGCGCTGTGGGGCCCTGCCGACGGACTGGAGTTCAGCGGCATGCGGATCCGCGACACCTACGCCGACGGCATCAACTTCACCAACGGCACCCGGAACTCGCGGGTGGTGAACTCGTCGTTCCGCACCACCGGCGACGATTCGCTCGCCGTCTGGGCGAACCAGTACGTGAAGGACCCGGCCGTCGACATCGCGCACGACAACGTGTTCCGCAACAACACCGTCCAGCTTCCGTGGCGGGCCAACGGAATCGCGGTCTACGGCGGGTACGGGAACAAGATCGAGAACAACCTGGTCTCCGACACGATGAACTACCCGGGCATCATGCTGGCGACCGACCACGACCCGCTGCCGTTCTCCGGGCAGACGCTGATCGCGAACAACGCCCTGTACCGCTGCGGCGGAGTGTTCTGGGGCGAGCAGCAGAAATTCGGCGCGATCACGTTCTTCGCCCAGGGCAAGGACATCCCCGGCATCGTGCTGCGGGACACGGAAATCCACGATTCGACCTACGACGGAATCCAATTCAAAACCGGCGGCGGCTCGATGCCGGACGTGACGATCAGCAACGTCAAGATCGACAAGTCGAACAACGGCGCGGGCATCCTCGCGATGAGCGGCGCCCGGGGCAGCGCGACGCTGTCGAACGTGACGATCACGAACTCGTCGGCCGGCGACGTGGTCCGCGAACTGGGCTCGCAGTTCACGATCACCGGAGGCCCAGTCCCGGCGGCGGCGCGGGGCCGGCGCGGGACGCGGTAAAGGGGGAGCGGTCCGGCGCTGGGACGGGTGACCGTTCCGGCGCCGGGCGTGCGCGAGCCAGGGTATTTCCGCGGATCCGCCGGTACCGTGTCGAAATCCCGCGGCCAGGTTCGTACCTCGAGGTGAACGTCCCGCCCGATCCGAAGGAGAACCCGATGAAGACCGGCGAACTCGACGAGAAATTCACCGCGACCCTGCGCAA
The DNA here is from genome assembly GCF_029087445.1 of Amycolatopsis sp. La24. Classification (NCBI taxonomy): domain Bacteria; kingdom Bacillati; phylum Actinomycetota; class Actinomycetes; order Pseudonocardiales; family Pseudonocardiaceae; genus Amycolatopsis; species Amycolatopsis sp. La24. The sequence goes on from NZ_JARACH010000012.1 coordinate 47,048, forward strand.
GAGCCCGGCCAAAGGCGGCCACACGTACCTGATCTGGCCCGGGTCCGCGGAGTTCTTCGGCACCCGCGGCCTGGTTAAGGTCCGCGGCACCGTCGACGGCGAACCGTTCCGCAGTTCCTTCATGGCGCTCGGCGACGGCACCCACAAACTCCCGGTCAACGCCTCGCTGCGGAAAGCGATCGGCAAGGAGGCCGGGGACACGGTGACCGTCGTCCTGCTCGAACGCCTCGCCCGCTGAGCCGTTGGGCTGATCGGGTGGTAGTCCGGCCGCCGGGTAAACGCCCGGCGGCCGGGCGAGCGTTTACCCCATCAGACGTGTGCGAGGGGACGCACACCGAACTCCTGGGGGAGACATGGGGATTCTCAGCGGCCGTCCGGCATTGCCGATCGCCGAAGCGACAGAAGCACGTCCGGAAGCAGCGCTGGAAACCGGAGCGTTCGATCCGCACCAGCGCTGGAGCAGGCTCGTCGGCGGAGGCGACGGGATCGTCTACGCCGTGCAGGCGGACGGCGCCCTTTACTGGTACCGGCACCGGGGCTGGGCCACCGGCGCGTTCGACTGGGCCAACCAGGGCAGCGGGCTGCTGATCGGGTCCGGCTGGCAGGACTTCGTCACGGTGCTCGGCGATTTGAACGGCGTCCTTTACGGCGTGCGCGCGGACGGGACGGTGCTGTACTACCAGCGGCTCGTCACCAACCTGGACACCGGCGCGGGCAGTTGGGCCAACAACGGCACCGGGGTCGTCGTCGGGACCGGATTCAACGCCTTCCCGCGCATTTTCGGCGGCCCGGGCGGCGTCATCTGGTGCGTGGACGCCAACGGGATCCTGTACCGGTCGCGGCGGATCAACGGCACCTTCGAAACTCCGCAGGCGCTCGGCGACGGGTTCAACGTCGCGCGCTATCTGTTCTCCGACACCGCGAACGTCATCTACGCGGTCAGCGGCACCGGCGCGCTCACCTGGTTCCGCTACCGCGACGGCAGCGGATGGGCGAACAACGGGCAGCCCATCGCGATCGGCGACAACGACTGGTTCGAGCTGTTCCGCCGGGACCTGTTCTCCGGAGGCGGCAACGGCGCGGTCTACCTCATCCGGATCGACCACTCGACGGTGCCGGGCGACGACGGCGATCTCGTCGAACTGCGCCTCACCAACCACGAGACGGTCGACACCGACGGCGGGCCGCGCTGGATCAACAACGGCACCGGGATCGTCGTCGGGCACGGGTTCACCGTCGAACGCAGCGCCGGGCTGCAGGGGTACCCGCAGCAGCAGAGCGTGCCCGCCGGCGGGCGGGTGTCCATCGCGCTGTCGACGGCGTTCAGCACGGTCACCGCGCAGCTCGTGCGCGTCGCGCCCGGCGGGGACACCCCGGAGGCGGTCACCGGGACGACCACTGTCACCGGCGGCCTGCAGATGGTGGGCGCGAACTACCGGTCCGCCGGATGCGGCTGGGCCGAGCGCTACGCCGCGGACATCCCCACGACCTGGCCGTCCGGGGTGTACGCGGCGCGGCTGACCGGCCGGTTCGGCCGGGTGCAGCACATCCCGTTCGTGGTGCGGCCCGCGGCGCCCGCGCAGAAGATCGCCGTTGTCCTGCCGACCAACACCTACCACGCGTACAACGGCTGGAGCGGGCACGACCAGTACTCCGAGGGCCAGGACGGCGTCCGCCGCGTGATCTCGTTCCTGCGGCCCAGCTACACCTGGCTGATCGCGCCGAAAGGCCAGTACGACCTGGAGCTCTACAGCGATCTGGAACTGCTGCGCTGGCTGAGTGCCGAGCAGGTCGGGTTCGACTGCTACACCGACCACGACCTGCACACCGGCGGCTGGCTCGAGGACTACAGCGCCGTCGTGCTCGGCTCGCACCCGGAGTACTTCTCGATGGCCATGCGCACCAACCTGGCCGGCTACCTCGCGGCCGGCGGCAGCGTGATCGCCACCGGCGGCAACCAGATCTACGAACGCGCGGAGTTCGACGCCGCGGGCACCACGCTGACGTTCCGTGCCGCCGACGGCAGCCGCGACCTGTTCCTAGACCACTACGACCTGCCGGAGTCGCAGCTGCTCGGGGTGAATTTCGAATACGACGGCTGGATGACCTTCGCGCCGTACCGCGTGCTGCGCGACCACCCGTTCCTGGCCGGGACCGGCCTGACGGTCGGCAGCGAGTTCGGCGCGCACGGCCGCAACGGCGCGGCGAGCGCCTGGGAGTTCGACACCCTCCAAGGCCTCGACGGCGAGGTGCCGCCGAGCGGGGTCATCGCGCAGGGCACGAACCCGACCGACCGCGCGGGCGCCGCGATGGCGTGCAAGGAACTGCCCGGCGGCGGGTTCGTGTTCAGCGCGTCGTCGCTGACGTTCAACGGCGCCGTCCGGGTGGACCCGGTGGTGGCGCAGGTGTTGCGGAACGTGGTCGACCGGGCACTCAGCCGCCCCGCACCGGCACGTTCCGGCGCCGCGGCGGCGGCCGGGGAATGAGACGGGGTAGTTGAACGTTTGACGATGCGTGAAGGACATTGGCTTCCTGTCGTTCGGCCACTGGTCGCCGAGCCCGCACTCCGAGACCCGGTCGGCCGCCGACTTCCTGCACCAGTCGATCGACCTCGCGGTCGCGGCCGAGGAGCTGGGCGTCGACGGCGCGTACTTCCGCGTGCACCACTTCGCGCGGCAGGCGGGCAGCCCGTTCCCGCTGCTCGCGGCCATCGGCGCGCGGACGTCGAAGATCGAGATCGGCACCGGCGTGATCGACATGCGGTACGAGAACCCGCTGTACATGGTCGAGGACGCCGGCGCCGCCGACCTCATCTCGCGGGGCAGGCTCCAGCTCGGCGTGAGCCGGGGATCCCCCGAGCAGGTGATCGACGGCTGGCGGTACTTCGGCTACGCCCCCGCGGAGGGCGAGACCGACGCGGACATGGCCCGCGACCGCGTCGAGGTCTTCCTGAAGCTCCTCGAAGGCGAGGGCTTCGCGAAGCCCAACCCGCGGCCGATGTTCGCCAACCCGCCGGGCCTGCTCCGGCTCGAACCGCACTCCGAGGGGCTGCGCGACCGCATCTGGTGGGGTTCGGGCTCGAACGCGACGGCCGTCTGGGCGGCGAAACTCGGCATGAACCTGCAGAGTTCCACGCTCAAGGACGACGAGACGGGCGAACCGCTGCACGTCCAGCAGCGCAAGCAGATCGAGGCCTACCGCGAGGCGTGGAAGGAGGCGGGCCACGAACGCGAGCCGCGCGTTTCGGTCAGCCGCAGCATCTTCGCGCTGACCAACGACCTGGACCGCGCGTACTTCGGCAGCGACCGCAACTCGCGCGACCAGATCGGCATGATCGACGAAAACACCCGGGCGATCTTCGGCCGCTCGTACGCCGCCGAACCGGACGAACTGGTGCGGGAACTGAAGGAGGACGAGGCCGTGCAGGCCGCGGACACCTTGCTGCTGACCGTGCCGAACCAGCTGGGTGTCGACTACAACGCCCATGTGCTGGAGAGCATCCTGACGCACGTCGCTCCGGAGCTGGGCTGGCGTTGAGCACACGCTGATCGAGGGGGCGGCGGCTGGAACGGGCCGCCGCCCCCTCGGTTTTGTGTTGCTGGTGAAAATGCTTTTTGCACTGTGCCAATAAAGCGCTTTTCTCGCCGAAGTGCCGTGTCAACACTTTCGAACCGGTAATGGCTCGAAAGAAGGAGAACGGCGTTCTCCGGTGTTTCTTTCCTGTTCCGCTCCGTGCTGCCGCTCCTAGGCTCGCCGCATGACCATTCCTTCCGAACCCATCGGCAGCATTCCGCGTTCGCCCGAATTGCTCGGCGCTCTCGCCGCGCGCCAAAGCGGGCAGCTCGGCGACGCGGCCTTCGCCTCCGTTCTCGACCGGGCCGTCCGCGAGACCATCGAAACGCAGGCGGAGCTGGGCGCGACCGTGGTCACCGACGGCGAGCAGCGCAAACCCAGCTTCGTCACCTACCCGATCGCGGGCTCGGGCAACCTTTCCGCGGACGGCGTCGTCATCCCGTTCGCCGACGGCCACCAGCGGCAGCTGCCCTGTTTGACCTCCGGGCCGTTCCGTTACCAGGAGCACGCCGAGCAGTATGTGCGGGCCGCGCGGCAGTGCACGAATATTCCAGTGAAACAAGCGGTTATCGCGCCTTCCGCGCTGTCGCTGCTTTACCCGGCCTCGGGCATCGACGGCTATTCGCGCGAGAAATTCCTCGAAGACCTGGTCGACGGGGCCGAGGCCGATATCCGCGGGTGCCTCGACGCGGGCGCGCACGTCGTCCAGCTGGATTTCACCGAGGGACGCCTGTCGCTCAAACTCGATCCCAGCGGCCAGGTGCTGCGCGATTTCGTCGAGCTGAACAACCGGGTCCTGGCGAGGTTCAGCGAATCCGAGCAGGCGCGCATCGGCGTCCACACCTGCCCCGGCGGCGATCTGGACTCGACGCACAGCCTCGACGTCGACTACGCCGACCTGCTCCCGACGCTGTTCCGGCACACCGTCGGCAATTTCTATGTTCAACTGGCCAGCGAGCCCGATCCGGACCGGGTCCTGCGCGTCATCGCGGATCAGCTCAGGCCGGGAGTCCGCGTGTTCGTCGGGGTGATCGACCCGATCGACCCGCGCGTGGAGACGGCCGAAGTGGTGCGCGACCGGGTTCTGCGCGCTGCTCGTCATATCCCGGTGGAGCAGCTCGGAACCTGTGACGACTGCGGCTTTTCCCCGTTCGCGGACGACCAATCGACCTCGCGGCAGACCGCGTTCGCCAAGATCCGCGCGCGGCTGGAAGGCACCGCGCTCGCGGCGGATCAGCTCGGCGTCGGTTTTCCCGCTGCCCGCACCGGCCAGGATGCGCACCAGGCCGCCGCTGTCGACTGATTATCGCGCGCGGTAAGGGAAATCGCCCCGCGGTCGCTACGCACAGTGTCTTTCCATGCCTGGATCGGGGCAGGCGAGGGTACGGCTGAGGCGGCGGCGGTGACCCGCGGCCGACCATGCGCAGGAAACCGGGCCGGATTCCCGGCCACGAAAGGGAAACGGCTTGCCCGGCCGGGTGTTTCTGGCCCGGTTTCGCTGGAACGGATGGTCCTGTAGTAACAGGGTGCATTCGCCGCGCTACTGGTTGTAATGTCGGGGGCCTTCATCCGTATCGGAGATCGCCCGAGCCATTCCCGAGAACATCGGCCGAACCAAGCACCGCCAACCTGTGCGCCGCGGCGAAGACAACTGCCTCGTCCGCCCCAGCCATCCGCGTCGGATCTTCCGGGCTGACCAGCGCGGCAAAAGCAGCCGCAGCGGGCAGTCCGGCCCGCTGGCACAGGTCGACCCCCGCTTCGGGGATGCCGTAAACCCCGTGTGGACGGATGGCGTACGGCAGCACGTGCCCGGGCCGGTTGAGGTCGTCCGGCCGGGTCGCGCGGTCGGCGAGGCGGCGGATCGTCTCGGCCCGGTCCGCGGCGGAAATCCCGGTGGTGACGCCTGTCGCGGCGTCGACCGCGACGCACCAGCCAGGGCCGCCGTCGTGGCGGAAGGTCGGTCGCATCGGCGGCAGTTCGAGTGCGTCGCACCGGTCGCCGGGCAGTGCGACGCCGACCAGTCCGGACGAGTGCCGGATGACGAACGCCAGCGCCCTCGTGGAGGCCTCCGCCGCGGGCAGGACGAGGGCCGCGTCGCCGGGGGTGGTGAGCACGATCGGCTGTCCGGCCGAGAGCGCGTCGAGGGCGGCGTCGACGGGGCGTGCGTCGAGCGAGAGCGTCATGCGACCGTCCGGATCTCTGCGGTCGCGAACCGGGCGACCTGCTCGGCGACGGTCGCGAGCTGGGCGGCGAGTTTCCGGTCGGTGACGCGGCCGTCGGCGGCGAACGGCTGGGTCGTCGAGTCGACCACGACGCCGAGCGGGGTCGGCCAGCCGCGCAGGGCGTGCACGGTCGAGCGCAGCGACGTCAACGTCGTGACCCCGGCTTGCGGCCCGTACGCGCTGACGATGCATCCGACGGCGCGTCCGTGCAGGTAGGGGCGGTCGTCGTCGGCGAGATCCTGGAGGTAGTCCAGCGCGTTCTTGAGCAGGCCGGACAATCCGCCGTGGTATCCGGGCGTCGAAATCAGCACGCCGTCGGCGCGGCGGACGGCGTCGAGGAACGCGGTCGCGGACGGGGAGCGGTGCGCGAGATCCGGTTCGTACATGGCGAAATCGAGCTCGCGCGCGGTGAACAGTTCGGTGCGGGCCCCGTGTGCCCGCACGTTGTCGAGCACCGTGCGGAGGGCTCGTTCGGAGGAGGAATCGGGGCGGACAGTGCCGCCGATGCCGACGATCAGGGGTGTATGCATGGCGAACCGGCTTCCTGCGGCGAGAGGGAGTGAGTCATCGAGCGGAGTCGGGGAAATCGAAGCGGGCGACTTCCGCGAGCTGGTCGCCCAAGGTGGCGACCATCGACTTGAACCCGCTCGCGCCCGCTTCGACGCTGGCCAGGGTCGGGTCGCCGAGGTAGCCCTCGGCGCCGAAATCGTTGGCCAGCCAGCCGAAAGCGACACTGCCGCCGAAGCGGGCGTGGACGTTGTCGGCCATCTGCGCGGGGATCCGCCGTTCTGCCGCGGAGAGGTCGACCAGGTCGGGGCGCAGGTGCAGCATCAGGGACGTTTCCGCGGCGCCGCCGTGGATTCCGAGACCGGTTTCGCTCGCGGCCCAAGCCGGGTCGTGCTCCTCGGGGAGGAAGACGTTGATACTGAAAGTCAGCAGGCCGTAGGCCAAGCGCAGATCGCGCAGCGCGGTTTGGATTTCGGACACGTTCCCGCCGTGGCCGTTCACCAGGACGATCCGGCGGATTCCGGCCGCGGCGACTGAACGTCCGATGTCGTCGAGTACCGCGGCGAAGGTCGCCGTGGACAGAGACAGGGTACCCGCCGCCCAGGTGTGTTCGACGGAGCGGCCGTAGCTGAGGGTCGGCAGCAGCCAGAGGTCTTCGTCGTGCGTGGCAACGATTTCCTTCGACACCGCTTCGGCGACGAGCGCGTCGGTGGCCAGCGGGAGGTGCGGGCCGTGCTGTTCGATGGCGCCGACGGGCAGCACCGCGACCGAGGACGGGCCGCAGGCGGACTCGACCTGCGACGCCCGAAGTTCGGCGAAAAACCGTGAAGCCATAGGGAATCTCCTTCAAGCACCGAGATAGGCGACGACCCGGATTTCCACCCGCATCTCGGGGGTGGCCAGCGGGGGATAGATCAGCAGCGACGCGTACGAACGTTCGGACAGCAGCTTCGGTGCGTGCTCGGCCAGCCATTCGTCGCGCACCCGCATGTACTCCGCGCGGTCGGCGGGATCGGCGAGGAACTGGTCGAACTGCACGATGTCCTCGAACTCCGCGCCCGCGTCGGCGAGCAGCCGGTGCACCCGGTTGAGCGTCACCAGGGTCTGCGCGGCGACGCCGTGGGCGGGCCGGCCGTGCTCGTCGGTGACGCCGTCGATTCCGCTGAGGAAGACGAAGCCGCCCGCCGCGGCTCCTCTGCCCCAGGGCATGACCGTGGTGCCGTATTTCAGGGGGCCAAGCGCTTGTTTCGTCACTCGTCGGCCTTCCGGTAGCGTCGGATGAGGTAGTAGGCCAAGGCGGCGACCGCACCCGCGACCCACGGGGTGAGGTCGCCGAACTGCGGGAAACGGGCCGCGAAAACGCCGGTGTAAAGGCTTTGGTCCATGAACGGCACGGAGACCGCGATGGCGATCACGAACGTCGCCAGGCCCGGCCGGAACCGCCGGGTTCGGTCGAAATACCGCTGCGGATCGATCTCCTGGCGGCCGAAGACCACTGCGTCCACGACGACGATCCCGAGCCAGGGGCCGATCCAGTAACCCATCAGGAACAGGAAATTCTGGAAGGTGCCGAAGACCGATCCGGCGTTGTGCCCGGCGATGAAACCGACCGCGGTGCCCAGTACGCCGATGATGATCGCGGAGATCCAGCGGCGCACCTTCGCGCCGACCATCAGCAGTCCGAGCGAAGCGGTGTAGATGTCCAGGACACTGCCGGAGATCGAAGCCGCGAGCAGCGCCACCAGGATCACGGCGGCGAGGCCGGCCGGGATCAGCTTCGCCACCAGGTCGGTCGGACTGTCCACAGTGATCACAGTGCCGATCGCCGCGCCGACGACCGCCATCCACAGCCCGGCCAGCGACGCGCCGGAGAACGCCGCGAGCAGCACGCGCCGCCGGGACGTGTCGCGCGGCAGGTAACGCGTGTAGTCCGAGCCGCCGATCGACCAGCCGAACGTCCTGGTCGAAGCGAGCGCGACGGTGGTCAGCATGCCGCCGGCGACCCCGCCCGCGCCGCGGTGCAGGACGTCTCCGGACGCGGCGAGATCGCCTTTCGCCAGGCCGTACCAGGTGAGGATCACGAAGAGCACGGACGCGACGATCGCGAGGAAACGTTCGGCCTGGTGCACCAGATCGTGCCCGACGATCGCGATGACGATCTGCACCGCCGCCACCGCGACGAGCGAAACCAGGAACGGCAGCCCGAACAGCTCGCGGACGATGTAGGCGCCGAGCACGGTGTTGACCGCGAAGTAGCCGAGCCCGGTCAGGCACAGGAGCAGCACCGGCAGGAAATTGCCGTAGTAGCCGAACGGAATCCGCGACTGGATCATCTGCGGCACGCCGGCGCGCGGGCCCATCGACGCGGCGAAGCCCAGCAGCACGCTGCCGATCAGGATGCCGATGGCCAGCGAGAGGACGGCTTCGCCGAACCCGAGGCCGAGGAACGCGGTGGGAATGGCGCCGACCGCGAGCGCCGAGTACTGCAGATTTCCCGCGAACCACAGGGAAAAGGCGGAGCGCGGCGAACCGTGGCGCTGGTCGTCGGGAATCCTTTCGATGCCGTGGTGCTCGACGGACACGGCGGGTGGGCGGACTGCCTGGGCGTCTTTGACCATCTGTCCTCCAGCGGAAGAGCCCCCTGCGGCGGAAGTGTTGATATAGGTAACACGGATGCCACAGCCTGCGCTGCGGCTTCCCGAGATGTCAAGAGGCTGCTTGGGGCTTGACACTCCGCAGGTCGCGCCGCACAGTGTTGATATTACTTACATTCTTTGCGGACGACCCGGCCGAGCCCGGGCGGGATGGAGGCGCTGTGCGGCACGGAGTGTTTTTCTTCGGCTCGGTCGAGATGCCGGACGTGCTGGCCGGGAACCCGGTGCCCGCCGCGCGCCGCCGCGCCACCCGCGAGCAGGTGTGGCACGCGCACGAGCGGCTGGTCGGGATGGGCGAGCTGGCCGAGGAGCTGGGATACGACAGCTATTGGCTGGCCGAGCACCATTTCCAGCACGAGGGCTACGAGGTCGTGCCGAACGCGATGCTGCTCGAAGCGCATCTGGCCGCGCGGACGTCGCGGATCCGGCTGGGCTCGATGTTCAGCATCGTCCCGCAGTGGAATCCGCTGCGGCTGGCCGAGGATTTCAGCAGCCTGCTCAACCTCTCCCGCGGACGGGCGGTGCTCGGCGTCGGGCGGGGCACGGTGTCGCGCGAATTGCGCAGCCTCACCGCGCATCAGGCGGACATCGGCGTGATGACGTCCAGCGAGGAACGCAAGGTCATCGACGCGCACAACCGCGAGGTGTTCGCGGAGTACATGGACATCGTGCGCACCGCGTTGAGCCAGGAAACCTTCTCGTACAACGGGAAGTTCTTCGAACTGCCGCCGCCGGACAACCGCGACCCGGACCACGAGGCGGACACGCTGACGCTGGTGCCGGGTCCGCTGCATCCGGTCGAGATCTGGCAGGCGGTCACCAGTCCGCCCACTTTGGACTACGCGGCCGAGGTGGGCCACGGCTGTGTCTGGTGGAACCAGTACCACGGATACATCCGCGAGCAGTGGGAGCGCTACGCCGAACTGTACGAACAGCGCCACGGCACCCGGCTGGCCCCGGGGCAGAACCGCATTCTGGTGCTGCCGGTGCACATCGCCGACACCCACGAGGAGGCCTGGCGCACCGGGCGGATCGGGCACGACGAGTTCTGGAACCTGCTCGCCCCGTTCGGCTGGAGCAGCGGCTACCGCGGCGACGACGGCAACCGGGCCCCGGCCGGGCTGGTGCCGACGCTGGAGCAGTCCACGCGGCAGAAGTGCTGGGCGGTCGGCACGCCGGAAGAGGTCGCGGAGATCGTGCAGCACCACAAGGACACGCTCGGCCTCGAACAGCTCGTGGTGTTCCCGCATTTCCCCGGGCACACCTACGACATGGCCGCCGAGCAGATGCGGCGCTTCAGCGAGCAGGTCGTGCCGCTGCTGCGCTGAGCCTGGTTTTTCCGGACCGCGCGGCTTCTCCCGGCCGCGCGGTCATTCCCCGGCGTTGATCAGCAGGACCCGGACCGGTTCGTCGCCCAGCCTGCGCCAGCGATGCGGCCGCGACCCGGGATAGGTGGCCACGTCCGCCTCGCCCAGCTGCTCGCGGCGCCCGTCGGCGAAATCCAGCTCGATCCGCCCGGTGACGACGTACAGCATCTCCTGCCCGACGTGCTCGAAATACTCGCCGAACTCCGCCGGCCCGCCGGTGTATTCGATGGGCTGCACCGGAAACCCTGCCCTGGACAACGCCCGCGCGGTGGACCCGGTCGGGATTTCGGCCCCCGGCATCACCATTCCCTCGTCGGCGCGCAGCAATCCCACGCCCTGCTCGGCGGGACCCGCGAGGAGTGCCGACACCGTGGTGTCCAGCGCGACCGCGATCCGCTGCAACGTGCTGACGCTCGCGGCGGCCAGCCCGCGCTCGAACTGGCTGAGAAAAGCGTGCGAGAGACGGGAAACCTCGCCGACCTGCTTCAGGGTGAGCCCTCGGCCGCGCCGCAGCTCGCGCACCCTTGCCCCGAGCAGCTGCGCGGGATCGGGCGCAGCGCCGGAATCGGGGGAGGGAGGGGTTCGCATTGGCCCGACTATACCGGAGCGGGGGTGTTCCGAAGTGGACGTTGGAGGGGGGACGGGGCGATGTGCAAGGGAAATTCTCGCCCGGATCCTGATGGGGCGTCCTGTGCGGGGGACCGCGGGCTCACCAGCAGGCGCCGGAATGGATGCGGCCGCTTCGGTAGACGCGTTCGAAAGCCTTGATCGAGCTGCAGAAGCCGTCGAGTACGTCTGTGTTTACGGCATCTTCGACGGTCGCGCCGTCCTGGAGCGCGGTCCACACTCCCGGGGCGAGCTGGACGGCTCGGGTGGTGCCCTGCATTTGGAACCAATTGCGCACCTGGCTGGGCAATGACGAGACCTGCACGACTTTGGGATAGCCAGCCGGAAGCGATGCGTACGGCGTGGTTGTCGCCGGTGCTTCCGCGGCGCTGGGGGCAGCGGTCGGGGTCGACGGCGACGGGCTGGCGGGCGAGGGAGTACTGGAAGCCGCGGCCGATGAGGACGGCGTGCCGGGCGGACTCGCTGATTGGGGGCCTGCGCACGCGGCACCGGCGAATGCGCAGAGTGCGGCGAGGAGCACGCGCTTGCCAGGTCGTTTTCGCTGCGTCATCGCGGTTCAACCTCCACGGCCGTCCCAGCGCGGACTGGTCGTTCGCTGGGTGCCCGACCGATCCGACTGGTGCCCATCGAGTCGGCGGGAGCCGGAAGCCTGTTACGCGACCGGTTCGGCTCGTCGTCGAAAAGTGCTCCCGGAAGCCTCGGCGAGCCAGTTGACACACTTAGTACACTAAGTTGTATGACCGGTCGACCCAGCCGTGCGCCGCTTTATCGCACGATTCAGAGCGAGATCCAGCGCGACATCCTCAGCGGCAGGCTGAAGCCGGGGGACTGGCTGCCGTCGGAGAGTCAGTTGCGGGCGCAGTACGGGGTGTCCCAGACGTCCGTCCGGCGCGCCTTTCAGGAGTTGCAGCGGCTCGGGCTCGTGGAGCGGTTCCATGGTCGCGGCAGCATCGTCGCGTCGAACGAGATCCGGGCGATGAGCCCGATGCTCGGTCTGGGGCGCGAGCTGCGGCAGCGCGGTTTCGCGATCCGGCCCGAGTTGCTCAGCAATGCCGAGGAACCCGCAGCCGAAGCGGTTGCCAAGGCGCTCGACCTCGAAACCGGCGACACGGTGAGCCACATCGAGCGGCGGTACTGGATCGGCGACGATCCGTTCGTCTTCCTCGACCATTATCTTTCGCCTCAGCCCGGGATCGACTTCGCCGAGTTCACCGGGGATTCGCTGTACGCGTTCCTCTCCGGCCGCGACGCGCAGCCCACGCACGCGCGGGAGCGGGTCAGCGCCGTCAATCTCTCCGCGGCGGAGGCCGAACGGCTCCAGGTCGAGCCCGGGGTCGCGGCGATGCTCCGCGAGCGCACGTCGTTCGGCGCTGATCAGCGGCCGGTGGAGTTCACCCGCTACATCCTGCGCGGCGATCGCTACCACCTCGACATCGACCTCAGAAGCGAGCGATGAGCGCCGGGCCGCGGCTCGTCGTCGTGGGGGACGCGAGCATCGACTACTTCGTCCAGGTCCCGCACATCGCGGGCAACGACAACAAGGCCATCGGCTCCCTGTCCGGCGTCTACGGCGGCGGGATGAGCGCCAACCTCGCCGCGGCGGCCGCGCGGCACGGCATCGCGGTCGACCTGATCACCAAGACCGGAGCGGGGCCGGACACTGACGCCGCGCTGGCCGAACTCAGCAGGCTCGGGGTGTCGCTCGAGCATTCGCTCCGCGACCTCGAGCATCCGACCTGGATGTGTTTCGTCCAGCTCGACGCGAGCGGCGAGAAGGCGCTGACCGGCGCGGACACCGGGATCAAGATTCCGGCGATCGAGGAGATCGACGCGTCGGTCCTGGCAGGGGCGGACATCGTGGCTCCGCTGGCCGACGATCTCGAGTGGGCGGCCGCCGTCGCCGAACTCGGCCGGGAGCGCGGGGCGCGGGTCGCCGTCGATCTCGAACCGGACGCGTTCGAACCCGGCCAGCCGGAGTTCGCGCGGCTGCTCGGGCTCAGCGACATCGTCTTCCTGAATGCCGCTTCGGCGGCCAAACTCGCTGCCACTCCGCGGGAAGCGGCCCAGCGGGTGATCCGGCTCGGCGCGGAACTCGTTGTCCTCAGCGAAGGCGCGCACGGAGCGTCCACTGTGGACCGCGACGGGGTCGTGCATCGCGCGCGGTTGACCGGCGAGGTGACCGCCGTCGACACGACCGGGGCCGGTGACGCGCTGGCCGGGGCGTTCCTGGGCGCGTTGCTGGCCGGGGCCGGAGTGTCCGAAAGCCTTCGCCGGGCGGTGGCCCAGGCGACCCGGTGCGTGACCGCTGTCGGCGGCCGCACCTATCTGTCCGGCTCGCAGCGCGGCGGGTGGCCAGACGACTTGATCACGATCACGACTGAGAGGTAACCGAGTTGAATTCTGTGCTGCGTTCCCAGATCCACGGCAGTCTCGCCGCGGCCTGCCTGGCCGACGCGCTCGGCGCGCCGACCGAGGAACTGAGCCGGGACCAGATCCGCGCCGCGTTCGGCGGTTACGTCACCGAGCTCCACGCCCCGCTCCCGGGCGCGCCCTACGCCAAGGGCCGCGCCGCCGCGCAGATCACCGACGACTCCAGCCAGATGATCCTGCTGACCCGGCTGCTCGCCCGCACCGGAGCCGCGCTGAGCCCCGACGACATGGCGCGGCTGCTGATCGAATGGTCGAAGAACGAGAACTACTTCCCGCACTTCGCCGGGCCGACCACCCGCGAGGCGATCGCCCGGCTGGAACGCGGCGAGGACCCGCGCGAGGTCGGCCGGACCGGGACGATCATGACCCAGGGCGCCAGCAACGGGGCCGCGATGCGGGTCGGGCCGGTCGGGCTGTTCCACCACGGCGACCCGGAGGCGGCCGTCCGCACCGCGTTCACCACCTGCGTGCCCAGCCACAACACGCCGCCCGGCGTCGCGGGCGCCGCGGCCATCGCCGCCGCCGTCGCGCGGGCGTGCACTCCCGGCGCGGAGATCGTCGACATCGTCCGCGCGGCCGTCGACGGCGCGCGAGCGGGTGCCGAACTCGGCCGGACCGAGGGCCGGGACGTGCCGGGCGCGTCGGTCGAGCGGCGGATCGAACGTGCGGTCGCGCTGGCCATCACGGCTCGCGACGACGAGCACGCCATCGACCTGATCGCCGGAGAAATCGGCGTCGGCCTGCCCGCTGCGGAAGCGGTGCCGGCGGCGCTCGGGTTCTTCGTTGCCGCCGGCGGGGATCCGGTGCGCGTCGCGCGGCTCGCGGCCAACGCGGGCGGGGACAGCGACACCATCGGCTGCATGGCGGCCGCGATCGCCGGCGCGTACCGCGGCATCGAAGCGATCGACCCGGCCGCCGTCGCCCAAGTGGAGCGCGCGAACGACCTCGACCTGGCCGCGCTCGCCGACGAACTGCTGGCCGCGACCCAGCACTGATCTCCCCACCCCGATCCGAAGGGACGCTCGACGATGAGCGCACGAAGCGAAGAATTCGCCACGGTGAGCCGGAAGGAACGCCTCTCCTTCGGAGGCGGTGACCTGGCCACGAACATCGCCTGGGGCGCGCTGGCCACCTACGTGGTTTTCTTCTACACCAACGTGATCGGGGCCGCGGCGTCGGCGGTCGGCACGATCGTGCTCGTCGCGCGGCTGTTCGACGGCGTGGTCGACGTCGGGATGGGCGCGATCGTCGACCGGACCTCGACCCGCTGGGGCAAGGCGCGTCCCTGGGTGCTGTGGGCCGCCGGGCCGTTCGCCGTCGCGCTGATCCTGGTGTTCACCGTGCCGGGCATGGACCCGGCGCCGACGCTGGTGTACATCGCGATCACCTACGCGCTGATGAACATCGCCCTCAGCGCGGCGGTGATCCCGTACGGAACGCTGAACACCCGGATGACGCGGGACTTCACCGAACGGTCCCGGCTCAACGTCACCCGGATGTTCGGCGCCACCCTCGGCTCGCTGGTCGTCACCGTCCTCACCCTGCCGCTGGTGAGCGCGCTCGGCGACGACCAGCGCGCGTGGATCATCACGTTCTGCCTGTTCGGTGCGGTCGCGGCGGTGCTGTTCTTCATCACCTTCCGCAACACGCGGGAACGTCTCGTCGACACCGCGCCGCCGAAGGACCAGCCGGGGATCGCTGAATCGCTGAAGCTCGCGGGCCGGAACCGTTACTGGCTGCTGCTGTTCGCGATCTTCATCGTGTTCAGTGTCGCGGAATCGCTCTACACCGGGGCGACGGCCTACTTCGCCCAGTACTTCCTGGGCAACGCCGGGTTCGCCGCGCTCATGTCGTTCCTGCTCTACATCCCGGCGCTGCTCGGGATGCTGTTCATGCAGCCGGTCTACCAGCGGTTCGGCAAGGTCGCGCCGATGATCGTCGGCGCCGCGATCTTCGTGGCGGGTTCCCTGGTCATCGCGATCGACCCGACGGACATGACCCTGGCGGTCGCCGGTTCGGTTCTCCGCGGCATCGGGCGGATCCCGATCTTCGGCGCGATCTGGGGCATGCTGCCCGACACCATCGAGTACGGCGAGTGGAAGAACGGCCGCCGACTGGAGGGCGTGCTGTACAGCGCGGGCAGCATGGGGCAGAAGCTCGGGTACGGGCTGGGCGCGGCGGTGCTCGGCTGGGTCATGGGCGCGGCGGGCTACAACGGTTTGAACCATACGCAGCCGGATTCGGCGCTGTCCGCGATCAACGCGTTGTTCGTTTATGTGCCGATGGCGTTGTTCGTGCTGTTGATCATTCTGTTCTGGGCGTACCGGCTGGAGCGGATCTACCCGACAGTGGAGAAAGACCTGGCCGAACGGCGCGCGGCGGCTGGAGAACGCTCTCTTCCGCTCGGCGACTGAGGTGGGGTTGCCCCTACTGCGCTTGGGCAGCCAGCGGTATCGCGTTCGACTGGATTCTTCGCAACGCTGGGGTTGTTTCTTGGCGCGTGGAGGGGGATCCAGTGACGAATTCTGGTGTACGGCAGGGAAAAGCGCGGCTCGCTGCCCTGGTGGCGGCGGTTGTCGCGATCGGCGGCGCGGCTGCGTGCGCTGGTGCGGCCGATCCTCCGGCCGCCGGACCGCACTTGGTCCCGGTGAATGGCCGCAAGATGGCGTTTTCCGTGACTCCGGGCCGGTTGCCCGCGATTGTGCTCGACGCGGGCGGCGGGATGGATTCTTCGGAATGGCGCAAGGTCGTTCCGGAACTCGCGGCGAAGACCGGATCCGAGGTGATCGCCTACGACCGGGCCGGGGAAGGCAAAAGCGACGAGGCACCCGGCCCGTGGCGGGCGGACAATGCCGCCGCCGATCTCGCCGCGGGGCTGACGCAGCTGGGAGTAACGGAAAACGTCTTTCTCGTGTCGCATTCGCTGGCGGGCGAAGTCGCCTTTTCCTTCGCCCGGAGCCATCCGCGCTGGGTTGCGGGCGCGGTGTTCGTGGACGCTAATCTGCCACAGTTCTTCACCCCGGCTGAGACCGCCAAATTAGTGGCGTTGAACGAGAGACAAGTGGAAGAGCTCAAGAAGGCGCCGTCCACCCGGCAGACGCGCCAGTTGCTCGCCCAAGCCGACGGCTACGGGCCGGTGCACGCGGCGTATCACAAGCTGACCTGGCCGTCCGGCATTCCGGCGGCCGTGATCGTGTCCGCCGAGACGCCGTTTCCGACTCCCGAGGACGCGCAGTTGTGGCGGCGGGCGCAGCAGGACTTCGCGCACGCCGCGCCGAACCGGACACTGGTCACTGCTGAGCGCAGTTCCCATGACGTCCCGCTCGACCGGCCGGACGTGGTCGTCGCGGCGGTGGCGAATCTGCTGCAGCGTTGAGGTTTTCTCACTAGCCGGGTGAGCGCGGGGCGGATCTCGCCGCCGCGCGCCAGGCCCGCGAGCGCGGTGCGAACGTACGTGAGGGGAACCCTGAGGGAATCTGATTCCCTCAGGGTTCCCCTCACGTACGTCGGCGAGAGCGGAGAAAGCCACGCAGCCCGGCGGCAGTGCATCGCCGCAACGGGGCCGCCCGCCGCAGCTGCCGAGAAAATCTCACTGACCGCCGAAAAGCGAACGCGGGACCCCGGCGTCGTGCCGGAATCCCGCGTTCTCGAGGAGAAAGTCAGTCTTTCTTCAGCGCGTTCTTGACTTTGCCCGCCGCGTCGCCGAGAGCGTCCTTCACGTTTTCGGCGGCTTCCTTGATCCCGGCCTTCGCCTGGTCGGCTTTGCCTTCGTTCTCCAGCTTCTCGTCGCCGGTCAGCGAACCGGCGGCCTCCTTGGCCTTGCCGCCGAAGTCGTCTGCCTTGGCGCCGATCTTGTCGCCCATCGACATGAGTGCCCTCCTTCATTGCCGAACAACGAACGCGGGAATGCGTCAGAGTGAACGACAACGCGGATCCCGAATCGTCACTCACCCGATGATGTGATCGTCGCCACTCGTTCGGGGAGTGAGTTTTGCGCGGCGGCGGGGTCGATCCGATGAACTGAACAACGGGAACCGACTGGAGGAGAATCGATGGCTTCGACGACTGACACGGCGGCCAAGACCCAGGACGTGGAGAAGGTCAACGCCGGTCCGCTGACCAGTTCGCAGGGGACGACCACCGTCGCGGACGTGGTGGTGCAGAAGATCGCCGGGCTCGCGACGCGGGAGATCCCCGGCGTGTACGACCTCGGCGGCGGCGCGGCGCGGGCGTTTTCGGCGCTGCGCGAGCGGATCCCGGGCGCGACGGCGTCGGCCGGACAGGGCGTTTCGGTCGAGGTGGGGGAGAAGCAGGCCGCGGTGGACCTGCAGATCGTGGTCGAGTACGGCGTGTCGATCGCGGAGGTCGCGCGCTCGATCCGGCGGAACGTGATCAGCGCGGTGGAGGGGATGACCGGGCTCGAGGTGGTCGAGGTCAACATCAACGTCGGCGACCTGCACCTGCCGTCGGACGACGAGGAGGACGCGTCCGGCGACAGCGGCCGGGTGCAGTGAGCGGACGGGACCGATGAACCCGCTTGAGGAGGCCCGCCGGATCGTTGCCGCGGTGCGCGAACTGCCCGAGGTGGCGGACGTGCACGGCGGCGAGTTCGGCCGGGTCGCGACGCTCGGGGCGGGCGGCCGGGTGGGCGGAGTCCGGGTGACCGACGAGGACGTCACCGTCGGCGTGACGGTCCGGGCCCCGTTCTCGGCGGGCGACGTGGCGGCCGCGGTGCGCGCGGCCGCCGCGTCCCCCGGCCGTCCGGTGCACGTGCTGATCGCCGACGTCGAAGTGCCGGCCGCGGGGGAACCCGGGCCGGAAAACCGGAAGGAGACGGTGTCGTGAACGCAACGGGATTGGGGCTGGTCACCGGCCTCGCGCTGGGCCTCGCCGCCGCGATCGGCGGGTTCGGGGCGTTCCTGCTGGTCCTCGTGCTGGGCGCGGCGGGACTGCTCGTCGGCCGCCTGCTCGACGGCAAGCTCGACCTCTCGCAGCTCACCGGCCGCGACCGGGGGTGAGCCGTGGCTGTCGCAGCGGAGGAGCGGGGGACCCTCACGATCAGCGAGCACACCGTCGAGCGGCTGGCCGCCCACGCGGCGGGCGAGATCGACCGGGTGGGCGGGGCCGCCGGGCGGACGCTCGGGATCAGCCTCGGCGGTGAGGCGCTGGACCGGTCGGCGAAGACGTCCGCGCGGATCGCGGGCGGCGAGGTGGAGCTGGACGTGCGGATCTCGCTCGAATACCCGGCCCCGGTCGGCGCGACCACCGAGCGGGTGCGCGGCCATCTGCGCGGGCGGGTCGAGGAACTGACCGGGATGCCGGTCCGCCGCGTCGGCATCACGGTGACGGCCTTGCACACCGAGGCCGCGGGACAGAGGAGGGTGGAGTGAAACGCCGAACCCGCCGGTCTCTTCCGGCGAGCTTGACCGCCGCGGTGCTGCTGGTGTTGTGCGTCCTGGTCGCTGTCGCGGCGATCCAGCGGCTGACCGGGAACCAGCCGTGGCTGGACTATCGCGCGGTCGCGACCGCGGTCCACAACGCGCGCTGGACCGACCTCGTCCCGGCGCTGATCTCAGCCGCGGTGGCCCTGGCCGGGCTGGTGCTGCTGTGGGCGGCGCTCCTGCCGGGCAAACGCCGGATCCTCCCGCTGACGGGAGACCCGGATTCCGGGGCCGACACCACGGGCTACCGATCCGCCTTGCGCGCGGCCGCGACGGACGTGGACGGCGTCGAGCAAGCGCGGCTCAAGACCGGTTCGCGCAAGGTCAAGGTGCGGGTGAAGACCGCCCGCACCCGGCCGGACGGCCTGTCCGACGCGGTCCGCGCGGCCGTCGAATCCCGGCTCGACCACATCTCGCCGGCCCGGCGGCCCGCCGTGTCGGTGCGAGTCCGTGCGACGAGGGAGGCCTCATGAACCGCCCGGCCACGCTCAACCGCTTCCTGCTCGCGGTGATCGGCCTGGTGCTGCTCGCCGCGGGCGGATTCGGTCTGGCTACCCATTTCCGCGTGCTCAGGCTCATCGATCCGGAAGCGCCGCTCGTGCCGGGCACCGCGGAGCCGCCCACCTGGGTGTTCTACGCGATCGCCGCGGCTGCCGTCGTGGCGGGGCTGCTCGCGCTGCGCTGGCTGCTGGCCCAGCTCGCGCACCGGCCGCGCACGGGAGTGTGGCGGTTCGAAACCGATCCCGCCTACGGACGCACCGAACTGCGCGCGGACGACGCGGTGGCCCCGTTCGTCGAGGAGCTGCGCGGGCATCCCGGAGTGCACAAGGCGAGCGCGTCGCTCGCCGGAACCCGGGAGACGCCGTCGCTGGCGCTGATCCTCACCTGCGAGCGGGACGCCGATCTGGGCGAGATCCGCGGCCGCATCACCGGAGAAAGCCTGCCGCGGCTCGAGGAAGCGTTGGAGCTGAAGGACATTCCGGTCGCGATCGAGTTCCGCTTCACCGGCAAGGCGGCGTCCCGTGTCGGGTGAGGGGTAGGGGAGACCCCGGCGTTACCATCTGCGCGTGGGCGACAACGTGTCGAATGAATCGACGGAGCTGCTTTCGGTGCGCGAGGAGCAGCGGAGGATGACGCGGCAGCGGATCATCACCGCGGCGCGGCAGGTGTTCGAGGAACGGGGCTACGGGCAGGCCTCGATCGGCGACATCGCCAAGGCGGCGAAGGTCAACCGGGCGACGTTCTACCTGCACTTCACCAACAAGGCCGAGGTGTTCACCGAGGTCTACCGCGCGGTCCGCGAGGACCAGAGCGCGCAGTACTGGTCGCTGCTCGGGCGGGCGCTCGCCGAGGGCAGGGCGGCGAGCGTGCGCGCCTGGCTCGACGGGGCGCTGTCCTGGTGGGAGAGCCAGGCGGCGCTGCTGCCCGCGATCCACGAGGCGATGGCCAGCGACCTCGAGGTCGCGGCCCGGTGGAAGGACCAGATCGACCAGCTCGCCGGCGGGCTCGAGGAGTACCTCGTCCAGTTCCCGCAGGCGCGGCGCGAGGAGCGGCGGCTGCGGGTCGAACTGCTGATGGTGCAGCTCGACCAGGTGTGTTTCCGCGCGATCGTGCAGAAGGTGTTCGTCATCGAGCGGACGCAGCTGCTCGACGTGGTGACCGGGCTGTGGGTCGACGCGCTGGGGCTGGAGCGCGACTGAACCAACGGCTAGATCAACAGCTTGACGCTTGACTCGACACAGTGTCGTCCTTATTCTTCCGGGGACACCTGTGCCGCCAGTGAACGCGCAGGTCAGGCGAGGACGGCCGCAGCCCTGTGCGGCCTGCCCGCCTGGTGTCGAGGCGTCGACAGGGAAGACGCCGGTCTTCGCCCACCTGTCAACGACGACTCGGGAGCGTCCCCTATGTCCTCCAGTCCTGGCGTCGCCGCTCCGTCTCCGGCGCTGATGCGGCGCGTGGTTTTCGCGTCCGCCATCGGCAACACCGTCGAGACCTACGATTACGCGGTCTACGGCTTTCTGACGGTCGTGCTTTCGAAACTGTTCTTCCCCGCGCAACAGCCGGGCGTCGCGCTGCTGTCCGCCTTCGCGGTGTTCGGCGTCGCCTTCGTGGTGCGGCCGCTGGGTTCGCTGCTGTTCGGCTCGATCGCGGACCGGATCGGGCGCAAACCCGCGCTGGTCGCCACGGTCGCGCTGATGGCGGGCAGCACGGCGGCGATCGGCGTGCTGCCGCCGGTGGCGTCGATCGGCGTCTGGGCGCCGATCCTGCTGGTGCTGTTCCGGTTGCTGCAGGGCCTCGCGGCGGGCGGCGAGTACGGCACGGCGATGACTTACGCCGCCGAGTTCACCCCGCGCGGCAAGCGCGGCGCGATGACCAGCCGCGTGCAGATCGGGAGCGTGGCGAGCCTGCTGCTGGCCGCGGGCGCGGTGCTGTTGCTGAGCACCCTGCTGACGCCCGCGGCGATGGCGAGCTGGGGCTGGCGGATCCCGTTCCTGCTGGCCCTCCCGCTCGGCCTGGTCGGGCTCTACATCCGTTCCCAGCTCGACGAATCCCCCGAGTTCCGGGCGCTGGAGCACCGCACGCAGGTGCCCGCCTCGCCGGTCAAGGAGTCGTTCACCGCGCACTGGCGGCTGATCGTGCTGATCTTCGGCATCGCCGCGTTCCAGCAGGTCGGCTACTACGTCGCCTTCACCTACGCGCAGACCTACTTGATCCGTCTCGGGTTCTCGCAGTCGCAAGCCACATTGGCGACGGTGATCAGCATCGCGGTGGCGGTCGTGCTGGTCGCGCTGGGCGGACCGCTGTCGGATCGCTGGGGCCGGTGGCCGATGCTGCTCGGGCTGTCCGCGGGCACCTTCGTGCTGGCCTACCCGCTGTTCATCGGGCTCTCCTCGGCGAAAAGCCTGGGCGCGGCCATCGGGATGACGGTGCTGCTCGGCGTCCTGCCCGCGCTGTACACGGCGGTGGCTCCGGCGTCCTATGTGGAGGTTCTTCCCGCCCGGGTGCGCGCCACCGTGTTCGCGGTCGGGTTCGCGTTGGCGGCGACGTTGCTGGGCGGTCCGGCGCTGTATGTCAGTCAGACGCTCGTGCAAGCCACCGGGGACAACCGTGCGCCCGCGCTGTTCCTGATGTTCGGTGCGCTGTTGAGCTTGATCGCGGCGTTGTTCGTGCGGCGCGCGACCAAGCGGGTGGAGGATGCGGAGCCGGCTCCGGCGGTCAGCGAGCGGTCTCCCGAAGGGGTGTGACCCGTGTTGCTCACCGATCTCGCTGAGCAACTCGACACCGCGGCCCCGAGGATTACCGGCGAGCTGATCGACCAAGCCGGCACCTGTCTTCTCGACGCACTGGCCTGCGCCTACGGCGGACGCGACCTGCCGTGGGCCAGGCAGGCCAGGGCGATCGCGGGCAGCGGCGACGACGCCACGATCTGGGCGACCGGCGGCCGAAGGACAGGGCTCGCGGACGCGGTGTTCGCGAATTCCGTTGCCTGCCATGCGTTGCTGCACGAGGACACGCATGCCGAAAGCCGGGTGCATCCCGGGACGGTGGTGATTCCGGCGGCGCTGGCGATCGGGGAACGCCTGCGCTCGCCGTTGCCCGCGCTGCTGCGGGCGATCGTCCTCGGCTATGAGGCCATCGCGCAGGTTTCGGCCGCGGTGCTGACCGAGGAGTTCGGTGTACGCGGATGGCGGGCCAGCAGTGTCTTCGGTCCCTTTGGCGCCGCGGCTGCGGCAGCGTATTTGCTGGGGCTCAGTCCAGTGGCCACCGCGCACGCGTTCGGGATTGCTGCCAGCTCCGCTGCGGGCTTGTGCCAGTGGGCGCACGACGGGACCACCGAGGTGTTCTTCCAAAACGCCGGAGCGTCACGGGCAGGCGTCGTCGCGGCACTGCTCGCCCAGGAAGGCGCGACTGGCGCGGCGTCGGCGGTGGACGGGATTTTCGGCCTGCGCCAGGCATTCGGCGGCGCACGGGACGAAGCCCGGCCGCCGGACGTCCGGCTGGACCGGATGGCGATCTCGCAGACGTTTTTCAAGGCGTACCCGTCTTGTGCGTTGACTCAGGAACCGATCGACGCGGCCATCGTCCTTGCCGGACAAGGAATCCACCCCGAGCAGGTCATCGAAGCCACGGTGTACACGTCCGGCGTGGCGGCGCGCTATCCGGGCTGTGACAACGCGACTGCCTTGGCAGCACCGATTTCCCGGCAGATGAGCCTGCAGTTCGCGGTGGCGGCCGCGTTGACCGACGGCGCGATCCGTCCGGACCGCTATGCCGGAACGCTCGATCCGGGGCTGGCGAAGCTGGCGGCGCGGATCTCGGTAGCCGTGGATCCCGCTGCGGACGCGGCTTTTCCGGCGCGCCGAGACGCGCGGGTGGCAGTCCGGCTCGTCGACGGACGCGTCGTGTCCGCGGAAAGCCGGGAGCAAGGACGAGCGTCCGTGCCCGCGAAGTTCCGCTCCTACGCGGAACCGATGCTGGGCGCGGGGATCGACACCGTCCTGCGGGCCGTCCGGGAACCCTTCTCCGGCACCGATTCCGCGGAGTTCGCCGCGCATCTGCGCTGAATCGACAAGTTGTCGCTTGACTCGACACTGTGTCGTGTCTAATCTGGCTCGCAGGCCGGGAGCCGTTCCACGGAAGGACAATGACGTTGCGTTCCGAAGTCACGTTTCAGATCGGGTGCGACATCGGCGGTACGTTCACCGACGTCGTCGCGCTCGCCTCGGACGGACAGTCCTATGCGGACAAGTCCGACACCGTTCCGGACGATCTCGCCGCGGGACTGCTTGCCGCGCTGGAAAATCTCGCCGCTCGCGTCGGGTTGCCGCTGGCCGAGCTGCTCGCCGCGACGACGCGGTTCGTCAACGGCACGACCGTGGTGACGAACGCCGTCGCCGAACTGCGCGGCGCGAAGGTCGGGCTGATCACCACGCAGGGCTTCGGCGACAACCTGCTGATCGCGCGGTCGGCCCGCAACGCGCACCGCGACCACCACAAGCAGCTCAGCCTTCCGCAGATCGTCGCCCGCGAGAACGTGCTCGAGGTGCCCGAGCGGATCGACCGCAAGGGCCGGGTCGTCGTTCCGCTCACCGAGCGGCGGGCGCGCGAGGCGGTGGAAGCGCTGGCGGCCAAGGGCGTCGAATCGATCGCCGTGTCCCTGTTGTGGGGCTTCGCGAACCCGGAGCACGAGGAACTGCTCGCCTCGATCGTCGAGGCCGAGCATCCGGAGCTGTTCTTGAGCGTCGCGTCGCGGCTGCACCCGGTCATCCGGGAGTACGAGCGGACGATGACCACGGTGCTCAACGCGTTCACCGGGATCCGGGTCGCCGAGTACACCGAGCGGATCGAGCGCGAGCTGGCGGCGCGCGGGCTGCGCGAACCGGTCGCGTTCATGCAGGGCTTCGGCGGCACGTCGAGCGCGGCGGAAGCCCGGCAGCGGCCGATCACGCTCATCGACTCCGGACCGGCCGGCGGCGTGATCGGGGCGCGGGCGCTGGCTGACCGGCTCGGCCTCAAGGACATCGTCACCGCGGACATGGGCGGCACGTCGTTCGACGTCTCGGTGCTGCGCGACGCGACTCCGAACGTCACCCGGCGGGTGATGCTGGGGGAGCGGTTCCTGACCGCGCTGTCCAAGATCGACGTGCTGCCCATCGGCACCGGCGGCGGCAGCATCGCGTGGCTGGATTCGCGCGGAGTTCCGCAGGTCGGGCCGCACAGCGCGGGAGCTGAGCCGGGGCCGATCTGCTACGGCAAGGGCGGCGCCCGTCCGACGGTGACCGACGCGTCGGCGGTGCTCGGGCTGCTGGATTCCGGGTCCTTTCTGGACGGTCGCCGGGCGCTCGACACCGGCAGTGCCAGCGAAGCCCTCGCCCGCGAGATCGGGAAACCGCTGGGCGTGGACGCGGTTCAGGCCGCGGCGGCGGTGCACCGGATGGTGGTCGCGGACATGGGCAACGCGGTCCGCGCCGTGACGGTGGAGCGCGGGCACGATCCGCGCCGGTTCGCGATGGTGGCTTTCGGCGGCGCACTCGGCCTGTTCGCCGCGGACATCGCCCGCTCGGTCGGCATCCGGCAGATCGTGATCCCGGCCGAAGCCGCGGTGTTCTCCGCCCGCGGGCTGCTTTCCAGCGACGACGTGCGCACCCGCGCGCGCTCGGTGATGTGGCAAGGCGGCGGGGCCGAGGCGGTACACGCCGCGCTGAAGGAACTCGACGCGGAACTCGTCGAGGCGTTGCACACCGCGGGCTACTCGGGCGACCGGATCGACGTCCGCTGGGAGGGCGACTTCAAGTTCCTTGGCCAGCAATGGGAACTGCGGGTGCCGATTCCGCGGCGGGACGAGTTCGGCGAAGCGGACCTGGTCGCGATCCAGGACGGGTTCGCCGCGCGCTACGAGCAGGAGTACGGCGAGGGCACGGCTTGGGTGGGCAGTCCGGTGGTACTGATGTCGGTGCGGGTCACCGCGACCGGCCGGGTCGACTTCTTCGAGCCGGCCAAGCAGGAGCTGACCGGCGACGCGGCCGAACCGGTCGGGCGCAGGCGGATCCGGCGGGCCGGAGAGCCCGAAGTGGACGTCTACGACGCGCGGCGGATCACCGCCGGGGCCAGGATTTCCGGTCCGGCGCTGATCGAACACTCGCTGACCACCGTCTCGCTGCCCGCGGGCTGGGAACTGAACGTGGACGGCTGGGGCAACTACCTGCTGACCGACACCGCCCGGACGACCGGGTGCACCGGGGAGGAAACCGCATGACCGCCGCCGCGACCGGGCTCGACCCGGTGGACGTCGAAATTCTCGCCAAGGCACTGGACAACGTCGCCGCGGAAATGGGCGTGGTGATGATGCGCGCCTCCGGCAGCCCCGCGATCGCGGAGGCGGTGGACTTCTCCACCTTCATCGCCGACGCCGAGGGCGACATCATCAGCTACGCCGGCTACATCACGATGTACCTGGGCGCGGCCCGCCAGGCGGTCCGGCACCTGCTCGCGACGTATCCCCGCGAGCAGATCCGGCCGGGCGACATGTTCCTCTGCAACGACCCGTTCACCACCGGCAACGCGCACGCCGTCGACGTCGGCGTGGTGCGGCCGATCTTCTTCGGCGAGCAGCTGGTGGCGTGGTGCTGGGCCGAGGCGCACGTGAACGATTTCGGCGGCGCCGCGCCCGGCGGGATGGACCCGACGGCCACCGAGGTCTACGGCGAAGCGCTGCGGCTGCCCGGGGTCAAGATCGTCGACCAGGGGCGTCCGGTCGAGGACGTGTGGCGGATCATCGAGACGAACATCCGGGTGCCGGAGCTGGTGCTCAACGACATCCGGTGCTTCATCGCCGCCTGTCACCGCTGCGACGAACGGCTGCAGGCGCTCGTCGAGCAGTACGGGGCGGACACTTTCCGCCGGTATGTCGAGGCCGCCAAGGACCTGGCCGAGCAGGCCGTCCGGCGCAGGATCGCGGATCTGCCGAAGGGCACGTTCACCGCCGAGGAATTCGCCGAGCACAACGGGCATGCCGACGAGCTGTATCCGATCCGCTGCACGCTCACCGTCAGCGAGGACACGCTGCGGTTCGACCTGACCGAGTCCGCGCCGCAGACCGACGGGTTCATCAACGTCAGCGCGGCGACCACGCTGGGCGCGGTCGTCTCCCCGCTGCTGATCACCCTGTTGCCGGACCTGCCGATCAACCAGGGGACGCTGCGCCCGATCGAGGTGGTGACCCGGCCGGGCACGATCTGCGACGCGCGCCAGCCCGCGCCGATGGGCGCCGGGCACATCGAGACCGGGTTCCGGATCGGGAAGGTGGTCACCAGGCTGCTCGCCGATCTCCAGGCAGGCAGCGAAAACGCCTTCGTCCGCGAGCACGTGACCGCGCCGTGGCAGGACTCGTGGAGCGCCAGTTTCTTCTACGCTCCCGACGAATCTGGCCGGCTCGTGCCGTTCCCGGACATGAACGGCGGCGGCAGCGGAGCGGGCGCGCAGGCGATCGCGGACGGCATGGACGTCAGCGGCGTGCTCGCCCAGCCGCAGAACAGCATTCCGGACATCGAGATCAACGAACTCGCCTATCCGGTGCTGTACCTGTGGCGCAAGCTGAACCCGAACTCCGGCGGACCGGGCCGGACCCGGGGCGGCGCGGGCATCGACCTCGCGTTCACGCCGTGGTACACGCCGGGCGGCCAGGAGCACGTCATGGCGGCCTGCTGGCAGGTTCCGCCGTGCGGGGTCTTCGGCGGCTATCCCGGATCCACCAGCGGTTCGGCGCTGGTCACCGGTGCCCAGGCAGACGAGGCGTTCGCCCGAGGCGAGGTCCCGCGCGCCGTCGAGGATCTCGCCGCTGCGCCGAAACCGTTGCAGGGAAAGCAGTTCGGGCTTTCGGTCGGTGCCGGCGACGTGGTGGTGCTGCGGGTCGGCGGCGGTGGCGGCTACGGCGACCCGCTGGAACGCGATCCAGAGCGGGTCGCGGCGGATGTGCGCGCGGGCGTGGTGACGGCCGACGCGGCGCGGGTTTCCTACGGCGTCGTGCTCGACGCGGCGGGCCGCCCGGACCTCGCCGAGACCAACCGCGAGCGGGACCGAATCCGTGCCAGCAGGCGGGAATGGCCCCGGGAAGACGGCTTGGCGGTGCGCCGGAGCCCGGCGCACGAACGGCTGGCCGAACGCGGCCAGTGGTGCCAGCCGAGGCCGGGGGTCGAACTCGCGGAGTACGCCGACCCGGACACCGGAACCCTGCTGCGTGCGGACGTGGTCGTGCACCCGGACGCCCGATGACGGGCCACAACGAAAGGCGGAACGACGTGGTTGCCCCGGATACTTTCCCGGACGCGCTGGCGGCGCTGGCGAAGCTGTTTCCCGGCGAGGAGGCGGTGGTCGCGCCCGAGGGGCGGCTGACCTTCGCCGAGTTCGCGCGGCGGTGCGACGAGCTGGCCGGCGCGTTCCGCGCGGCGGGGCTGCGGCCGGGCGAGCGGGTGGGGATCCTGCTCCCGAACGGGCTGCGCTGGCTGGTCACGATGCTCGGCGCGCAGCGGGCCGGGCTGGTCGCGGTGCCGGTCAACACCTGGTACCGGTCG
This sequence comes from Amycolatopsis sp. La24, assembly GCF_029087445.1. Classification (NCBI taxonomy): domain Bacteria; kingdom Bacillati; phylum Actinomycetota; class Actinomycetes; order Pseudonocardiales; family Pseudonocardiaceae; genus Amycolatopsis; species Amycolatopsis sp. La24. The sequence continues at coordinate 74,940 of NZ_JARACH010000012.1, forward strand.
GCGGAGCTGGCGCACCTGGTCGGCACCGCCGACCTGCGGCTGGTGGTCACCGAACAGCAGGTGTTCGGCAAGGACATGCTCGCCGAGCTCACCGCGGCCGGGCACAGCGAGGTCTTCGAGCCCGGAGCCCGCGCCGACGGGTATCTGGGCGCGCTGTTCTGGCCGTCCGCCGAGCCGTTCCCGTCCGGGCTCGAGCCCGCCCCGGCTCCGGAACGCAGCGCGGGACCCGACGACCTCGCGATGATCCTCTACACCAGCGGCAGCACGGCGCTGCCGAAGGCGGTGCCGCTGGAACACGGCAAGCTGCTGCGCAACGGATACGAGATGGGCGAGCGGATGCACGTCGGTCCGGGCGACCGGCTGTGGTTCGCGATGCCGTTGTTCTTCGGCTACGGCGCCTGCAACGCGCTTCCGGTCGCGCTGAGCCACGGCCTGACCTTGTGCGTCGAGGAGAAGGTCGACGGCGACGCGTCGCTGGCTTTCATCGAGCGCGAACGGTGCACTGTCTCCTATGGACTCGCGACGGCGGTCCGGGCGCTGCTGGCCGCGCCGAGTTTCGGCAGCCGGGACATTTCCTCGCTGCGGACCGGCCCGGTCGGGTTCAACGCCGAGGACAAGCGGCTGGCCATCGAAGGGCTCGGCATCACCGAGGCGTGCAGCGCCTACGGGCTGACCGAGTCCTACGGCTTCGTGACCATGACCGACGCGAGCGACCTGCCGGAAGTCAAGCTGCACACCCAGGGCAGGCGGCTGCCGACCCAGGAGATCCGCATCGTGGACAAGTCCGGGGCGGTGTGCCCGCCCGGCGCCACCGGCGAGATCGAGATCCGGGGCTGCGTGATCGACGGCTACCTCAGCGGGTCGGACGTCAGCGGCGGCACGCATTCCCCGGACGGCTGGTTCCGCACCGGCGACCTCGGGTCGGTCGACGCGGACGGGCGGCTGTCGTTCGGCGGCCGGTGGAAGGAAATGCTCAAGATCAAGGGCATCAACGTCGCGCCGGTGGAAATCGAGGGCATCCTCGGCGAGCACGCCGAGGTCGACCAGGCGTACGTCTTCGGACTGTCCACTCCGGACGGCGACCAGGAGATGGCCTGCGTCGTCGTCGCGGACGAGCGCAGCGGCGCGGACGGGACCGAACTGGCGGACCGGCTGCGGGAGTACGTCCGGTCCCGGGCCGCGAGCTACAAGGTGCCCGCCCGGGTCGTGGTGCTGGATTCGGCCGCGGTGCCGCAGACGCACACCGGAAAGGTCAGCAAGCTCAAACTGCGCGAGATGCTGGAGGCGGCGGGATGACCGGGCGGCGCACCCCGGCGTTCGCGGACCTGCCGACGCTGCCGGACCGCGACGAGCACCACGCGTGGGACGTGTGGGGGCGCGCGGACGAAATCGGCACGCTCAACCTGATCGGCCCGCAGCAGCGGCTCGCCGCGGCGAAGACGGTGCGCAGCGGGCAGATGATCTCGCTGACCCTGCCGCTGGACGAACCCGCTCCCGGGCTGTTCGAGGAACGCGAGCTGTTCCGGCACGTCGTGGAGGACACCGCGGCCGGGCACGACGACCGGCTGGACGGGTTCTACCTGCAGGGTTCCTCGCAGTGGGACGGGCTGCGACACATCAACGCCGGACGGCACGGGTACTGGGGCGGCCGCAGCGAAGCCGACCTGGCGAGCAGCGAGGTGCTGGGCGTCGACCGGTGGGCCGAGCACGGCTTCGGCGGACGCGGGGTGCTGGTCGACGTCGCCGGGCACCTGGCGGCCCAAGGCACGCCGCTCGCCCCGGCCGAGCCGGTGGAGATCACTGCCGCGCTGCTCGACGAGGTCGCCGCCGCGCAGGGAACCGTCTTCGAATCCGGGGACATCCTCGTAGTCCGCACCGGATGGACGGAGTGGTACCGGGAGCTGCCGGAGCGGGAGCGGGCCGCGCTGCGCGGCACGATCGGCACCGGTTTCGCTTGCCCCGGGCTGGAGTCGGCGAAGGACATGGCCGGGTACCTCTGGGACCGGGAGTTCGCCGCGGTCGCGATGGACAACGTCGGCGTCGAGGTCTTCCCGGTGAACCGCGCCAAGGGCTTCCTGCACCGCCGGCTGATCGCGTTGCAGGGCATGCCGCTGGGCGAGCTGTGGCTGCTGGACCGGCTCGCGCGGGCGTGCGCGGAGCGGGGGAGCTACGAGTTCCTCCTCGTCTCCGGGGTGCTGCCGCTGCCGCGCGGGGTCGGCAGCCCCGCGAACGCGCACGCGATTCTCTGACGCTTAGAGAAAGGAACGAACATGCCGCTAGGACCGGTACGCCAGGTGGCGATAGTCGGGATCGGCATCACCGAGCTGTCCCGGAAATCCGCGCGCAGCGGTCTCGACCTGGCCGCCGAGGCGCTCCAGTCCGGGCTGGACGACGCCGGGCTGAGCGCCGGGGACGTGGACGGGCTGTTCACGAACGTCGGCTATCCGCTGTCGATCGATTACGACCGGATGGCAGAGGCGTTCGGACTGCGGATCCGCGCCGCTGTGCAGACCTGGAGCCACGGCCGTTTCGTCGGTCCCGCGCTGCAAGCGGCCGCCCAGGCCGTGGCGCTCGGCACCACCGAGGTCGCCGCCTGCCTGGCCGGGGTGTCTTTTTCCGGACTGGGCATGGTCGGCGGCGCGGGCGACGCGGAAGGGCTGCGGCAAGGCGGCGGCTCGCACGGGGAACTGCCGCATTACGGCATGACCGCTCCGGGCGCGGGCGCAGCGATGGCGTTCCGCCGGTACTGCGAGCGGTACGGCGTCGACCCCGCGCTGATCTCCGCGGTGCCGATGGCGATGCGCCGTCACGCGCGGCTCAACCCGAACGCGCAGATGACCAAACCGCTGGAACAAGCGGATTACGACGCGCAACCGTACATCGTGGAACCGTTGCGCCGTCCGGACTTCGCGCTGCTCAGCGACGGCGGTGCCTGCCTGCTGGTGACCACTGTGGAGCGAGCGCGCGATCTGCGGCAGCCCGCGGTGATCGTCTCCGGCATGCAGGGCCTGCGCGCCGGCCGGGACGAGTTCATCTTCGCGCCGCCCGGGCTGGGCGTGTTCACCCAAGGCGACGAGCGCCGGGTCGAGGACCATCCGGTGTACGCGATGGCGGGGTTGTCCGGGCCGGGCGACGTGGATTCGCTGCAGCTCTACGACGCTTTCTCGCCCAATGTGGTGTTCGTGCTGGAGCGATTCGGCTTCACCGGCGAAGGCCAAGCTCTCGAATGGCTGCAGGACGGCCGGATCGAGCTTGGCGGCGAACTGCCGGTGAACACCGCGGGCGGGCTGCTGTCCGAGGCACACCTCTGCGGCTGGGGGCACATGGCCGAGGCAGTCCGCCAGATCCGCGGCCAGGCCGGCGACCGCCAGGTGACCGGATGCGAAGTCGTCCAGTGGGCGACGCCGTTCGGCGATTCGACTGTCTTCACGAAGGACCGGTGACCACGATGACCACTGCGCGACCTCTTCCGCTTCGCTACCCCGAGGACGTCGAACACCTCGACGGCGCGGCTCGCGGCGAACTGCGCGTGCCGGTGTGCGGCTCGTGCGGCGAGGCCTTCTGGCCGCCGTCGCCGGTGTGCCCGCGCGATTTCCGCCGCGACGTCGAGTGGACGAACGACGCCGGGACCGGCCGGGTGCACAGCTGGGTCCGGTTCCACAAGCGGTACTTCGAGGGCGACGACGTGCCGTACGTCGTGGTGCAGGTCCGGCTCGACAGCGGCCCGAACCTGACGACGACGTGGACCGGCTCCGGCGATCCCGTGCTCGGCGAACCGGTCGTCGTGTCGTTCCGCGAGGCCGGCGACGGGGTGTGGCTGCCGGAATTCGGGCCGGGGGAGCGGGCGTGAACCTGTCTCGTGAACTGGCGGCCCGGATCGGACCGGTCGGCGTGTGGCTGTCCGTCCTGGCGGAGGTCCCCGCCGCCGAGGCCGCGAAGGCGGCGCGGGTGGTCGAGGACCTCGGGTACGGTGCGCTGTGGATCGGGGAATCCCCGGCGCACAAGGAAATCTTCACCAACGCCGCGTTGCTGCTGTCGGCGACCACACGGCTGACCGTGGCCACTGGGGTCGCCACCATCTGGGCCCGGGACGCGGTCGCCACTGAAGGTGCGGCCCAGACTCTCGGCGAGGCGTTCCCCGGACGGTTCGTGCTCGGCCTCGGCGCCAGCCACGCGGAGGCCGGACGCGGGAGCGGCCATGACCGGCCGCTGACGGCGTTGCGCGAGTACCTCGATGTGCTGGACAGCGACCGTTACCAGGGGCCGCGCCCGGAACGCGCGGTGCCGCGGGTGCTGGCGGCGTTGCGGCCCCGGATGCAGGAACTCGCCCGCGACCGGGCCGCCGGAATGCACTCGTTCTTCGTGCCGCCCGCCCATACCGCCGCCGCCCGGGAACGGCTCGGCCCGGAACCGTTGCTCGTTCCGGAACAGGCGGTGGTTGTCGACCCAGACGCTGTGCGGGCGCGCGAGGTGGCGCGGAAGCACATCGCGACCCGGCTGGCGCTGCGGAATTACGTGAATCACTTGCGTGCCTTGGGTTTCGGCGACGCTGACTTCGCCGACGGCGGAAGCGACCGGCTGGTGGACGAGCTGGTCGTCTGCGGTGATCCGCGAGTGGTGGCGGCGCGGGTTCGCGAGCATCTCGCCGCGGGGGCTGACCACGTGGCGATCCATCCGTTGACCGGTACGCCGGGTGTCGAGCCGGTGCTGGACCAGCTTCGGGCGCTGGTTTCCGAGGGAGGAATTCCGTCGTGACTGATCGTTATCGCGCGGTCGAAGGGCAGTTCCAGCTGACCGGCGTCCAGGCGCTGGCCCGGCTGCCCTTCGACGTCCGCCGCGCCGACCAGCGGGCGGGGCTGCGCACGGCGGCGTTCGTGTCCGGCTACGAGGGCTCGCCGCTCGGCGGATACGACCTCGAACTCGGCAAGCATGCCGAACTGCTCGCCGAGCACGACGTCGTGTTCAAACCGGGCGTCAACGAGGAGCTGGCGGCCACCGCGGTGCAGGGCGCCCAGCTGGCGGCCCAGTCGGAGAACCGGCGGGTCGACGGCGTCACCGGCTACTGGTACGGCAAGTCGCCTGGCCTGGACCGCGCCTCGGATGCCTTGCGGCACAACAATCTCATGGGCACTCATCGCCTCGGCGGCGCGCTGGCGCTGGTCGGCGACGATCCGGGCGCGAAGTCCTCGACAGTGCCCGGCAGCTCCGAACTGCTGCTGGCCGACCTGGGCCTGCCGACGCTGTACCCGGCGGATCCGCAGGAGGTGCTCGACCTCGGGCAGCACGCGGTCGCGCTGTCCCGGGCCTGCGGGCTCTGGGTCGGGTTCAAGATCGCCACCAACGTCGCCGACGGGACCGGCGCCGTGCGCGTCGATCCCGGCCGGTTCCGTTCCGTGGCACCGGATCCGGTGGTCGACGGGCGGCCGTTCGTCCACGAGATGACCGCCCGGATGCTGCAGCCGGACCTCGGCAGGCTGGAGCGCAGCCGGGACGGCGCGCGGCTCGAACTCGCCCGTCGCTACGCCGCGGCCAACAGGCTGAACACGATCGTCGGCGGTCGCGACGCCCGGATCGGGATCGTCGCCGCGGGCAAGACCTATCACGATCTCCGCCAGGCGCTGGAGATTCTGGGCCTGGACGAGTCCGAATGGGAGCGGCGCGGAGTCCGGCTGCTGCGGCTCGCGATGGTGCACCCGCTCGACCCCGAAATCGTCACCCGGTTCGCGGCGGAACTGCGCGAAATCGTGGTCGTGGAAGAAAAACGTTCCTTCATCGAGACCGCAATCAAGGATCTGCTCTACGGCCGCGCCGACGCACCGGCGGTCACCGGCAAACGCGGCCCCGACGGCACGGCGCTGGTCCCGGCCGACGGGGAACTGGATCCGGACCGCATCGCCGCGGCGCTCGCGGTCCGATTGCGTGCGCACGGCGGCTTCCCGTCGGTGGAATCCTGGCGGGCCCCGCGACGCACGATCGCGCTTCCGCTCGCCGCGCGCACGCCGTACTTCTGCTCGGGCTGTCCGCACAACTCGTCCACGAAGACGCCGGAGGGTTCGCTGGTCGGCGCGGGGATCGGATGTCACAGCCTGGTTCTGATGACCGGGCGCGAGGACTACGGCGACATCACCGGACTGACCCAGATGGGCGGCGAGGGCACGCAATGGGTCGGCATGTCGCCATTCGTGCGCGACGACCACCTGGTGCAGAACCTCGGTGACGGCACCTTCCACCACTCCGGCAGCCTGGCGGTGCGCGCGGCCGTCGCGTCCGGGGTCAACATCACCTACAAACTGCTGTACAACTCGGCCGTCGCGATGACCGGCGGGCAGCAGCCAACCGGGGTCATGACCGTTCCCCAAGTGATCGCGGCGATGCTGGCCGAGGGCGTGCGCCGGATCATCGTCACGACCGAGGAACCGGCGCGGTACCGGCGGGTGCGGCTGGGCCGCGGCGTGCGGGTCTGGCACCGGGACCGGCTGGCCGAAGCGCAGGAGACGCTCGCCCGCGTCCCGGGCGTGACGATGCTGATCCACGACCAGGAGTGCGCGACCGAACTGCGCCGCAAACGCAAGCGCGGGCTCGCCCCGGAACCGCCGCAGCACGCGGTGATCAACGAACGCGTCTGCGAGGGCTGCGGCGACTGCGGGGAGAAGTCGAACTGCCTTTCGGTGCAGCCGGTCGACACCGAGTTCGGCCGCAAGACCCGGATCGACCAGTCGTCCTGCAACAAGGATTTCTCGTGCCTGGACGGGGATTGCCCGTCGTTCCTCACCGTGCTTCCCGGCAAGAGCGCGGGGAAACGGCCGCTTGCCGAACCGTTGGCGGCACCGCTTCCGGAGCCGACGCGGACGGTCTCGGCTGAGCGCTTCACGGTGCGGGTGACCGGGGTCGGCGGCTCGGGCGTGGTCACGCTGTCGCAGATCCTCGCGACCGCGGCGAGCATCGCCGGGCTGCCGGTGCGGTCGCTGGACCAGACCGGGCTCGCACAGAAGGGCGGTGCGGTCGTCTCCGACGTCAAGATCGGCGCGGCGCACGCGAACAAGGCGAGCGACGGCGAGTGCGACCTCTACCTCGGTGCCGACGTGCTCGTCGCCGCGGACCCGCGCTACCTCGCCGTCACCGATTCGGGCCGGACCACCGCGGTGGTCTCGACGTCGAAGGTCCCGACCGGGGCGATGGTCGCCGACACCAGCGTCACCTTCCCGGAGGAAACGGCGTTGCTCGACCGGCTCCGCGAAGCGACCGGAACCGTGACGGCGCTGGACGCCCGGGAAATGGCCGAGGTGTTGTTCGGCCAGGACCAATACGCCAACCTCCTGCTGACCGGGGTGGCCTACCAGCGCGGCGCGCTGCCGATCCCGGCCGAGGCGATCGAAGAAGCCATCTCCCGCAACGGGGTTCGGGTCGAGACCAACGTGCAGGCGTTCCGCCGCGGTCGGCAATGGGTCGCGGACCAGAGGGCGCTGGCGGCCGTGCTCGCGAGCTTGCGCGGAGAACCCGAACCGGAACCCGCGCTGACCCCGGAAGCCCGCGAACTCCTGTCCACCGTCGGCGAGAGCGCCGAACTGGCGCGGTTGCTGCGGGTCCGGGTGCCGGATCTGATCGCGTACCAGAACGTCGCCTACGCGCGGCGCTATGTGGAGCAGGTCGAACGGGTGCGCCGTGCCGAGTCCGGCGTGGTCCCGGGTTCGACGGCGCTGACCGAGGCGGTAGCGCGGAATCTGTACAAGCTCATGGCCTACAAGGACGAGTACGAGGTCGCGCGCCTTTCGCTGGATCCGGCGCAGGAACGCCAGGTCCGCGCGCGGTTCGGCGCCGACGCCCGCATCGCGTACCGGTTGCATCCGCCGGTGCTGAAGGCGCTCGGCATGCGCCGCAAGATCGAACTGGGACCGTGGTTCAAGCCGGTTTTCCGGGTGCTGGTGGCGGGACGGCGGTTGCGGGGCACCCCGCTGGACCCGTTCGGCCGTGCCGCGGTCCGGCGGCTGGAACGGGATTTGATCGCCGAATACGAACGGGTCGTCGGCGAGCTGGCCGAGCGGCTGGACCCGGAAAACCATGCCCTGGCAGTGGAAACGGCTCTCTTGCCCGATCTGGTGCGCGGGTACGAGGACGTCAAGCTCGGCACGGTCGCGACATACCGGAGCACGCTCGCGCAGCGGATGGACGAGTTCCGTGCGGCGAAAGCTGGTGCGCCGTGCTGAACGAACTCCGCCGGGCCTTGCCTGCTGGCCGGGTCCTCACTGATCCGGATGTCCTCGCTGCCTACGCCCACGACGAGGCGGTCTGGGCTCCGCACGAGCTGCCGTTGGCTGTCGTGCGGGCGCACACCGCCGAGGAGATTCAGCAGACCGTGCAGGTGTGCCTGCGCCACCGTGTGCCGATCGTGCCGCGCGGGGCTGGCACGGGTCTGTCCGGCGGCGCGAACGCGGTCGGCGGCGGGATCGTGTTGTCCACCGAGCGGATGACCGCCATCCGCGAGATCAACGCCGCCGAGCGGCTCGCGGTGGTCGAACCCGGCGTCGTGAACGAAACCCTGCGGTCGGCGTGCGCGGAACACGGCCTCTGGTACCCGCCGGACCCGGCGAGTGCGCCGTGGTCGACCATCGGCGGCAACGTCGCGACCAACGCCGGCGGGCTGTGCTGCGTCAAATACGGCGTCACCCGCGATTACGTGCTCGGGATGGAAGTCGTCACCGGGACCGGGGAACTGGTCCGGCTCGGCCGCCGGACCGCGAAAGGCGTGGCCGGATACGACCTCACCGGGCTGATGGTCGGCTCGGAAGGCACGCTCGGCATCGTCACCGAGGTCACCGTTCGGCTGCGCGGCGCGCGGGCCAGCGAACGCACAGTCGCCGGGTATTTCCCCAGCCTGTCGGCGGCGGGAGACGCGGTCGCGGCCGTCAGCGAGTCGGGTGTGGTGCCGTCGGCGCTGGAGCTGATCGACCGGCACACCCTCGCCGCGGTGGACGCCTGGAAGAACATGGGCCTGTCCGCCGAAGCCGAAGCGGTGCTGCTCGGCCGCACCGACGCACCCGGCGAGGACGAGGCAAAGGTGCTGACCGACTGCTTCACCGCGGCCGGAGCCACCTGGGCGGCCGCATCGTCCGACGTGGACGAAGCCGAGGCACTGTTCGCTGCGCGGCGGCTGGCGTATCCGGCGCTCGAACGGCTGGGTCCGGTGCTCACCGAGGACGTCTGCGTACCCCGCGGCGCGGTGCCGGAAATGCTCCGGCGGATCGAAGCCATCGGCACCCGGCATGCCGTGCGGATCGCGAATGTCGCGCACGCCGGGGACGGCAACCTGCATCCGGTGCTCGTCGTCCCGGCCGAGGAAAGGGCACGGGCGGAGGCGGCGTTCGAGGAGATCCTCGACGAGGCGATCGCGCTGGGCGGCACGGTCACCGGGGAACACGGCGTCGGCCTGCTCAAACGCGGCGGGCTCGCCCGGGAACTCAGCCCGGCGGTGCTGGCGATGCACGCGGCGGTCAAGAACGCGCTCGATCCGCACGGAATCCTCAACCCGGGCAAGGTGATCGCGTCGTGCGCGCCGTCGTCCTGACTGCTCCGGGAGAGCTGACGGTCGCTGAGGTGGACTGTCCGGAACCCGGCAGCGGCGAGGTCCTGGTGAAGGTCGCCGCCTGCGGGGTGTGCGGGCACGACCAGGCCGACCGGGCCGGTTTGCTGACCCTTCCGCTGCCCGCGGTGCTTGGTCACGAGATCGCCGGAACCGTCGTCGCCGGTGGAACCCGGTTCGCGGCCGGTGCTCGGGTCGCGGCGAAGCAGTTCGGCACCTGCGGCTGCTGCGAACCGTGCGTGACCGGCGATGAACTGCGCTGTCCGCAGCGTGCGTTCCTCTACGGCGGGTTCGCCGAATACGCCGTGCTGCCGGAATCCGCCCTGCTCCCGGTGCCGCCCGGGGTGTCGCTGGCCGAGGCCGCGGTGGTCGCCTGCGCAGTCGGCACCGGACTGCAAGCTCTCCGCCGGGTGGCGCGCGTCGAGCCCGGCGAGACGGTCCTGGTCACCGGAGCCAGTGGGGGATTGGGGTTGCACGCAGTTCAGGTTGCCGCCGCGCTCGGGGCGCGCGTGCTCGCACTCACCGGGAGCCCGGACAAGGCCGCGCAACTGGGGAATGCCGCTCAGGTGGTGCTCGCCGGAGACACCGCCGGGCAGGACATCCTCGACGCGACCGACGGTCGGGGCGTCGACGTCGTGCTCGACAACACGGGGCACCAATCCGTGTTCCGCCAAGCTTTCCGCGCCCTCGCCCATGCGGGCCGGTACGTGCTGACCGGGCAGGTCAGCGGGGAGCCGATCCGGGTCCACCCGGCTTTCGTGTTCGAGAAGGAAGCCGTCATCACCGGCTCGGGGTCCACGCTGATGCGCACCTTCGCCGACGCGATGGCCTTGGTCGCCGAGCGCCGGGTGCGGCCCGTGGTGACTCCTTACCCGCTCGAAGCCGCAGCGCGTGCTTTCGCTGACCGGGTGACCGGGCGGGCTGTGGTGGTTCCTTCTGGAGGAGAGTCGTGACTAGACCGCTGGCCGGTGTCCATGTCGTGGAGTGCGCGAGTTTCGTCGCCGGACCGACCGGTGGCCTGACTCTCGCGCAACTGGGTGCCGACGTCGTCCGCATCGACCCGATCGGCGGCGGCAGCGATTACCTCCGCTGGCCGGTCGCGCCGACGGGGGAGAGCTACTACTGGGCGTCCCTGAACAAGGGCAAGCGCTCGGTCGCGATCGACCTGCGGAATCCGGAAGGCCGCGAACTGGTTCTCGCCCTGGCCACCGCTCCCGGCCGCGACCGCGGAATCCTCATCGACAACGCGGTCGGCCGCCCTTGGCTGGCCCACGAGCGGCTGGCCGACCGCCGTCCCGACATGATTCACGTGCGCGTCCAGGGATATCCGGACGGACGGCCCGCGGTCGACTACACGGTGAACGCCGAGGTCGGGGTCCCGGGGATCACCGGCAGCGGCGACTGGGCCGCCCCGGTGAACCACGTGCTGCCCGCGTGGGATCTCGTCACCGGGCTGAGCGTCGCGACCGGCTTGCTCGCCGCGCTGCACCGTCGCGACCGCGCCGGCGAAGGGTCCTATGTGGAGCTGGCGTTGTCCGACGTGGCTCTCGCTGGCGTCGCGAACCTGGGCTGGCTGTCGGAAGCCGCTGACCGGCAAGGGGAACGGCCTCGGCACGGCAACCACGTCTACGGCAGTTTCGGCGTCGACTTCGCCTGCCGCGACGACGCCCGCGTGATGGTCGTGGCGCTCACCGACGGCCAGTGGCGCGCGTTGCAGTCGGCCACCGGGACTGCGGAAGTGTTCACCGCACTGGAAAAGGCACTGAACGCTGACCTGCGCGACGAAGCCGAACGGTACCGCCTGCGCGAGACCATCGCGGCGGTCCTGCGGCCGTGGTTCGCCGCGCGCGACCTCGGCGAGGTGGGCAAGGAACTCGACGCCGCCCGGGTCCTGTGGGGCCGCTACCGGGGGATGGCCGACCTCGTGACCGAACACCGCGAGCAAGCCCACGAAGTGCTCGCCGACCTGCAACTGCCCAGCGGCAGCCCGGCCGTCACGGCGCGGTCGCCGCTGCGCTTCTCCGGCGAACGCGGTCCCGCCGGAGCGTGCCCGGCGCTCGGCGCGGACACCGATTCCGTACTGGCCGAAGTGCTCGGCCTCACCGCCGCCGAACTCGGCGGCCTGCACGACCGGCGGGTCATCGCCGCGCCGGAAAACCCGTACAAGGAGGTACGTTGACCATCGATTCGAGCATCGCCCTCGACCGCACCCGGTTCTTCATCGACGGCGCCTGGACCGAGCCGAAGGGCACCGAAACCCACCTCGCGCTGGAAGCCGCCACCGAGAAACCGCTCGGCCGCGCCGCGCTGGGTTCCGCCGCTGACATCGACGCCGCCGTCCGGGCCGCCCGCCGCGCGCTGGACGAGGGACCGTGGGGCCGGACCACCGCGGCGGAACGCGCGGCGACGATGCGCCGGTTCGCCGCGGCGCTGGCCGCTCGCGCCGCCGAGACGGCCACGCTCGTCAGCCGGGAGAACGGCATGCCGATCGGGCTGTCGAACGCCTTCAACGGCGACGCGCCAGCCGGGCTGCTGAACATGTACGCCGACCAGATCGAGGCGACGCAACTGGAGGAAATCCGGCCGAGCGCGTCCGGGTCGACGGTCGTGCGCCGCGCTCCGGTGGGCGTGGTCGCAGCGATCACGCCGTGGAACTACCCGCAGGTGCTCGCGATGATGAAGATCGCCCCGGCACTGGCCGCGGGCTGCACCGTGGTGCTCAAGCCGTCGCCGGAAACCGCGCTCGACGGGTACGTTTTCGCCGACGCCGCCGCGGAAGCCGGGCTGCCGCCGGGCGTGCTCAACATCGTGGTCGCCGGTCGCGAAGCCGGCGCCTCGCTGGTATCCCACCCGCTGGTGGACAAGGTCGCGTTCACCGGATCCACCGCCGCGGGCCGGACCATCGGCGCGGAATGCGGGCGGCTGATCCGCCGGTGCACGCTGGAACTGGGCGGGAAGTCGGCGGCCATCGTGCTCGACGACGCGGACCTCGACACCTTCGTCGCCGGTCTCGACAACGCCTGCTTCCAGAACAACGGCCAGACCTGCACCGTCCAGTCCCGCGTCCTCGCCCCGCGCTCGCGCTACGCCGAGGTGGTCGACGCGGTCGCGCAGTACGCGCGCGAAATGGTGCTGGGCGATCCGCTCGACCCGGCCGTCACGTGCGGTCCGATGGCCAGTAAGGCACAGCTCGAAAGGGTCCTCGGCTACCTCGAACTGGGCCGCGCCTCCGACGCCCGGCTGGTGGCGGGCGGCGGCCGTCCCGCCGCGCTGTCCCGCGGCTGGTTCGTGGAGCCGACGGTGTTCGCCGACGTGGACAACCGCGAACGGATCGCGCAGGAGGAGATCTTCGGCCCGGTCGTCACCATCACCCCCTACGAGGACGAGGACGACGCGGTCCGCCTCGCCAACGACAGCGAATACGGGCTCGGCGGCTCGGTCTGGACCGCCGACGAGGACCGCGGCCTCGCCCTCGCCCGCCGTGTGCGGACCGGGACCATCGGCCTCAACTACTACCTCCAGGACCTCGGCGCGCCGTTCGGCGGGATGAAGGGCAGCGGCGTCGGCCGCGAACTCGGGCCCGAGGCGCTCGACAGCTACCTGGAATTCCAGTCCGTCTACGCCAGCGCCGCCCAGCTCTGACCCAGCGCCGCCCCGGGGCCGCACCGTGCGGCCCCGGGGACCGACCGCGGAGGAGAAGACCCGTGCCCCCTGTTCGCCGCCTGCGCACTGTCGCGCTCGCCCTCGCGCTTGTCCTGCCCCTTACTGCTGTCCCGGACGCTGCCGCCGCCACTCGCTACCGGGTCCAGCGGCTGGTCAGCGGCACCACGCTGCACTCGCCGAACGGCATCGCCCTCGCCCCGAACGGCGACCTGCTCACCGCCAGTCTCGCCAGCGAAACCATTTCCGCGGTGGACCCGCGCACCGGACGGAACCACACCCTCGTCGGCCCGCGCGACGGCCGTTCCGACGACCTCGCGGTGGCCCCCTCCGGCGAAATCCTGTGGACCGACCCGGTCGGCGGCGTGGTGAAAGGGCGCGCGCCGGGCGGCCGGATCCGCACCGTCGCCCGCGACCTGCCCGGCGTCAACTCGATCGCGTTCGACCGGTCCGGCAAACACCTGTACGTCGGGCAGCTGACCTTCGCCGACGCGCTGTGGGAGATCGACCTGGCCGGTCAGGCCGCGCCGCGCCTCGTCGTGCGCGATCCGGGCGGGCTCAACGCGTTCGCCTTCGGCCCGGACGGCATGATCTACGCGCCGCGATCGAAATACGGGGAAGTGGCCCGGGTCGATCCGCGAACCGGAGCGATTTCGGTGCTGGCCCAAGGATTCCGGCAGCCGGTGTCCGTCCGCTTCGATCCGCGGAACCGTCTCTACGCGCTCGACGGCGCGACCGGTCAGCTGGCCCGGATCGACCCGGACGGCGCCAAGCACACCGTGGCGATGCTGCCCGCCGCGGACGACAACATGATCATCGACTCCAGCGGGCGCGCCTATGTCAGCAACATGGCCGACAGTTCCGTCTCCCGAGTGGACCTGAACACTGGCGCCGTCACGGTCATTACGTCCAGCCGGCTGGCGTTCCCCGCAGATCTCGCCTCCGACGGGCGGACGCTCTACGTCGCGGACGCGACCGCGCTGCGCACCGTGGACCCGCGCACCGGTGCGGTCGGCGAAATCCAGCGTCGGCTGTCGTCCTCGCTGGAGTTTCCGTCCGGGATCAGCGTCACCGCGGGGCATTTCGTGCTCACCTCGGAGCTGATCGGGTCCGTCCAGGTGGTGGACCGCCGCACCGGGAAGGTTGTCCGAGAGGTGCACGGCCTCGACAATCCCGCGGACGCCGTCGAACTCTCCGATGGCAGCCTGGTGGTTTCCGAACCCGCGAAGGGAAGGCTGCTGCGCGTCGTCGGCGAGGACGTCCGTCCGCTGGTCGAAAACCTCGGTGCACCAACGGGTCTTGCCGTCACCAAACGCGGGACCGTTCTGGTCGCCGATGCTCGCGGCCGTCTCCTCGAGGTCGAACCCGGCTCCGGAAAGGTCGTCGAACGAGCTGCCGGGCTCGGCGGGCTGCGGGCCGTCGCGGTCCGGCCGGACGGAACGGCCGTCGTCCTCGACGCCACCGGTCACCGCGTGCTTTCGGTGAACCGGCAAGGAAAAACCGAGGTGCTGGCGACCGGGCTCGATGTCGGCTACCTGGACGTCCCGTACGCCCGCTCCGGCGGTCTCGCGCTCGGCTCCGACGGGACTGTCTACGTCGCCGCGGACCGGCACAACGCCGTCGACGCGATCCGGAAGACCCGCGGATGACCGCACGGGAGTTCCGGTTCGGCGTCAACCTGCTCACGCCGTCCTCGCGCGCGGAATGGCAGGCGCGGTGCCGCGAAGCAGAAGACCTCGGCTACGACGTCATCGCGGTCGCCGACCACCTGGGCATGCCAGCGCCGTTGCCCGCGCTTGTTTCGGCGGCCGAAGCCACCACCCGGCCCCGGCTCGCGGTGTTCGTGCTGAACTCCGGGTTCTACAACGCGGTGCTGCTGGCCCGCGACCTCGCCGGAACGGACGCGCTGCTCGACGGACGCCTCGAGGTCGCGCTCGGAACCGGCTACGTCAAAGCGGAATTCGACCGCGCCGGGATTCCGTGGCGCAGCGCGTCCGAACGGGTCGACCACCTTGAGCGCACCGTGCTGGAGGTGGGGCGGCTCCTTGACGACCCGGACCACCGCCCGAGCCCGGTCCGGCGGCCGCCGCTGTGCGTCGCGGGCAACGGCGACCGGGTCCTGCGGATCGCCGCTGAACATGCCGACATCGTCGCGTTCAGCGGGGCCGCGCCCGGGCAACGCCCCGGCATGCTCCGGTTCCTCGGTGCGGACGCGCTCGCCGCTCGCGTGGACCACGTGCGGCAAGCGGCCCCGCACCGCTTCGCCGACCTCGAACTCAACCTGCTCATCCACGCCGTCGCCCTCGACGGCGACCGCCAGTCCGCGGTCGACCGGCTGCCCCGGTTCGAGGCGCAACCGATCGATTTGGCGCAGGTGCCCACTGTCCTTTCCGGACCTCCGGCGGAGATCGCGGAAACCCTTCACCAGCACCGGAAGACGTTCGGCTTCAGCTACGTCACGGTGCCCGAACCGGCGATGCGCGATTTCGCTCGCGTCATCGCCGCGATGAGGAGCTGACCCTGATGGCTCGTTTGGCCCGGACCGCGGGTTTGTCCGATGTGCAGCAGGAGATTCTGTCCACGGTGCGCTCGTTCGTGGACAAGGAGATCATCCCGCACGCGCAGGCGCTGGAGCACGCGGACGAGTACCCGGCGGAGATCGTCGAGGGCATGAAGGAAATGGGCCTGTTCGGGCTCACCATCCCGGAGGAGTACGGCGGCCTGGGCGAGTCGCTGCTCACTTATGCGCTGGTGGTCGAGGAGATCGCGCGCGGCTGGATGAGCGTGTCCGGCGTGATCAACACCCACTTCATCGTGGCGCACATGATCAAGCAGCACGGGACACCGGAGCAGAAGCAGCACTTCCTGCCCCGGATGGCGACCGGCGAGGTCCGCGGGTCGTTCTCGATGTCCGAGCCGGACCTCGGGTCGGACGTGGCGGCGATCAAGACCCGGGCGCGGCGCGACGGCGACGACTACGTGATCGACGGCGCGAAGATGTGGCTGACCAACGGCGGCTCCTCCAACCTGATCGCCTTGTTGGTGAAGACCGACGAGGGCGCGGAGAAGGCGCACCAGAACCTGACGACGTTCCTGGTCGAGAAGCCCTCCGGGTTCGGCGAGGTGCTTCCGGGGCTGACGATCCCGGGCAAGATCGACAAGATGGGCTACAAGGGCGTCGACACCACCGAAGCGGTGTTCGACGGCTTCACGATCGGCGCGGACAAGGTGCTGGGGGAGGCTCCGGGCAAGGGCTTCTCGTACATGATGGACGGCGTCGAGGTCGGCCGGGTGAACGTGGCGGCGCGGGCGTGCGGGATCGCGATCCGGTCGTTCGAGCTGGCGATCGCGTATGCGCAGCAGCGGTCGACGTTCGGCAAGCCGATCGCGCAGCACCAGGCGATCGCGTTCAAGCTCGCCGAGATGGCGACCAAGGTCGAGGCCGCGCATCTGATGATGGTGAACGCGGCCCGGTTGAAGGATTCCGGTGCGCGCAATGATGTCGAGGCGGGGATGGCGAAGCTGATCGCCAGCGAGTACTGCGCCGAGGTGACCCAGGAGGCGTTCCGGATCCACGGCGGCTACGGCTACTCGAAGGAATACGAGATCGAGCGCCTGATGCGCGAGGCCCCGTTCCTGCTGATCGGCGAGGGCACCAGCGAAATCCAGAAAACCATCATCAGCCGCGGCCTCCTCCGCGAATATCAGGCCTGACGCGGGGCAAGCACCACGACCGGAATCTCGCGTTCCGTCCAATCCTGGTACTTCGCGAAATCCGCGTACAGCTCGACCAGCCGCGGCCAGAGTTCGCGTCGTTCGTCCGGCGACGCGACTCTCGCCGTGACCGGGACGTCGCGGCGGCCCTTGAGATGCACGCGGGTCTCCGGTTCCGCGCGCAGATTGAAGTACCACTGCGGATGTTTCGGCAGCCCGCCCTGGGAGGCGACGATGACCAGGTCGTCGCCGGAACGCAGGTACAGCAGCGGCGTGGTGAACAGCCGCCCGGACTTGCGGCCGCGATGGTCCAGCAGCAGCGTCGGCACGGGCTTGCGGAAACCCGCGCCGACGCGCCAGTTGTGGCCGACCCGGCCGTTGGTCAGGGTGAAGACTTTGACCTGTATTCGGGACATGTACTTCATGAGCGCCGCTGTCACCGGCGAGTCCAGGCCTTTCGGCGCCTGTGCGGGAAGGGAAAAGCGGCCCATCGTGACCTCCTGGCGGGCGAACGCGTCAGCGGGCGGTCGATCCGGCGAGCGGCATCGGGTCGAGCCCGAGCTTGCGGTGGTCCCAGGACCGGACCCGCTCCACGTCGACGCGGATCGCGACCCGTTTGCGGAGCATGAATTCCACCATCGGCTTCACCTCGTCGGTGTACTCGCCGTGGTACCGCTCCCACACGTTGACCCCGACCGCCCAGAGCGCGTCCGGATCGTCGACGACCTCGGCGCGCCCTTCGAGCGAGACGCCGCGCAGGACGTCGTAGGTCAGGCCGTCCTCGATCAGCACGGTGACGCGCGGGTCGCGGCGGAGGTTGACTGCCTTCTGCGCCTTGGCTTTCGTCTCGAACCACAGCACGCCGTCGATGACCGCGTACCACATCGCGACCGCGTGCGGATGCCCGTCGGGGCCGAGCGACACCAGGGTCGCGGTGCGCTGCGAGGCGAGGTAGGCCGACACCTCCTCGGGGCTCATCTCGATCTGCGCGCGCTGGTTGGTTCCCATCGGTTCCTCACTTCCTCCGGCGGGCCCCGGGCGGGCCGGCGAGTATCGAGGTGACGACGTCGACGAGGTCGCCGACGATCTGGCCGGTGGTCCAGTCCGCCGCGTCCGGCCCGTGCAGGCGGCGGGTGCGGCTGACGTCGCCGAGGACGTTCAGCGTCACGGTCATCGCCTGGGACAGCCGGAAATCGAGCGTGCGGCGGGGGACTCCGGGGCACAGCCGGTCCAGCTGCGCGACGAACGCGGCGTTGCGCTCGAAGAACGACTCGGCGACCGCGTCCAGCCCGTCGCCGCCGGTCGCCAGCAGCCGGCCGACCAGCCGGATCCAGCATTCGCCGCCCGATTCGAGCACCGCGACCACCGGCTGCACGAACGCGCGGGCCAATTCCCGTGCGGTGGCGTCTTTTCCGGGGGATTCCCGCAGCACGGCGTTCCGCTCGCCGGTCACCTGGTCGAGGCGGCTGCGCAGGACCGCGTCGAGCAGGCCTTCCTGGGAACCGAAGTGGTAGTGGATCGCCGCGACGTTCGTCCGCGCCTCCTGCATCACGGTCCGCAGCGACACCGCGCCGACGCCGTGCTCGGCGAAAAGCCGTTCCGCGGCGGCGATCAGGCGCTGCTCGGTCGCCTCCCCGCGAGCGGGGATCCGCGCGGCTTCGGTGCCCATGCCGTGGACTCTATCAGCCGTTTCAATCACGTGATAGAGGCTGCCGCGAGGGTCAGAGCCGGTCGTACAGGTCGGCCAGCCGGGTGAGCACCGTGCCCGCGGCGTCGATCGCCTGCTCGTCGAGGTCTTCGGTCAGCTCGCGCAATCCGGCGGCGAGGACCTGCTCGCGCTCCTCGTGCCGGCGGCGGCCCGCGTCGGTCAACGCGACGATCGACGTGCGCCGGTCCCCGGAGGCGGCCCGTTCGCGCGTGACGTAACCGGCGTTGGCCAGGCCGTTGACCAGCTGGGTGACCGCCGCCCCCGTCGTTTCGACGTGCCCGGCCAGCTGGTTGACCGTCATCGGCCCGTGTTCGGCCAGGCTCTTGAGCGCGCGGGCGTGCGCGAGCGAAAGGGCTTCGGCGCTGCGGGTCGCGCGGCCGCGCAGCCGGGAATCGGCCGCGCTGAGCCGGTAAGCGGCTCGTGCCAGCCGGGTGATCGCCTCGTCGCCCATCGGGTCTTCTCTCCTGTGGTGCCCGCCGCATTCCTTGCCGCGCGGAGTCTAGCCGTGGCACATTAGCTAAGTACTTAGTTATTTGAGGAGGCGAGCATGACGACACGTTCGGCCGGGCAGAGCTGGGCCCTGGACATCGCGCTGGCGCAGGGCGGCTTCGACGCGCTGCACCCGGAAGGCAAGGGCACGCTCGAACAGCTCGGGCACGATCACGCCGACTTCGACAAGGTGTTCGCGATGGTCCGCGCCGGAGCGATGCTGCCGAAGGCGTGGGCCGTCGTCGCGGGACAGGCGGAGGAGCGGGCCGCGCACCACGAGCGGCTGGGCTACCGGAGGACGGCGTCGGACCTGTACCTGCGGGCGGCGGTGATGTACGGCCGCGCGCAGTACTCGATCTTCGACTCCGCCGACGGACGCAAGGCGAAGTTCCGCGAACGCTGCGATTCGTGCGTGGCGCGGCTGGGAGAGCTTCGGGGCAACACGGTCCGCCGGGTCGAGCTGGACTTCGAGGGCGGCAAGATCTTCGCTCTCCTGCACCTGCCAGCACGGCCGGTTTCCGGTGCCCCGGCGGTGATTCTCGGCCCCGGCATGGACATGATCAAGGAGGACTACATCTTCGCGGCCGAGCGTTACTACACCTCGCGCGGAGTCGTGGCGTTGTCCATCGAAGGACCGGGACAGGGGGAGACGCGGGCGCGCGGGCTGACCGTGACCCTGGACAACTACGAGCGCGCCCTCGAAACCTATGCCGCGTACCTCGCCGGTCTGTCCGAAGTGGACGAAAACCGGATCGGCATGTTCGGCATCAGCATGAGCGGGTACTGGACCCTGCGCGCCGCGGCGATGCCCGGCACCCGCCTGCGCGCGGTCGCCGCGTTCGAGGCGGTGTCCGGCGATTTCGAGACGATTTTCGAGCGGGCGCAGCCGAGTTTCAAGAACAACTACCTGTACATGGCGGGCTACACCGACGAAGCGGCGTTCGACCGCGATCTGAAGGAAAAGATGCCGCTCGGCGACCTCGTGACCAGTATTCGTTGCCCGGTGCTGCTCGGCATCGGCGAATTCGACGAGCTGACGCCGGTGGAAGGCGCGCTCGAGACCTACGAAAAGATCCGTGCGCCCAAGGAAATGCGGGTTTACGAGGACGAATTCCACCCGCTGGGCGGCACGGCAGCGGAGGTCTTCGCCTTCGGCGCGGAGTGGCTGACGCGCGGTCTCGACGGGGAGTTCGACGTGCCCGGGCGGGACGAGCGGTTCTTCGTCCACCGCGACGGCCGCACGACCGAGGGGACGGCGGACCCGCGTTGGTGGCTCGGGGCGACTCCGGCCGGTTTGGCGAAGGCTCGAACCGGGGCTTTCAGGGAGTGAGGACGGTCTTGCCGACGAGCCGTCCCGAGGCTGCTTCTTCGTGCACTGTCGGGAGATCGGCGAGCGGTCGCCGGTCGGCGACGGTGATCCGCAACGTCCCCGCTTCGACACGCCCGCGCGGGACGAGCGGTTCTTCGTCCACCGCGTCGGCCGCACGACCGCGGGGACGGCGGACCCGCGTTGGTGGCTCGGTGCGACTCCGGTCGGTTTGGCGAAGGCGCGGAGCTGAGCGGTTCGAGCGCTGGGGTCAGCGCTCGAACCGGGGCTTTCAGGGAGTGAGGACGGTCTTGCCGACGAGCTGTCCCGAGGCTGCTTCTTCGTGCACCGCGGGGAGATCGGCGAGCGGCCGACGGTCGGCGACGGTGATCCGCAACGTCCCCGCGTCGACGCGCTCGACGAGTTCGGCCAGTTGCTCGGCGTTGCTGGCGACGAACACCCGCGCCGTCCGGATGCCGCGTCCGGGATTGTCCGGCGGGGGAGTGGTGGTGCTGACCAGCGCTCCGCCGTCGGCGACCAGGCCGGCGAGCGCCGCGGTCTCCTCCGGAGTGGTGGGCACGAGGTTGAGCACGACGTCGAACGGCGCTCCGTCGACGGCGGCGGAACCGAAGTCGAGATGCCCGATGAGCCGGTCGGCTCCGTAGTCGCGGAGGCGTTCCGCGGTGCGCGGGCTCGAGGTCGCGGTCACCGTCGCGCCTGCCTGATGGGCGAGTTGAACGGCGAAGCCGCCGACCGCCCCGCCTGCCCCGTTGATCAGGATGGTTTGGCCCGCTTGCAGGCGAGCGTCGTCGAAGAGCGCCTGCCAGGCTGTCAATCCGCCGACCGGCAGCGCGGCGGCGTCGGGCAGCTCGACTGTCTTCGGGGCGGCCGCCAGCGCGTCCGCGGGAACGACGGCGTACTCGGCGGCCGCGCCGTCGGCGTTCATCGGCAGGAGGGCCACGACCGGGTCGCCGACCTGGCGTCCGTCGACCCGGGGACCGAGCTCGGCGATCGTCCCGGCGACCTCGATGCCCGGCACGTGCGGGAAGGTCAAGGGAAACACCTCCTGCAGGCCGCCCGCCCGGATCCCGAGGTCGACGGGGTTGAACGAGGTGGCGGCCACCTGGACGAGCACCTGCCCCTCGCCGGGCGTCGGCCGCTCGGCCTCTTCGAGCGCCAGGACTTCGCTTCCGCCGTAGCGGTGGTAGCGCACTGCCTTCATGACATCCTCCGTATGTGTTTCGAAGTCGAAGCACCTCTGAGTATGCTTCGATATCGAAGCAAAGTCGCGGAGACGTGAGGACGGCCACAATGATTCAACTTCGAAGCATCTAGACTGGCGGCATGGCGGACGCGCTGGAGCCCAAGCAGCTCAACACCTATTTCACGCTCATGGAGGCGGTGAGCCTGCTGCAGCACGCCGTCAGCCAGCAGCTGCGGGCCGAGGGCGACCTCAGCTACGTGCAGTTCGAACTGCTCGCCCGGCTCGCCGACTCCGCCGGGCCGCTGACGATGACGGAATTGGCCGACGGCGTCGTCTACAGTCGCAGCGGCCTGACTCACCAGGCGGGCCTGCTCGAAAAGGCGGGCCTGGTCACCCGCGGCCCCAGCGCGGACGACCAGCGGGCCACCGTCGTCGGCATCACCGACGCCGGACGGGAGCTGGTTGCGAAGGTGCTTCCCGGGCATATCGACGCCGTCCGCCGGTTGCTGTTCGCCCCACTGTCCACTTCGGACCTGGATGCGCTGGGCGGCATCATGACCCGCGTCCGCGACCACATGCGCGCCGAGCCGCCCCGGTCGGTCTCGTCGCGGAGGAGCGCGAAGGGGAACGGCGTCCTCTAACGCGCATTGTCGTTGTTCTTAGACTGGCGGCGTGGAAGACATCGAGGCGATCGCAGTCCTGCAGGACCCGGTCCGGCGGCGGCTGTACGACTACGTGGTCTCCCAGGACCACGACGTGAGCCGGAACGAGGCGGCCGAGGGGGCCGGGATCCAGCGCACGCTCGCCGCCTTCCACCTCGACAAACTCGTGGATGCCGGGCTGCTGGAGACGGAAAGCAAGCGGCTGAGCGGACGTTCGGGCCCGGGCGCCGGTCGTCCGGCGAAGCTCTACCGCCGGTCCGGAGCCGAACGCCAGTTCTCCGTCCCGGCGCGCGACTACCGCACCGCCGCCGACCTCCTGGCCGAGGTCGCCGAGGTCGCCCGTCTCGACACCGAACTGCAGGCCGCCGCCCGCCGCGAGGGCCGCGCCGCCGCTTGTCCGGTCGAAGACCTCGCCGCCGCGAAGGAACTGCTGGCCGCCCGCGGGTACGAACCCCGCGAGGACGGCGACGTCCTGCGCCTCGTCAACTGCCCGTTCCACGTCCTCTCGCAACGGCACCCGGGGCTGGTGTGCGGCATGAACCTGGCGCTGCTGGAAGGACTGCTCGACGACGCCGAAGGCCTGCGCGCCCGGATGGATCCGCGTCCGGGCCTGTGCTGCGTCGTTGTCGAGCCTTCTAAAAATAATGAGAGTTGACATAGAACGTCCGGCGATGGTGAGGTGAATGAGTGACGGAACATCACCTCGCCCAGCTCAACGTGGGCATCCTCAGACATCCCCTCGAAGACCCCCGGATGCACGGCTTCACGTCGATGCTCGACACGCTGAACGAGGTCGCCGACAACGCGCCCGGCTTCGTATGGCGCCTGGTCGAGGACGGCGGCAACGACGCGACCTCGCTGCGGACCTCGCTCGGCGACGACGTCCTGGTGAACATGTCGGTCTGGGAGAGCCGCGACGCGCTGTGGGACTACGTCTACCGCAGCGGCCACCTGGACATGCTGCGCCGCCGGTCGGAATGGTTCGAACTGCCGAAGGCGCCGTTCCAGGTGCTGTGGTGGGTGCCCGCCGGGCACGTCCCGACGGTCGAGGAGGCCGTCGAGCGGCTGGAACTGCTGCGGGAGAAGGGACCTTCGCCGAGCGCGTTCGGTTTCCGGGACAGCTACCTGCCCGAGGGCGCCGCCTCCACGGCGTGACGGTTTCCGCGACACGTCCGGTGGGTCGCCGGGACCGGCCCGCGGGATGGCTAGGGTGTCCGGCGTGGCGAACATGTCCCGTTGGTCGGATGAGAATGGCGGCTTGGACTTCGGTCTGCTGGTGCTGCGGCTGATGCTGTCGGTCGCGATGGGGGCGCACGGGCTCACGCAGGTCTTCGGCCTGTTCGGCGGTGCGGGCATGGCGCACTTCGAGAACGTGTTGCGCGGCTACGGGTTCAGCCACAACATCGAATTCCTGACCTGGCTGACCGGCATCACCGAAGTCGCCGGCGCGGTCCTGCTGGCACTGGGCCTGCTGACCCCGCTCGCCGCGGCAGGCCTGCTGGGCGTGGCGATCAGCGCGGTCCGGGTGAAGTGGTCAGGCGGCCTGTTCGGCACCAGCGGCCCGGGATTCGAACTGGAACTGACCCTCGCGGCGATGGCGTTGGCATTGCTGCTGACCGGCCCGGGGTGGTACGCCCTGGACCGGCACACGGCATGGCGGCAGAAACCCCTGGGCTTCGCGGTGGGCGGGTTGTTCCTGTCGGTATGCGCGGCGATCGGGGCGGGTTCGCTGTTCTGACCGTCGCCAAGTTGGGGGACTCGAACGCAGCGGGCCTGCCGCCGAAGCCGCATTAGGGCCGGAGTGGGCGGTCGCCAGCCCGTCGTCGCACGTCCGCTGGGAGGACGGTCGATCCGGCGCGGCGTTGCTGTTCAGAGATCCCGCAAACCGCCCCCGCTCAACGCATGGCGTTCCCGCCGCCCCGGTGCTATCTTCCTCCTAACCGCTTGCAAACCGCAATCACTCGGGAGGTCCGCCATGCCGGACACCACCTGTCACATGTCGATGTCGCTGGACGGGTTCGTCGCCGGGCCGGCGCAGAGTCGGGAGGACCCGCTCGGCAAGCGGGGGAAGGAGTTGCACGGCTGGCACATCGGCGACCCCCGCGCCACCGACGCCGACAGGACCGCCAGCGAGTGGCTGATGCGGCCCAGGGGTGCGTATGTGATGGGGCGGAACATGTTCGGTCCCGTCCGCGGCGACTGGGACGAGGACTGGTCCGGCTGGTGGGGTGCCGAACCGCCGTATCACGCGCCGGTGTTCGTGTTGACTCATCATGCTCACGAGCCGATCGAGATGGAGGGCGGGACGACGTTCTACTTCGTCACCGACGGGTTCGACGCCGCCTACGCAGCGGCGTGTGAAGCCGCTGGGGACAGGGGCGTCGACATCGCTGGAGGGGCGTCGACGGTTCGGCAGGCGCTGATCGCCGGGGTGATCGACGAGTTCACGCTCGACATCGCGCCCGTGCTGCTCGGCTCGGGCGAGAGCATGTTCGACGGGGTGGAATCCTTCGGTTTCGAGCCCGTCGAGGTGCTGCATTCGCCGCTCACCACCCACATCCGCTATCGCCGCGTCAGCTCGTAGGCACCTCCAGCGTCGCGGCGAGCAGGCTCCGCGTGTACGGATGCGACGGCGCGGCGAGCACCTGATCAGTCCGTCCTGACTCGACGGCCCGGCCTTCGCTGAGCACGACGACCTCGTCCGAAATGCTGCGCACCACCGCCAGGTTGTGCGTCACGAAGATCATCGAGGGTCCGTCGTTCATCAATGAGCGCAGCAATTCCACTACGGACGCTTGCACGGAAACGTCCAAAGCGGACGTCACCTCGTCGCAGATGATCAGTTTCGGCTCGCACACCAGCGCCCGGGCGATCGCGACTCGCTGGCGTTGTCCGCCGGACAGTTCCGCCGGGTAGCGGCCGGCCAGCCGGGCGGGAATCTCGCGCGGTCGAGTGCGGTGCGGGCCTGGCGGCGGCCTTCGCGGGCGGTTACGCCGAAGTAGTGCCGCAGGGCGACCAGCAGACCCCGGGACGCTCGGCGCGGGGGAATCGCCGGTTTCCGCTGCCACGGTGCCACTCTGAAGCACCGGCGCGAGAGCCGCGTCCGTCCGGCACAGTGGGAAGTGGACGGCGCGGCGGTGACCGAACTTTCCGCCGACCGCGGGCGAAGCGGGTCAGCCGCCGTACCTCGCCGGCGCCTGGAGCGGTTCGAGGACGTCGTCGACGCTGGCGTGCGACCGAGTCCGCTGGAGCCGTTTCACGCCGACCGGCGGCCGTCCCACCCACAGCACCGCCTGGGGCGCGTGCCCGAGCGTGACGCGTTCCGCGAGCGTCTCGCGCATCCGGCGGCTGGCCCGGCTCAACCGGCCGGACGAGAGTCCGTGGACGGTGGCGGTCAGCAGCACCGAACTCAGCGCCTCTCCCGCGCGCAGCCAGGCGAGGTGATCGTCGCCGGGCGTGCTGAGGACGACCAGCGTCGCGCCGTCGCTTCGCGGCTCGGCTTCGCTTCGAGGGATTCGGTATCCCGCAGCTGCGCGGACGAGGACGCCTTGCGGAGCCGCCAGGGATGCGCTTCGCGCATACGCCTCTTCCCGAGGCAGCTGAGCAGGAACTCGCGCGCCTTCGCCGAGCGCGGTCATGAGGTATCTGCGGACCGCGCGGTCTTCCACTGGGTGCAAGACCGCGCCTTCGCGGGCGGCGGCTTGCGAAAGCCGGTCAAGGCAGTCCGACGGCACGGGCCGTCCGCCGCACGGCCGCAAATCCTCCCGTCGGCGGGCGATCGACGTCGCCAGAGCAGTCTCTCCGGGAGCCGGTTCGCCGGGATGCGGCGTCACGACGGCCAAGTGGCCCGGCTCCAGCGGGCACGGCAGCCGGTCCACCGTGCACGCCCAGCCGAGACCGGCGAAGGCGACCCGGAGGTGGTGCAGGGCCGCGCCGCTGGTGAGCGTCTGCCATCGCCCGGCGGAGTCGTTGGCGGCTCGCCAGCGGGCCGGGTCCGCGTACAGGTGGAGGGTGCGGTACCCGGTGCGCCAGTGCCAGAACGGGGCGTCGGCGGCGCCCGGCGCGAGGAGAGCGGCGGCCACCGCCGCCTCGACGGCCGCGGGTCCGGGAACCCGCGAACTCGCCAGTGAATTCGGCCGTGGATTCGGCATTGTTGCTTCCCGCTCGGGTTGGGGGGAGTGCGTCCGGTCGGTGCCAGGCTCCATGGTGCGCTCCCTCGGCGGCCCGCGATAGGGGCCGGGGTTCATCAATTCGGAGCGACCTGCGTCCGCGGAGCTCGCGGTCCTCGCGTCCGGGCGGCGGCCCGGAGTTTGCCCGTCTCCTCCGGGGGAATCCGGCGGAAAACGAGGAGGAGACGCATGGTCGAAGTGAGCCGGACGGTGCCCGCGCCGCCGGAAGCGGTGTTCGAGGTGCTGGCGGACGGCTGGTCCTATTCCGGCTGGGTGGTGGGCAGCTGCCACATCCGCGACGTCGACGCGAGCTGGCCCCAGCCGGGCTCGCGGATCCACCACAGCGTCGGCGGTTGGCCGGTGCAACTGGAGGACACCACGGTGGTGCTGGCGGTCGAACCCGGCGTTTCGCTGGAGCTGGAGGCCCGGGGCGGCGCGCTCGGCACGGCGCGGATCGAGCTGTCGCTGGCTCCGGACGGCGAGGGCCAGACGACGGTGCGGATGGCCGAGCGGGTGACGAGCGGGGCGGGCAGGTTGGTGCCGGAAAGCGCGCTGGCACTGGTGCTGGGGCCGCGGAACCGCGAGTCGCTGGCGCGGTTGGCGGCGTTGGCGCTCGGGCGGTGGCGGGGGACCGGAGAGAGTCAGCCGTAGACGGCTCGGTTCGCCGCGCGGATCACCGCGGCGTACCCCGGGCCGAGCAGGTGCTCGCGGGCCAGCGCGGCGCGGGCGGCGTTCGCGCCCGGCCCGCCGTGGACCGCGCCGCCGGGGTGCGCCGCGGCGCCGGCGAGGTACAGCCGGTCGACCGGCGTGTCGGCCCGGCCGAGTCCCGGCACCGGACGGAAGAACAGCTGCTGGTGGATCGCCGTCGTGCCGCCGTTGATCGCGCCGCCGACGAGGTTCGCGTCGTGGTCGGCCAAGTCCGCCGGGCCCTGCACACGGCGCGCGAGGATCAAATCCCGGAACCCCGGGGCGTTGCGCTCCACCGTCGCCTCGATGCGCTCGGCCTGTCGCCGCACTGTGTCGCGGTCGACGCCGCGCGGGACGTGCGTGTACGCCCACACGGATTCGGTACCGGCGGGAGACCGCGTCGAATCCGCTGTCGTCATCTGGCCCAGCAACAGGAACGGCTGCTCCGGCACCCGGTCCCGGGCCAATTCCGCGCCGAAAGCGGACAATCCGTCCTCATTGCATCCTAAATGGACGGTTCCGGCGCCGCAGGCGTCCTTCGCGGTCCACGGGATCGGCTCGGACAACGCCCAATCGAGCTTCACCGTCGCACTGTCCCATTCGAACACCCGGAGATCCGCCAGCAACCGCGGAGGCAGCCATTCCGATGCGACGAGCTTGCCGTACAACGTCTCCGCGGTGACGTCCGCCAGCACGGCCTTGCGAGCCCGGATCGGCTCGCCGTCCGCGCAGCGCACCCCGACCGCTTTGCCGCGCGCCACCAGCACCTCGGTCACCGGTGTTCCACAATGGACAGACCCGCCCTTGGAGCGGAGCCTGCGCACCAACGCGGCCACCAGTTCGCTCGCCCCGCCCTCCGGGACCGGGAATCCGACGTCCTGGGCCAGCATCCCCAGCAGCCAGCCGAAGACCGCGCTTCCGGCGTTGTCGACGGAAAGGTCGCTGTGCGCGGCGTTTCCGGACAGCAGCAGCCGGGCGCCTTCGCCCTCGAACCGTTCGCGGGCGAATCGGCGGGCGGGCAGCGTGAGCATCCGCGCGAGCCGCAGCACCTCGGCGGTTCCGGTGCGGCGCAGGAACCGGGCGCCGGCCCGCACCGGCGGGAACGGAGTGAACAGCGCGTCCAGGAATTCGTCGCGGAATCCTTGCCATTGCGAGAAAAGCTCCCGCCACGATCGGGCGTCTCCGGGAGCGAACTGCGCGATCGATTCCGCGGTGCGGTCGAGGTCGCGGGAGAGGACGGCGCAGCGGTCGTCCGGGAAAACGTGCGCGAGCGCGTCCGGCGCGTGGAGCCAGCGCAGGCCGTGCTCGGTCAGGTCGAGGCCGCGGAGCACCGGGGACGCCGCGCCGAGCGGGAAGAACGCGGCGCACAGGTCCGAGCGGAAGCCGGGGGCGGTGATCTCCTCGGTGCGCAAGGCCCCGCCCGGAACGGGTTGTTCTTCCAGGACCACGACATCCCAGCCCTCGTCGGCGAGCAGGTTCGCCGCGACGAGGCCGTTGTGCCCGGCTCCGATGACGATCGCGTCGGCGGTGTGCACGGGCTCAGGCCTGCGACTGGCGGGTCGGACGGCCCCGGCCCAGCGCCCTTGCGCGGTCGAGGAGCCCGGGGCGCGACGAGGCGAGCGGGGCCGACGGCGCGCCGTCCTTCCGGCGCATCCCGGCGACCAGGTCCTGGACGGTTTCGGCCGAGCTGTACCGCGGCGTCCAGCCGAGCACGAGCCGCGCCCGCGAGGCGTCGACCAGCGCGGCCTGATCAGCGAGCTCAAGCCAGCCAGGGTGCAACGGCTGGAGCCCGGCCAGCCAGGCCGCGCGAGCGACCGTCCGCGCGACCGGCTTCGGTACCGCGATCCGGGTGCCGCCGACGGCATGCGCGAACGCGGAAGCGTCGAGAACGTCCTCGGCGGCGAGGTTGAACGGGCCGACCGCGCGCTGTTCGAGAGCCAGCCGGAACGCTTCGGCGACGTCGTCGGTATGCACGGCCTGGAGCCGCAGACCCTGCCACAGCGGCACCGGCGAGAACCGCCCGCCGATCAGGCGAGGCGGCAGTGCGGGCGGGAGTAGCCACCGGGTGAATTCCCCCGCCGCGCGCCGTTGCAGGATCGCGCACGGGCGCATCCACGCGACGGCGACGTCCGGGTGCGCGGACGTGAACAGGTCCAGCGCGTCTTCCAGATCCGCTTTGCCCCGGCTGTACGCGCTGGCCGCGATCCCGCGACAGGGCCAGTCCTCGGTGACTTTCTCGTCGTTCGGCTCCGGCGCGTAGGCGGCTGCTGACGACGCGCACACCACCTGTCCGACGCCTGCCTTGCTGACCGCTTTCAGGACGTTCGCGGTCCCGCCTTCGTTGGTGCGCGCCATCGGCGGGTCGCTCCAGGCGGGGGAGATGGCCCAGGCCAGGTGCACGACTGCGTCCGCACCGGTGAAGATTCCGGTCAGCAGCTCGTCGGCATCCGGCGCGCCGATGTCCACCGAATGCCATTCCGCGCGCGAGTACGGCTCAGCGGCGCGATCCGGCACCCGGCGGGCGACACCGGCGACGTCGTGGCCGGGTCCGAGAGCACGCAACAACGCGGTGCCGACGTTCCCGCTGGCGCCTGTGATCACGATCCGCATGCGGGCCGTTTACCCGCTCCGCACTGGCGGAAACGTCCGCCGAGACGCCGGTCACCCGCGGTCCAGTCCCATTTGACACCCGATGCGAACACATGTTCGACTCCCGTGCGGGCCGCCGGGAACCGCGGGCGGTCCGGGAGCGGGGAAGCGAGCAGGTGAGCCTGAGGTGAGCGAGTGGCCGTCGACGGTGCGGAAAGTGGATCCGCCAATTCCGGTGTGGGTGGGCGTGCGGAAGCTGCTCGTGCTCGGCACCGAGATCCTCGCGCCGCGCGACCGCGCCGGGCTGCGGATCGAGACCGAGCACCCCGGGCTGCTGTTCGAGTGGGCGCGCCGCGAGGACGGCGGGCTGCTCGGCTGGGTCACCTACCAGCTCGTCACCGGCGACGAGCAGTGGTCTCGGCCGGTCAGCCACTACGTGCCCGCGCACCTGCTCCGCCGCCGCGGACCCGCACGCCGTCACCAGTACGGCGACTACCGGCCCCGGACCCACGGATGACCGCGCCCGGGTAGTAATTTCCCTTGCGAGCGAGGGGAGCGGACGAGAAGTGGCACGGCTTCATGTCGGCTGCGCGATGTGGACGCACAAGGCGTGGCCAGGGCGGTTCCTGCCGCAGTCGCTGCCCGCGAAGGAGCGCCTGCGGGCCTACGCGGGCTGGTGCAACGCGGTCGAGGGCAACACCACCTTCTACGCGACCCCGGCCCGGAGCACCGTCGAGACGTGGGCGCAGCAGACCGGTCCCGACTTCCGGTTCGTGGTCAAGGTGCCCAAGACCGTGACGCACGAGCGGCGGTTCGCGGGGGTCGAAACCGAGATGCGGGCGTTCCTGGACGCGCTCGAACCCCTCGGCGAGCGGGCCGTGCTGTGGACCCAGGTGCCCGGTTCGTTCGGCCCTTCGGACGTCGACGTGCTCGGCCGTTTCTTGCGCCGTCTCCCCGCCGACCTGCGGCGCGCGGTGGAGGTGCGGCATCCCGAGTTCTTCAGTGACGCCAGCGCGGCGTCGCTGCTGGAAGGGACGCTCGCGACCGCGGACGCGGAGTGGGTGCCGTTCGACACCACGGTCTTTTTCCAGCGTCCGCCGACCAGCGAGGCCGAGCAGGACGCCTGGGCGAAGAAACCGCGGCTGCCGCGCCGGACGCGAGCGCTGACCGACCGGCCGGTCGTCCGGTATCTGGGTCGGGACTCGGTGGAGGAGACGGTGGCGGGCTGGCAGCCGTGGGCCGAGGTGGTCGCCGGCTGGCTGCGGGAAGGCCGCTCGCCGACGGTTTTCCTGCACACTCCCGACAACGACGAAGCACCGGCGCTCGCCCGCCGGTTCCACGACGACGTGCGCGCGCTGGTGCCCGGCCTGGACGCGCTGCCCGAGCCGGAGCCGGTGGAACCCGCGACGCTGTTCTGAGCAACCGGGCCGGCTACCCAGCCGGGACGAACGCGATCAGCCGCTGATGCGGATCGTCGACCACCTGCAGGACAATCTGGTCCACCGTCTCCTCGACCCCGCCCGGCAGCCGGAGCCGCACCCGCAGGTGGGTGTGCGGCCGGACGACGTCGTTGCGTTCCCAGAGGGCCGCGAACTCGGCGTCGGTCCGGAGCAGTTCGTCGATCCAGTCCCCGGTCGGCGGGCCCGCCGGGCTGCTCGCGCGCACGATGCCGATCGTCGTGCGCCGCATCGCTTCCAGGTCCGCGAACCGGCTCTGGAGCACCGGATCGGTGAACAGCATCTGCACGTACCGGCGGCGCTCCGGCGGGACCGCGCCGAAATCGGTCATCAGCCGCGCGGCGGCGGCGTTCCAGGCCAGGATCGCCGTCGCCGGTCCGACGAGCACCGCGGGAATCTCGCCCATCCGGTCGACAAGGCGGCGCAACGGATCGCTCGGCTCCGGGTTCGGCGGAGGGACGTCGGGGACGGTGACGAGATCCAGCGCGTACTGCGTCTGGTCGTCGTCGAGCCCGAGCGCGGCGGCGATGCGGCGGACCACATCGGCGCTCGGCATGACCCGGCCCTGCTCGATCCGCGTGTAGTACTCGTCGCTGACGAACGCCAGCGTGGCGACCTCGCCGCGCCGGAGACCGGGCACTTGACGGCGGCCCGTTTCGGCGGAGGCGGGCGGCGGGGCTTCGTCGCGGCGGGCGTGCAGGAACGCGCCGAGCTGGACGAGCCGCGGGTCGCGTGCCATCAGCGCGGGCTCCGGGGGAGGGGGATCGGATTCTTCCCCTCCCGCGCCGGACGGCGGGGGCGCACGGTGGAGGCATGATCGACCGCGAACGCATCGACGTCCACACCCACCTGGTCCCTCCCTTCTGGGGCGAGGCCCTCGCACAGCACGGCGGCGACCCGTCGGGCTGGACGCTGCCCCCGTGGACGCCCGACGACCACCTGAAATTCATGGACGCCAACGGCATCGCCACGAGCGTACTGTCGCTCACCGCCCCGAGCGTGACCGGCTGGACCGGCCCGGCGCGTCGCGAGACGGCCCGCCGCGTCAACGAATACACCGCCGAGCTGGTGCGGGAACGCCCGGACCGGTTCGGGTTGTTCGCCACGGTTCCGTTGCCCGACGTCGAAGGCGCGGTAGCGGAGGTCGACCACGCGTTCGGCGCGCTCCGGGCGGACGGCGTGGTCCTGCTCTCCAACTACGACGGCGTCTATCTGGGCGACGGCCGGTACGCGCCGCTCTGGGAAGCGCTCGACCGCCACCGAGCGGTGGTCTTCATCCATCCCGCGCATCCGCTCGTGCCGTTGCTGCCCGGGATCCCGGGACCGATGGTGGACTATCCGTTCGACACCACGCGCAACGCGGTGCACATGGTGTTCAACGGCATCACCGAGCGCTTCCCGAACGTGCGGATCATCCTTTCGCACGCGGGCGGTTTCGTCCCCTTCGCGGCGTTGCGGTTCTGCCAGATCCAAGCCGCGCTGGAGCCCGCCGGACCCACCGCCGACGACTGGCTGGCCCGCTTCCGCAGCTTTTACTGGGACACGGCGCTGTCGTCGGGCGAATACGCTCTCGGTGCGCTCGCCCGGTTCGCCGATCCCGCGCGGATTCTGTACGGCAGCGACTTCCCTTACGCGACAATGGAAGTGAGCACCCGGTTCACCGAGATCCTGGACACCGGAAGCGGGTTGACCGCCGAACAAAGCCGGGCGATCGACGCAGGGAACGCCCGCGCGCTGTTCCCCCGGCTGGGCTGAAACCCCGGTCAGCCCGCGTCGACGAGGTCCACCGCGGTCGGACCGTCCGGCAAGTCCGCGAGCAGCACCCCGGCGTCCACCGCGACGGTCCGGTCGCCGTACGGGGTGCGGGCCCGGTATTTCCCCGGCGGCGGCAACAGCGTGGTGCACGGCGTGACGATTTCGCCCGCGACAGTCCCGTGCACGCGGTGCGGGCGGCCGAGGATCGCCGCGGCGCCAACGAGATCGCCTGCGGTGACCAACGTGCGGACCAGAGTCGAGGAACAGCCGGGAAGCAGGTCGACGGCATGCGCGGTAAAGCCGTGGGCAGGCCCGAGTTTCCGCAGCAGGGCGGTGTCCCCGGCGCCTCGGTGGCCGAACCGGAAGTTGCTGCCGGTGACCACGGCGGTGGCGTTGAGGGTGCGTATCAGGACGCCGTCGATGAACTCCTCGGCCGGCGTGCGCGCGAGGCATTCGGTAAACGGGAGGACGAGCACCTGGTCGGCACCGTGCCGGCGGGCCAGTTCGGCGCGATGTTCCACCGTCGCCACCGGAGTCGTGTCGCGCGGCCGTCCGGCGATGGTCGCCGGATGCGGGTCGAAGGTCGTGAGGACCACCGGCGCGCGGTGCTCCCGGCCGAGGCGCACCGCGTGGTCCAGAACCCGCTGGTGGCCGCGATGCAGTCCGTCGAAGACGCCGAGCGCGACGACGGACGGACCCCATCCGTCCGGCACCTCGGCGATGCCGTGCCAGAAAACCGTGCTCACGCGAACCTCCCGCGCTCGTGCCGGGACCGGAACCGCGGCGCCCCCGGGGATGCGGGGGGCGCCGCGGCGGACCGGTCAGCGCCGCTTCAGGAACGAGACGTCGTCGTTGCCGATGAGGTCCGGCACGGTCCAGCCGTCGAGGTCGTATTCGGCGAGGCACTGCTCGGCCAGGCCCTTCATCGACTCGGTCGTGCCCTGGGCCTCGGCGGCGAACAGCAGCTCCGCCTTGACGTTCTCGTGGTTGCCGGAGTAGTTGCGCTCGTAGAGTTCGTGCCGCCCGCCGAACTCCGAGCCGACCGCGTCCCACAGCGCCTTCATCACCTTGACCCGGTCGACCGCCTCGTAGCCGTTGGAGCCGCGCACGTACTTGTCCAGGTACGGCCGCACCTCGGGGGTCTTGAAGTCGATCGAGTGCGAGTTGAGGTAGATCAGGCCGCTGGCCACGTCGGATTCGATGATCTCCTTGATCCGCGGGTAGGCCTGGATCATCAGCATCCGGTAGGTCAGGCCGTAGTCGAGCTTGGGCAGCAGCGCCCCGTTGGTCCACTCGTCCGGGTTGCGCGCCATCGCGTCGGCGAGCGCGAAGAACGTGTTGCGCCATCCGACGACCTCCCCGACCCGGGTCTGCACGCCGCGGAAGTCCTTGCTGCCGGTGATTTCCAGGGCCTTGAGCAGCAGTCCGGCGATGAAGTCGATCTTCGTCGCGAGCCGGATGCAGCCGTGGAAGGTGAACCGCGGGATGAAGCCGGAGACCGGGAAGAACCCGTTGATCTTCTCGATGTCGCCGTAGAGGAACACGTTCTCCCACGGCACGAGGACCTTGTCGAACACGAAAATGGTGTCGTTCTCGTCCATCCGCGAGGACAGCGGGTAGTCGAACGGACTGCCCATCACCGCGGCCTGCTGCGTGTAGGACGTGCGGCAGATCAGCTTCACGCCCGGCGCGTCCATCGGCACCGTGCAGATGAGCGCGAATTCCTTCTTCTTGATCGGCAGCCCGTAGTGGGCGATGAAGTTGTAGTTCGTGATGGCCGAACCGGTCGCCACGACCTTCGCCCCGGACACGATCAGGCCCGCGTCGGTTTCCTTCTCCACCTTCATGAACACGTCGCCGACCTCGTCCGGCGGCAGGTTCCGGTCGACCGGCGGGTTGATGATCGCGTGGTTCCAGTACAGGACCTTTTCCTGGGATTCCTTGTACCAGCGCTTCGCGTTCTCTTCGAACGGCGCGTAGAAGTCGGAGTTCGCGCCGAGCGTGCCGAGGAAGCTGGCCTTGTAGTCCGGGCTGCGGCCCATCCAGCCGTACGTCATCCGCGACCAGGTCTCGATCGCGCGGCGGTCGGCGAGCAGGTCGTCCACGGTGTGCGGGCTGCGGAAGAACGGGTGCGTGACCCCGCCGTTGCCGGTGTCGGTGGGCACGGTCAGCGCGTCGCGGGTCTCGGGCGAGTGCAGCGCGTCGTACAGCCGGGCGGTCATCCGGACCGGGTTGCGGAAGGCGGGGTGCGTGGTGACGTCCTTGACGCGCTCGCCGTAGATCCACACTTCGCGTCCGTCCTGGACGGACTGGATGTATTCGTCGCCGGTCATCGGCGCGGAAGCGGTGGGGGCGGAGGTCTCTGAGCGGTCCTGCTGGATGGTCATGACTGGATGTCCTTTCGGGTGGCGGTCAGGCGGCGTGCGGGCGCAGCGGGGTGAACGTGGTCGAGGCGCCGAACCAGCCCGCCTCGGGGCAGTCGAGCGAGCCGCCCCAGTGGGTGCCGGTCTCGCGGGGGCCGAGTTCGCGGAACGCGCCGGCGTAGAAGAGCAGCGGCTGCCGGTTTTCGACAGCGACGTCGACGACCTCGCCGACCACGATCAGGTGGTCGCCGCCGTCGTAGGTCCGCCACGGGCGGCACGAATACACCGCGGCGGAGCCGACCAGGACCGGCGCGACCGGCCCTTCGGCCCATTCAGGTCCGGGATCGGCCGGACGTCCGGCGAAGTGCCAGGCGGTGTCTGCCTGGTCGGCGCCGAGCACGTTGACGGCGAAGGCGGCGCCGTCGAGGTAACTGCAGGCCTTGGACTGCCGGGTCAGCGTGACCTGGCACAACGCGGGTTCGAGCGAGACCGCGGTGAACGCGTTGACCGTGGCCCCGTGCGGGGTGCCCTGGTCGCTGCGGCAGGTCACCACGGTGACGCCGGTGGCGAACCGGCCGAACGCGTCGCGCAGTTCGCGGGACGGAACCGTCATCTCGCACCTCCTCGTGCGATGTACGCTATGCGTACGAAGTGAACGCTATGCGTGCAGTGATTGGAAGGATGCATCAGGAGGCGACGGAGGTCAAGGCCGGCACCGGAGCGGGTGAAATACTGCGGAGCGTGACGGCAGCCGGAAACGAGCGCGACTTCGTGCAGAGCCTCGAGCGCGGGTTCGCCGTGCTCCTCGCCTTCGACGAGGAGCGCACCAACCCCACGCTCGCCGAACTGGCGACCGCGACGAACCTGTCGCGCCCCGCGGTGCGCCGCCTGCTGCTGACCCTGCAGCGGATGGGCTACGTGACCAGCGACGGACCGCGCTGGTCGCTGACCCCGCGCGTGCTGACCATCGGCCAGCACTACACGGCGACCCGCGCGATGATCGACCTGGCGCAGCCGCACCTGCTGCGGCTGGCGGAGGCGACGGGGGAGTCCGCGTCGCTGGCCGAACTCGACGGCAACGACGCGGTCTACGTCGCCCGCGTGCCGGTGCGGCGGATCATGAGCATCAACGTCGCGGTCGGCACCCGGCTGCCCGCGCACGCGACCTCGATGGGCCGGGTGCTGCTCGCGTGGTCGGGCCCGGAGCGGATCACCCGCTACCTGGAGGACGTCCCGCTCCGCTCGTACACCGCGCGCACGGTCACCGATCCGGCGGAACTGCGGCTCGCGCTCTCCGCGGTGCGCGAGGACGGTGTGTCCATTGTGGACGGCGAACTGGAGGAAGGCCTGCTGTCCGCGTCGGCCCCGGTGCGCGACCGGAGCGGGGCGGTCGTCGCGGCACTCGCCTCGTCGACGGCCACCGGACGGCTCGCGCCGGAACGGCTGCGCAAGGAAACCGTCCCAGTGCTGCTTGAAACGGCGGCGGCGATCAGTACGGACCTCGGGTACGACCCGCGGCCGGTCCCGGTGAAGCGGGACGGCTTCTACTGAGGTTGCTGCCGGGTCGTTCTTGTCGCGGCGACTTGCACGACGGCGTCATGCCCTGCGCGAGGATGTCCCTGTCGCTCTAAGGCAACCAGCGGTTTCGCGGGGGAACTCTGCCTCAGACTGGGTGCATACTCGCCGCCCTTGAGCGGGAGGCCGAACTCTGCCTCAACGGGCAGGCTGCGCGCGCTGTTCGCCCCTGAGCGGGGTGCCGAACGCGGCATCGAACAAGCAGACTGAGCGCATACTCGCCGCCCTTGAGCGGGACGCCGAACTCGGTCTGGGCGGGCAGGCTGGACGCGTGCTCTTCGCCCTTGCGTGGGACGCCGAACTCGGCATCGAGCGAGCAGGCTGGGCGCATACTCACCGCGCTTGATCGGTGCCACGATCGAGTGTCCTCCGCGATATTTCTGTTCCTCTTCCCGCCGCGTCATCCGAATTCCGTTCTCCGCCCGCCGCCTTTTCGCGAATAGCGTTGCGAGCCGCGCGAGATTATCCAGCACTGACACCGGCGAAATCCCGCTGCCGCCGAAATTGTCAGACCCCGCCGCTACCTTGCTGGACATGACGCTTCTGGGGTTCTCCGAGGAGGACGAGTACCTGCCCGACTACGGCACCATTGTGCTTCGAGACGACGTATACCGCAGCGCGCCCGCGCTGGACAACAAACTGCTCGGCGAACTCGCGACGAACGCGTTGTCCGGCACGGTCGCGACAGCGGGCGACGGCTGGCTGCACTGCTCGGCAAGCCATCCCTGGCAAGCCGTGCGCTGCGAAGCCCACGACGGGCCGCCGGAACTGCGGCTCGAGGCATGGGAAGACATTGTCGAGTCGCCGTTTCACAGCCGCTCCGGGGCCGTGAGCCTGGGATTGCTCACCGGCGGCGCCGGCGGCGACGCACTGAACCTGGGAGCGAGAGGCCTTTTCCGTACGCGGGTCTGCCGGAAACCGGCGGCGGCCGGGGAAGAGGGCGACGTCTGGCTGATCCAGTTCTGGCCGTCACCCGACGGACCGGAGCCGCCGCGGTGGCTCAAACGCACCCGTCCCGCGTTGCATCCGGAGGACCCGGGCTGGCAAGAGGTAGTGGGTTACCACCTGATCGAAGTCTCGTGGTACTTCACGCTCGTGGGCATGTCGCGCCAGGACGGCTGGCTCGACGAACCGTTGCCCGGTGAACCGCCCTCGGACACCGTGTGTGCCCAGTTGGGCGTCGACCCGCCGCGCACGCGACGGGACGCGATTCCCTTGCTGGTCGCGGCAGGCCTGCTCGTGGACGACGGCACCGGCGGGTACTCGGCGGGAACGCCGCGGCGCGCCACGGAGGTGCTCGACCTGCCAGCGGACCTGGCCGCCCGGTTGGACGCGGCCGCCGTCCGCGCCGTCTACATCCTGCTCGCGGCGGATCTCGTCAGCATCGCGGCGTGGTCGGATCCGGCGCACGTCAAGGATTTGGCCGCTTTGCTGGCGGTCCCGGAGGAAACCGTTGAGCCGTTGCTCGAGTATTCGGTCAGCGACAAGCTGATCCGCCGGGACAACGACACCGTCGCGGCGCTTCCCCGCCCACCACTGCGGCATGAGCCAGTGCCCCTCGTCCGAATGGTTCGCGAAGAGGAACCTCCGACTGTGGCCGGTCCTCCGCCGCGAGCCGGGTTCGTTTCCGGCGACGGCACGGTCGGCGTATGGCGCGGGGGAGAACTGGCGATCCTCGGCCGGGTCGAGAGTGACTATCGGTATCGCGCGTTCGAGACCCTGGCCGGGATTTACGTCGCCGCATCCGGCGGGCAGGGACAGCTGATCGACTGGTCGGGCACGGCCCGGCAGCTTCCGGTGGACCTGGACATCCGGCCCGTCCGCAGTGCGGACGGACGCTACCTGGCGGGCGTGCAGACCCATATCGGCCGACGGACGTGGGACCAGGTGCATTTGTACGATGTGACCACGGAAGAAGCGTGGAGCCTTCCCCCATCGCCTGAGATGACCCGGAGCGTCCTGGGCATCCACGACGGTGCTGTCTACTTCACGACGGATTCGGGAGCCCTCGTCGCTTTCCGCTGGACACCGGGTGCGGAACCGGTGGACCTCGCCTCACCTGTCCATCGGCTCGATCCGTTGTCCGGGGCGCAATTGCGCGAAGAAGCCGGGGGACTGGCGGTATTCACCGCGTCCGGGGAACGGCGGGAAGTCCCGGAACCCCACCGCTGGCGGTTCGTGCCGGGCGGCACGCGGATGTGTTCGTTCGGGTACGACCCGCCCGTCGCGCAGCTGCTCGACCTTGCCACCAGGACCATCGGCGAACACCCGCTTCCCGACGGCTGCGAGTCCGGCGAAGCCGTGCCGTCCGCGCCGGTCTGGGAAACCCCCGACACCCTGGTCTTCTCCCAGCCGCACCGCGGACTGACTCGCCGCGTCGTCCGATGGCACGTGCGGCGCAACGAGTTCGAGCATTTCGACCTGCCCGACCTCGCGGGACACCGCCCGTTCCTGATCGAACCGATTCTCGCCGGAGAGCCGGACGCTCCGGGCCGCCGTCTTAGCGACGGCGACCCGGAGCGGGTGCCCGGTCCTGGCGCTGGAAGTCAGGGTCAGCGATGAGCCGCCGCGACCGCCAGCTTCCACACCGCGTAGCCGATCGCGTCGGAGTTCTTCTCCAGCGGCGTGTCCGGGATGTTCGACGTCGTGTCGCAGGCGCGGTGGTAGCAGTTGTCGAACGCCGCGCCCGGCGTGCCGCCCCACTTCTCGGCCTGTTCGTAGCTCTTGATGTCGCCGGCGCCCGTCGCGAGGCCGCCGACCGGGATGCCCGCGCGCTTGAACGACGCGTGGTCGGACCGTCCGTCGCCTTCGGTGTCGCCCTCGGTCTCGATGTTGATGGAGGCGAAGTACTCGTCGAACACGGCCTTGACGGAAGCGACGTCGTCGTAGACGAAGTAGCCCCAGTTCTTCGAGCCGATCATGTCGAAGTTGAGGTAGGTGGTGATCTTCGCGCGCTCGGCGCTCGACAGCGTGCTCACGTAGTACCGCGAGCCGACCATGCCGGACTCCTCGTCGGCCCACCACGCGAACCGGACGCGCTTGGCCATCGCCGGGTTGGTGCGGGCCAGCGTCAGCGCGACCTCGAGGATCGACGCGCTGCCGGAACCGTTGTCGTTGATGCCGGGGCCTGCGCTCACCGAGTCGAGGTGCGCGCCGAGCATCAGAACCTGGTTCGCGTCGCCCTGCGGCCATTCCGCGATCAGGTTCTGCGACCGGCCGGTGCAGCTCGTGCAGGTCTGGCGCTTCGTGGTGTAGCCCGCGTTCTTGAGCAGGTTTTCCACATAGGACACCGACGCCGCGTATCCGCCGCCGCGCGGCGAGCGCGTGCCGCCGTTGTTGCGGGCGATGGCCTGGAACTGGTTGAGGTGGGTCTTGATGTTGGCCAGCGAGATGTCCGGGGCCGCGAGCGCCGAGGCGGGCGCGGCGGTGGCCGCGGGCACGCTGACGACGCCCAGTACCGCCACCAGGGCGGTGACCCCGGCGCCGATTCTTGTCTTCCACTTCATGACGGTGCGTTCCTTCGGTTGGGGTGGGGAGAGCGGGTGTTCTCGGGGGATTGGCCGGGCAGGCCGGGTCCCGTCGCGCGGCGGCGAGCGGGACCCGGCCGCGTCAGGTCAGCGCGTGGTGCGCGTCGTGCAGGTCGGCTCGCCGGACACCGCGGGGACGGAGACGGCGTTCCAAGCTGCCTTGGTGGCGTTGAACTCGGTGCAGCTGCCCGGGTAGAGCGCGATCGCGGCCTGGAGCGTCGCCTTGCGGGCCGCCTTGTGGTTCCACGACGAGGTCTTCTTCAGCAGGCCGTTGTAGAAGATCTTGGCGGCCTTCTGGATGCCGATCCCGGTGACGCTGCTGTTGTTGCAGGTCGGGCTGGCCGGCTTGCCGCCGCCCGGGTTCGAGCCCTCGGCGAGCAGGTAGAACCAGTGGTTCTGCGGACCGGCCGCGGCGTGCACCTCGGTGCTCGGGATCGACGACGAGTAGCAGTTCGGGTCGCCGACCTTCGACGGGTTGTACATGTAGCGGATCGGGCCCTGGCCGACCAGGTTGACGCCTTCGCCGACCTCGTAGTCGGGCCGGTCCTTCGCGTTGTTCGCGTATGCCTCGGTCATCGCGCCGAAGATGTCGCCGGTCGACTCGTTCAAGCCGCCGTTCTCGTTGCCGGAACCCGCGCCGCCCGGCGTGGTCTGGAAGATGCCGTGCCCGAACTCGTGGCCGACGACGTCCATCGACGTGGCCTGGCGCCGGTTGTCCTGAGAGTGCCCGAAGTGGGTCGAAGAGCCGTCCCAGTAAGCGTTGACGTCGTTCAGGCCGACGGACGCCGGGTAGCCGCGCCCGCTGCCGTTGATGCCGTTGCGGCCCAGCCAGTCCTTCAGCATCTTCCATTCGGTCTGGACGCTGAAAAGGGTGTCGACGCAGCCGGTCTCGAGGTTCGTCCCGGAACCGTTGCCCCAGCTGTTGTCCGGTCCACTGTAGACAGACCCGCCCTCGCGGCCGCAGCTGATGCCAGGGCGGCCCGGGTCGCGCATCGAGTACGAGCTGCCGGATCCGGTGGTGTCGATGGAGACGGTGCCGACGTAGTAGCTGTTGCCGGTGCCCGCCGCGTTCACCGCGTTCGGCCGCGCCTGGGACTTGGCCCCGGAGCTGAAGGTCTTGATGTCGTCCCGCTGGTCGAGCACCGCGCCGGTGGCGGCGTCGACGAACACGTGCAGCCTGCTCGGTGCCGTGGCCGTGCGCCCGGTGACGACGACCTCGTACGCCAGTTTCGGATTCGCCCCGGCCAGCACCACCTTTTCGGGCGTGCTCACACTGTCCACAGTGGGCAGTTGGGCGCGTGCCGTGGAAGCGGCCTTCGCGGCGTCGAGAACGGCTTGCGTCCCGACGGCGATGGGCGCGGTTTCCGCGGCGCTGGTGTCCCGGACGTTGCCGGCCCCGTCCGCGACGACGACCGCGTCCCCGCCGACGACCCGCAGGCCTTGGTAGGTGCGCTCGTAGGCGCTGTAGAAGAGCCCGGCGTCGCCCGCGGTCTGGCCGACGCGCCGGAACGCCTCCGCCGGGCCGCGGCTGAGTCCGCCGAGCCCGGAGGCGACCGCCTGGTCGGCAGCGCGAGCGGCGGCCACGTCCGGGGAAACGGGCTGGGCTGGGGAGGCCGCGCTCGCCGGGACCGACGGCAACGCGAGGGACAGGGCGAGACCGGCGGCGGCCGCCAGGCCCGTGGTGAGTCCGCGATGGGGCATCGAGGTCTTCCTTCCCTGAAGGCAGGACGATGGGTGCGGGGAGAGGGAACGCGCCCGGCTGCTCACGGTGGGTATGCGGCCGAGCACAGTCGAGTAAAGGATCGGCGCCCGGGAGCGTCAATGCTCCAAACGGACCAACGGAATGTTCCGGATTTAGCGGTCAATTCGTATATGCGTTGCCG
Organism: Amycolatopsis sp. La24; assembly: GCF_029087445.1. Taxonomy (NCBI): domain Bacteria; kingdom Bacillati; phylum Actinomycetota; class Actinomycetes; order Pseudonocardiales; family Pseudonocardiaceae; genus Amycolatopsis; species Amycolatopsis sp. La24. The sequence goes on from NZ_JARACH010000012.1 coordinate 117,265, forward strand.
GTGCTGGGATTTTTCGCGTTTTCGGGCCCTGGGCGACTTTCGTAGGGAATGTCCCGGGTGCCGTACGAATGTCGGAAGCGTCCGGACAGCGGAAAGGCCGGACCAGCGGGAGGTCGTTCCCCCGCGGGGACGGCGAGCGCGAGTGCGGCGCTGCCCGCCGCGGGTCGGCGAAGCATTGCTGCCAGGCGAACTCGACGCGTTCGCATGCCTCGGACCAGAGGCTGGGTTCGCGGCGGCGCGCTGCCGGACCAGAGAGCCGCCCGGCGTGGCCCGGTCGGGCTCGTTAGGGGCTGGACTTACGGCGCTGCGCTGCCGGGCCGGAGGTCCGCCTGGCTTGATCCGGACGGGCTCGTTACGGGCTGGGCTCGCGGCGGTGCGCTGCCAGGCCAGAGCGCCACCCGGCTTGATCCGGACGGGCTCGCCGATCGCGCCGTGTCGCCGCGCACCCGGCACGCCTCGGGTGCCCGGACCTCGCTGCCTCAGCGACGTCCGGAAAGGGATCCCTCCGGCCCGGTCATGGCCGCGCATACTTCGGCGGCCGCCGTCCACAGTCCTAAGTGGCCGGTCGCGACGGTCCGGCATTCCATGCCCAGCTTCCGAGCGCGGGCAGACATAACCGAGAAAGGAGAGTGCTCGCCGAAAAGAACGTAGCGGCCAGGCGGCCGCGTGGCCGAGGACGGCGGCAGGGGTTCTTCGTGGCTGGCGAGGTCGATCGGCCGCAGCCGGGACACCACGGCGGGGTCGGTGAATCCGAGCGCGTCGAGCCCGAACGGCGGAACGGCCCGGCCCGACGGGTCGTGAGACTGCGCCGCTTCGGTGAACAGCCGACGCAGAACCGGCATGAGGTCGAAGGCGGATTCGCCGGGCGAGGGAAGGAAAGCATCGAGATAGATCGCTTCGCGCACCTGCTCCGGATGCGCGTCCGCGAGCCCGGCGACGACCATCCCGCCGTAACTGTGGCCGACGAGGACGACCTGGTCTTCGAGCAGTTGCCCGACTTCGTCGAGGTGCTGCCGCAACCCGAGGCCGGTGAGCGTGGGCGCGGCGACAGTGTGCCCTTGCTCGGACAGCCGCGCCGCGATCCGGTCCCATATCCAGCCGCCGCACCACGAGCCGTGCACCAGGACGTAGTGGCTCATGGCGCGGGCACCTTCGCGACGACGTCGACCTCGACCAGCACGTCGGGGGCGAACAGCGCGGCCACTCCGACCAGGGTGCTCGCCGGAGCCGCGGGCACTCCTTCGCGCAGTGCGGCGAAGAGTCCGGAGATCAGCTCGGGGCGATAGTCCACGACGTAAACGGTTTCCTTGACGATGTCCTCGCGTCCGCAGCCGACGGCGGCGAGCGCGACGTCGAGGTTGTGCGCGATCCGCCGCATCTGGGTCGCGTGGTCGTCGCCGCAGAGGTTTCCGTGCTCGTCCCAGGCGACTTGCCCGGAAAGGAAAACGAGGTCGGCGACGCGCACGACCGGGGTGAAGGCCCCGGGGATGCGGTGCAGCCCGGGAGGCGTCAGGTACTCGGTCATCGCCGCGCCGCCGTTCCGGCCCAGGCGGTGATCGCGGCTTCCCGGAGCGCGGCGTCCGGCGGATCGGTTTCGCGGCGGACCCATGCGATGTGACCGTCCGGCCGGACGAGGAGTTCGCTGAGGTTCTCGGGTCGGGTGCCGGTCGCCGTGATCCGGTCTTTCCAGCCTTCGGCGACCTGCTCCACGCCGTCTCCGAAGTAGCCGAAAGTGCCGCCGTGCAACAGATTCGCGCCTTGCGACCCGAGCATCCGGCTGGGCACGCGGGTGCCGACGAGCGGGTCGTCGTCGGGTGCTGGATAGGACGTCGACAGGGCGGACACCAGACCGGCCAGCCGGGCGTTGACCTCGGGGATTTCGAGCAACGAATCCAGCAGTCCGCGCAGCGCGGCGACTGGGTGCTGGTAGTCGGGGACCAGGGTGAGTTCCAGCAGCAGTGTCTGGGCCTGGGTGTTGTCGGCGACCAGTTGTCCCACCGGGAAACGCTCCGCGTGGTAGGTGTCGAGCAGGCCCGGCGGTGCCCAGCCGTTGAGGTCGGCGGCGAGTTTCCAGCCGAGGTTCATCGCGTCCTGCAGGCCGGTGTTGAGGCCCTGGCCCGCCGCCGGGAAATGGATGTGCGCCGCGTGGCCCGCGAGGAAAACGCGGCCGGACCGGTAATTCTCGGCCAGCCGGGTGGCGTTGCCGAACCGCGAAAGCCAGCGCGGCTCCGCGATGCCGAAGGAGGTGCCCGTCAGCTCCACCAGGGTGGCGCGGAACTCCTCGAATGTCACGGGTTCCGTTGCCGGGACGCGCATGCGCTCCGGACTGGTGACGACGATGCGGGTCAGTCCTCCGGAAAGCGGGGCGATCAGCAGCGGAACGCGCCCGGCCGCCGCGATCGCCTCCTGGTCGACGACCGCGAAGTCGCCGAGCATCGAGCTCATCGTGCCGTCCGAGCCCGGGAATCCGATGCCCGCGGACTCCCGGACCCTGCTCCGGCCGCCGTCGCAGCCCACGAGATACGCGGCGCGAAGCCGGAAGTCCCCGTCCGGCCCGATGCCCGCGACGTCGACCCCGTCGTCGTCCTGGGCGAGCGACACGACTTCGTGTCCGTAGGAGATTTCGACGCCGAGTTCCCGTACGCGTTCTTCGAGCAGCTGCTCGGTCCGCGCCTGCTCCAGGAACAGCGTGTAGCCGTGCCGGGTGTCCAGCGCGGAGAAGTCGAGCTTCCGCGAGAGCCCGGCGAAATGCCAGCTCGGGACGGTGCGGCCCTGGGCGAGAAACCGGTCGGCGATGCCGCGCAGTTCGAGGATCTCGATGCTGCGCGGATGCAGCGTGAGCGCGCGGGACTGGCCGTGCCGCGCCTGCTGCCGTTCGAGGATCCGGACCCGCACCCCGGCCAGCGCCAGTTCCGCGCCGAGCAGCAGCCCCGTCGGGCCCGCCCCGCTGATCACGACCTCGGTGTCCACAACCGCCTCCTCTATTTTCCGAACAACGTTCATTTAAACCTGCCGCCAGTGTCCTGAGGAGGCGCGAAGCTGTCAAACACGCTGCTAGGCTGGCCACGCCATGACCGCGCACCAGCCCCGCACCCGAGGACGCCCGCCCGCCGCCGACCGGGCCCACGTCACCGCCGCCGCGCTCCGGCTGCTCGACGAAGAGGGCCTCGACGCGCTCACCATGCGGAAACTGGCCACCGCGGTCGGCGTCCAGGTGGGGACGCTTTACGGCTACTTCCCGACCAAAACGGCCTTGCTGACCGCCATGGCCGAGTCGATGCTGGACGGCTGCCGCGCCGCCGCCGACGGAATCGCCGAGCCGCGCGAACGGGTGCTGGCCCTGATGAGAAGCCTGCGCACCGCACTTCTGTCCTATCGCGACGGTGCGCGGGTGTACGCGGGCACGCACGCCGTCGGTCCGAACACCCTGGGCTTCGCCGAAGCCCTCAACGGCGCGCTGCGGGAAACCGGCCTCGACGCCGCGTCGGCGATGAAAACCGCGCTGCTGGTACTGCACTTCGCAACCGGCCACGCCCTCGAAGAACAAGCAGCAATCCAGTCCGGCCCGGACCTGCCCGCCGACATCGGCTACCTGCGCGAAGCAATCCAGGCCGGCGACTACCCGCACCTCGCCGAGGCCCAGGACCACCTGACCGGAACCGATCTGACCGACCTCTTCGAACAGGGCCTGCGCCTGCTCACCGCCGACCTGCCCTGACGGCCGGGTTTCACCGTGCGGCCAATGGCACCGGCGCGTTGCGGGCTGAGCGGTAAGCGCGCGGCGAGGTGCTCTGGCGGACGGGTTTCACCGTGCGTCCGGCGGCTTCGGCGCGCGGCGGCCTGCTCTGTCGGGCCGGGTTTTACTGTGCGGCCGATGGCACCGGCGCATCGCGGGCCAGGCGGTAAGCGAGTGGCGATCTGCTCTGGTGGGGAGGTCTCACCGTGAGGCCGACAGCTCCGGCGCGTTGCGGGCTGAGCGGCGAGCGAGCGGCGAGGTGCTCTGGCAGACCGGTTTCACCGTGCGGCCGATGGCTCCGGTGTGTTGCAGACACGGCAGTAGGCGAGTGGCGGCTCGCCCTGACGGACCGGTTTCACCGTGCGCCCAACGGTTCCGGTGCGTTATGCGCCCGTCGGTAAGCCAGCGGCGACATCCCCAGGTTCGCGTAGAAATGCTTCCGCAGCGCGACCGGATCGCCGAAACCGCAGGCAGTCGCGATTCGCGCGACCGGCAGGGCGGTCGACTCCAGCAGCAGGCGGGCGTGCGCAATCCGTTGCTGTGCAAGCCATTTCAGCGGACTGCTCCCGACCTCGCTGCGGAACCGCCGGGTGAAGGTGCGGGCACTCATGTGTGAATGCCGGGCCATGTCGTCGAGGGTGATCGGGTCGGCGAGCCGGTCCAGGGCCCACTGGCGGGTCGCCAACGTGGAGCGGTCGGTGTCGTGCGGGACCGGGTGTTCGATGAACTGTGCCTGCCCGCCCTCGCGCCACGGGGCCACCACGCATCGCCGGGCGGCGGCTGATGCGATTGCCGCGCCGTGGTCTCGGCGGACCAGGTGCAGGCATAAGTCGATACCGGCCGCTCCGCCGGCGGAGGTGAGGATGCGGCCGTTGTCGACGAACAGCACGTCTGGGTCGACTTCGACCTGGGGGAACAGCTGCGCCAGCGCGTCGCACAGTGCCCAGTGTGTGGTGGCTCGCTCGCCGTCCAGCAGGCCGGCTGCTGCGAGCAGGAACGCCGAGGTGCACAGGCTGACGATGCGGGTCCGCGGCCCGATCCGGTCCAGTGCGGCGGCGACGTCCCTGGGAAGTTCGCCGGTCGCCAGCAGGTGTGCGCCGGGTTCCTGGGTGGCGAGCACGACGGTGTCCGCGGTCTCCAGCGCCGATTCGTCGTGCTCGACAACGATCCGGTAGTCCTCGTGCGTGCGCACCGGGCGGCCGCCGAGCGAGCAGGTCGTGACCGAGTACAGCCGGGTCCCGTCCGGTTCGCAGGCCTCGTTGAACACCCGCGCCGGGATGCCCAGGTCCAGCGGCAGGACCCCGTCCAGGGCGAGAACGGCGACACGATGCGGCATGGCTGGAATAGTACGATAGGTGTCTTCCCGGCCACTCACTCCGCTCCGCGAACGCGGGCCACTCTGGTCTCGCGCCGCAGTCCCGGCGCGAGCAGAGCGAGACAAGGAATGAGCGAGAACACCATGAGCGAGCACATGCGGGCGGTCACCATCCGGGAGTTCGGCGGGCCGGAGGTGCTGACCGCCGAGCAGGTCGCGCGACCCGAGCCGCTGCCGACCGAGGTGCTGGTCCGCGTGCACGCCGCCGGGATCAACCCGGTGGACTGGAAGACCCGCGAAGGCCAGGGGATGGCGGGGATGCAGACGTTCCCGCTGGTCCTGGGCTGGGACGTCTCCGGCGTCGTCGAGGAGGTCGGCTTCGGCGTCACCACTCTCGCACCGGGCGACGAGGTCTATGCCATGCCCTGGTTCCCGCGCGCCGCGGGTGGTTACGCCGAGTACGTCACGGCCCCGGCCCGTCAGTGGGCTCGCAAGCCGGTCAGCCTTGACCACGTGCACGCGGCTGCCGTGCCGCTGGCGGCACTGACCGCGTGGCAAGCGCTGGTCGACACCGCCCACGTGCAGCCCGGACAGCGAGTCCTGATCACGGCCGCCGCCGGCGGGGTGGGCCACTTTGCGGTTCAGTTCGCGCGGCATCTCGGCGCCCACGTGCTCGCCACCGCCAGCGCTGCCCGGCACGCGTGGCTCAAGGAACTCGGTGCCGACGAGACCATCGACTACACCACGACCCGCTTCGAGGACGTCGCCACCGAGGTCGACGTGGTGATCGACCTGGTCGGCGACGCGCAGGACCAGACCAGCACCCGTTCGCTCAAGGCCTTGCGCCCCGGCGGCTTGCTGGTCGCCGTTCCCTCGGGTGTCTCGCCGGATCTGGCCGAAGCTGCCAAAGTCGCAGGTGCGCGCGTCACGCCGTTCCTCGTCGAGCCGGACGGCGCCGCGCTGACGACGATCGCGGGCCTGATCGACGCTGGTGAGGTCGCCGTCGAGGTGGAGGAGACCTTCCCGCTCGAGCAGGCAGCGGAGGCGCACGCCCGCGGTTCGGCCGGGCGTACCCGCGGCAAGCTCGTCCTCACTGTCCCGGAGTAGGGAATCCGGCGCTCGCTAGAGTTCGCGCATGGCGGTGCTGGAGATCTCCGATCTGGTGGCGGAGTGGGATCCGTCGACCGGGGAACGGCTTCCGGTCCTGCGGGCCGAGGCGGTCGCCACGCTGCGCGCGGCCGGGGACGAGCGGGCGGCCCGGATCGTGCAGCGGCTTCCGGTCGTCGGCGAGGTGCTGGACCCGGCGGCGGTGGATCGGCTGCTGATCCGGGTCCACACCGAGTTGCAGCGGCTCAACGAGGAAGTGCGCATGGCGCAGCGCTTCGCCGAACTGCTGGTGCCGATCCTCGCCGCGGTCCGGGCGCGGGGAACCCGCCCGCGGGTGGTGGACATCGGCTGCGGGCTGGGTTTCTGGTGCGCAGCCTGGCCAGTTCCGGCGTGCTCGGCCGCGACGTCGACCTGGTCGGCGTGGACTTCAACCGCGCGCTCGTGGCCGAAGCGAGCAGGTTGGCCGAGGACGAGGGGCTCCCGTGCACGTTCGTGTGCGGGGACGCTTTCTCGCTGTCGGAGGACGCCACCGTCTATCTGTCCAACGGGGTGCTGCACCATTTCCCGGCCGACGCGCTGCCGGAGTTCTTTCGCGCCCAAGACCGCGCGGGCACGGAGGCGTTCATCCACTACGACATCGCGGCGACCCGGCTGGCCCCGTTCAGCGCCTGGCTGTTCCACCGGGCCCGGATGCGGGAACCGCTGGGACGACACGACGGCGTCGCCTCCGCGCGGCGCGCTCACAGCGACGCAGCGCTGTCGGCCGCCGCGCAAGCCGCCGGGATGGAGACGTTTCTCTTTGAAGCGACCAGGTACACCAACCCGCTCTGCGCGGCGATGCGTCCGGTGGTCGGCCTCCGTCCGCAGTTGACCGGCGAAGTCCTTCGCGCGCTGGGACGCCGCGCTCGCGGGTTGGCCCCAACGAGATGACCGTGCTGGTTCCGCTCGTGCTGGGCACCCTCGCGCTCGTCGACGCCGCTCTCGCCGGTTTCCGCGCCGCGACCGGTCGCAATGCCCGGATCCGCAAGGGTCCCTACTACTTGGCAGCCTCCCGCCGGGGCCTGGCGAGCGGCGCCGCAGGCCTCGGCTTTCTGGCGGCGCTGATCGTGGCGGCTTTGGCGGCCTCAGCGGATCCCGGCGCCCGCTACGCCGAATTGGTCAAGGCGGGCACCCGGATGCTGCAGGTGCTGACCCCGTTCGCGGCGGTCGTGGTGGCTTCGCTGCTCGCGTACTGGCTGCTGCCGATGCGGGGAAGTACCTTCGTGATCCTGATCGGTCTCGGACCGTTCACGCTGGCAAGGCCGGTGGTCGTGCTCGCTGCCGTGGCGTGGTCGGTTGCGCCGTCGGACGACTGGCTCGCCTGGACGGTCGCACTCGCTGCCGCGGTCGTCGTGCTGGCTGTGGAGCCGATGGTCCATCGCCGCTGGTACCCGGATCCGGGATAGCGCCCGCCGCGTCTGTCCCACGACCCGGTGAACAAGGCTGGCGTGATCGAGTTTTCCGGCGAATAGTTCAACAGCAGCGGGAAATGCGCCGCACCGGACCGCGAAAGCTTGAGTCCTGGCAGGAAGTGCCGTCCGGCGGTGGGCGTCCTTGCGCTCCGCGAGGCGGAATCGGGATCCTGGGCTCACCGAAGCGCAGGGGAGGAGCCGGGCGATGGACGACGTGGAGCTGACGCATCGCGAATGCGTCCGGCTGCTCCGGTCACCCGAACGGGGCCGTCGCGGGATCGTTGCCATCGACGGGCTGACGCCTGCCCTGCGGGTCTGCCTTCTTCTCGACGCGGGCGACGTGCTGATCCCGACCGGGCCGGACAGCGGGCTCGTGCGCGTGGCGGCGCTGCGCCCGGTTTCGCTGGAGTTCACCGATCAGGACAAGGACGGGCGGCTGCGGTGGACCGTCCGCGGGATCGGGCTGGCCCGGCCGATGACCGGGCTGGACGTTCCGCGTCCGGTGCCGCGCAGCACCGTGCTCGCGGCGATGCCGGACGCGTTCCGCAACGGGGTCCGGGTCGTCGTGGCCCGCTACCGCGGCAACCGGCCCGCGGACGGGGTCGTGATTCCCGCGCCGCGCGTCGGCTGAGAAAGGCTCGAGTGCCTGTCTTGGTAACCGTTTGGCGACACCGTCGCTGAGCTCCATTCGGCGGGTTGTGGCCGGATACGATGGATTTGCCTGAAATCAGTTGTTCCCGCGTTTCGCCCGAGGCGAGCGACGCGGACGGCTGGGTGATCAGGAGGGGGAATGCCCGGGCAAAACCGGCGCTGCGCACCAGCAGCCGGGACGACCGGGCGGAGGCGTCATTCAGCCGCAAGGAACCATGAGTACCGCGAGAATCAATGTCAGGACCTTGACGGTCATCACGAGCTGGATCCTCATTGCCGGGGCTGTGCTGCTGGGCATGGGATTCGTCATGCTCATCACCGCGCCGCCGCACAGCGGCGCCAACATCGGCGCCGGAGGAGCCCTCCTCTTCGGCCTGGGCACGACCGGGGCGGGTCTGCTGATCGGAGCGGGGACAGCGGTGGCCGCGCTGCGGGTCCGGCTGCGCGAGGGGCGCGCTGAGGTCCCTGTGCTTGCCTGGGAGAAGCGTCTCCGGCGGTTGACCGCGGCCGCGGTCGGCCTGGTCGCGATCGGGGACCTCGTGCTGACCCGGGCAACCTTCGCCTTCAAGAATGCGCGCGCCGGAAGCGATGGCGTGGATTCTTACCCGATTTTCGTGACCGGCGTATGCATCGCCGGGTGCGGTCTCCTCTCCGGGGTCCCGCACGCGTTGTACTGGCTGTCGCGCCAGCGGACTCGCCGACATTTCGAGCGTCGCGCATAACCCTCACGCGGGCCGCATCGTGCGCATGGTGCGTTCGACCTCCCAGAAGGCGCGCACCGCAAGGATTTTCCCCGCCTCGTCGACCCGATAGACGAACACTCCTTCGGCCTCGAGCACCTGTCCGCCGTTCTCGCTGCGGACGTGGCCGGTGTAAGCGACCTCGTTCCCGCAGGCGAACGAGTCGTCGAAGAGGAACTCGATCGAGTCGTTCGGTGCGATGGCCCGGTCCCAGAACGCGGAAAGGGCGTCGCGGCCCCGGTGCCCGCTGCCGTCCGGGTCGAAATGGGAAGGGCCGACCGGGTCCTCCACCAGGGCGTCCGCGGCGAACAGCGCCAGCCAGGCCTCCTTGTCTCGCCTCCGGACGGCGGCGTGCAGGGCCTGGCTGGCGGTGCGGGCGGTGGTCATCGGGCCTCCTGGTGTTGATCGTCGCTAGCCTGGGAACCATGGTGTTCGACTCCACGCGGCTGGATCTCCAGCCGTACGCCGGGTTCGACATGGCGCGCTACGTCCGGCGCACGTATTGCAGCTGGGCGGACGCCGGCTGGGAGTCCTTGCTCGTGCAGCGGTTCGAGCACGTCCCCGTCGCCGAGGAAATGGCGTTGCCCGCCGCGGCGGATCTGCATTTGGTGTTGCCGGTCGGGCGGAGCGCGGTGATGGAGACGCGCCGGGGCGGCCGGTGGGGGCGCACTCCGTGGACGCCGGGGCGCGTCGAGCTGATGCTTCCGGATCAGCCCGCGGTGCGGCGTTACCGGGCCACGGGCGTGTTGGACAGCGTGCAGGTCCACATTCCGCGGGACACCGTCGACGCGACAGCCGCGCAGCTCGGCGGCGCCGCAGTGGACTTTGACGCGCTGGCTGCGTCGTTGACAGCGGGAGATCCGCTGGTCGAGGAGATCATCCGAGCCGTCGGCGGTGCGGGCGCGGCCGACGATCTGTACGCCGAATCCGCGGCGGCGTTCCTGACGATGCAACTGCTCACCCGGCACACGCGGCGGTCCGCCCGGGCCGCGCCGACGCGGGAGAACGCGAGGGTCCGGGCGGTCGTCGCGGCGATGCGCGAGCGGCTCGCCGAGCCGGTCACCTTGGCGGATCTCGCCGGCGAGGTTCATCTGAGCGTCTACCACCTGGTCCGGGTCTTCAAGGAAGCGACCGGGGAGACCCCGTACCGGTACCTGACCCGGTTGCGGATCGACGAGGCGAAACGGCTGCTGCGCGGCACCGAGCTGACCATCGCCCAGATCGCGGGGCGCTGCGGATTCGCTGACCCGGCCGCGCTGTCGACGGCGTTCCTGCGGCACACCGGGACGCGGCCCTCGGCGTACCGCGACTCCTGACGGGCCCGGCATCAGCGCTGGCGCCGGAACGCTTCCCGGATCTCGGACACCAGCAGCTCCGGCTGCTCCAGCCCCGGGAAGTGGCCGCCACGGTCGAGTTCGTGCCAGGAGCGCAGGTCGAGGTAGCGGCGTTCGGCCCAATGGCGCACGGCGGGCCAGGGGTCGGCCGGGAAGATCGAGCAGGCGGTCGGGACGGTCACCGGCTGCGCGTTCTCCTCTTCCGCGCTGCGGGCCACCCAGCGCATCGCCTCCCAGTACCACCGCGAGGAGGACGCGCCGGTGGCGGTCAGCCAGTACAGCGCGATGGTGTCGATCTGCTGCGAAATGCTTACGCCGCCACCGGATTCCGGCCGGGTGTCGGAGTAGGCGGCGAATTTCTCGCCCAGCCACGCGGCCAGCCCGGCGGGGGAGTCGAGCAGCGAATAGCCCAGGGTCTGCGGGCGGGTGCTCATTTGCAGCCCGAAGCCGTAGCCGTCGGCGAGGTGCCGGTTCCGCCGGTCCAGGACGCGTTGTTCGGCGGGGCTGGGCGCGAGCAGGTCGTCGGGAATGGGGGAGGCGATCGGCATCGTCAGGTGCAGGCCCGCGACGCGTTCGGGGACCAGGCGCGCGAGTTCGGTGCTCACGAACGCGCCCCAGTCGCCGCCGTGCGCGGCGAACCGCGGATAGCCGAGCACGCTCATCAACTGCGCCCACGCCCGCGCGGTACGGCCGGGATTCCAGCCCTGCTCCCGCGGCCGGTCGCTGAACCCGAACCCCGGCAGCGCCGGGATCACCAGGTGGAAGGCGTCGCGCGCGGAACCGCCGTGCGCGACCGGATCGGTCAGCGGGCCGATGACGTTCTCGAACTCGAGAACCGAACCGGGCCAGCCGTGCGTCAGCACCAGCGGAAGCGCGTCCGGCTCGGCGGAACGGACGTGCCAGAACGCGATCCCCAAGCCGTCCAGGACGACGCGGTAGTGCGGGATGGCGTTCCACCGCTCCTGCAGCGCGGACCAATCGTGCTCGCGCCAAGCGGTCAGCAGGGTCGACAGCTGCGCCAGCTGGATTCCCTGGGACGCGTCCGGCACGGTCTCGTGTTCGGGAAGCCGGACCCGGTCCAGCCTGGTCCGCAGATCGGCGAGGTCCGCGTCGTCGACGTCGATGGCGAAGCGTTCGGGGGAGGGGGTCTCGCCTGCAGAAATGTCAGCCACGCAAGGAACCGTAGGGCTGGGCCGGGCGCTGCCTCAATGTTCGGGATTGCGGTGTGCGAGTCAATTATTGCGGTGCGGAGTCCACAGAGGAGGCCCGCTCTAAGCTCGCTCCCGTGGACACGGGTGACTACCGGGCCGCGGTGACCGGGATCCTCGGCTCCGCGTCGCACGAAACTTCCGCCAGGCTCGAGCGGTTCTGGGCTGCGGCGCGCGGAGCCCGACGTTCCGCTGCGGCCGGGAGGGTGACGCGCGACGATCTCGAAGCCGCGGTCGCCGACGCGGTGACGGAGTGGATCACGCCGCTCATCCCGGCTGGGGCACCCGAGGGCTTCTGGCGCATCGAGGCCCCGGGCGGCTGCGGGTGAGCGCGGAAATGCCGGGAGCCGTATGTGTCCGAAGAGGACACTGGCCGGTTCGCGGTCGACGGATACGGCCGGACGCTCGGCACCTCCGGAGTGCGGGCGAGGATCGGCGCCGGGTACCGGTCGGGTCGGCTTGATCGCGGCGTTCGGGGGCCGGAACCCGTTCACGGCTCGCCGAGCGCCTTGCCCGCCTTGGCCCAGTTCCCGCGCAGAGTGTCCAAATAGGACTGTGCCTGCGCACCCGGTTTGGTCCCGCGGGCGAAGCTCTTCATCGCGCCCGGTCCCGCGTTGTAGCCGAGCGCGAGCAGTTCGTCGGAGGTGATCGAGCCGGACCGGTGCGCGGGCAGTTGCGCGGCCAGGTCGTGCAGGTACCAGGATTCGGCCTGGATCGCCAGGTCCGGGTCGTCCGGCAGTTGGTCCCACGAGCGTCCGGCGAACGCGCGGCCCTTCTTCGTCGCGTCGAAGGTCGCTTCGTGCATGTTCGCGACCCCGAACGCGGCTCCCGGCTTGAGCCGCTGCCAGGCGCGTTCGAGAGCCGGATCGTGCGGTTTGTACGACTCGTTGAAGAGAATCGCCATGACCAGCCGAGGGGACACCCCCGCCTCTTGAGCGCGGGTCCGGACCATGGGGGCGAACCGTGCCGGGTCGTAGCTCCCGCTGAGCGCGGAGGTGGTCGGAGTCGCCGGGGTCTTGGGTTCCGGCTGGCTGGCGGGACCGGTGCAGGCGGCGAGACACAGTCCCAGCATTGCCGCTGCCAGCCAACGCCACTCGCGCATCGTCCCGCCTTCCCTCTGCCTCCACCATGGCACAAACGGCCGCCGGTCGTGCACGGTGCACTGTCGTGTTCCGCCTGTTTCGTCGCTGTGCCCGAAGCGCCGGACCGGGTGCGGTTCCTAACGTCGAGCCCAACGTGGTGAACCAGCCCGCACGACAGGAGCCCGCCGATGACCCACCCGTCCCGCAGCCGGCTGGGAGTGCTGCTCGGCAGCACCACTCCGCCGGAACAGATCGGCGCACAGGCCGCGGCCGCGGAAGCCGCCGGTTTCGGGGAATTGTGGCTGCCCGAGGACTACTTCTTCCTCGGCGGCATCGCGGGCGCCGCGCTCGCGCTCGGAGCGACGTCCCGGGTCCCGGTCGGCATCGGGGTCGTGTCGTCGGTCGTCCGGCATCCGGCGTTGCTGGCCATGGAAATCAGCACGCTGGCCCGCGCTTATCCGGGCCGGCTGATGCCTGGGATCGGGCACGGCGTCCCCGCCTGGACCGCGCAAATGGGCTTGACTCAGCGGTCGCCGATGAGCGCCCTGCGCGAAACCCTCACCGCCGTCCGCGGGCTGTTGGGCGGCGAGACGATCGACGAGGAGGGCCGGTTCGCCGCCTTCCGCCAGGTCGCGATCACCCACCCGGTCGCCGAGCCGGTGCCGCTGTTCACCGGGGTGCTCGGGGACAAGGGGCTCGAGCTGACCGGCCGGATGGCGGACGGTCTGCTCGTCAGCGCGCTCGCACCGGTCGAATACGTACGGAGCGCGCGGCGCAAGCTGGACGAAGCCGCGCGCGCCGCCGGGCGGGACGAGCGCATCACGATCACCGTCCTCGCCGCGGCCAACGTCACGCGGGATCCGGGGCAGGCAGCCGCCACGAGGGAAGCGCTCAAAGCGGTTCTGGCCTTTTACCTCGCCGCGACTGGCCCTGGTCCGCTGTTCGGCGCGGTCGGCGCCAACGAGCAGTTGGCGAACATGCTCTCGCGGGGCGGTCCCGAGGTGGTCGCCGCGGAGATGCCGGACGAGTGGCTCGACGTCTTCGGCGTCGTGGGCGGGCAGGACACCGCGCGGGTCCGCCTCAAGGAATACCTCGACGCGGGCGCGGACAACGTCGCCATCGCGACCGTCGTCGCCGGCGGCGCGGAAGAAACTCTCGCCGCGGTCGGAGAACTGACCGGCGAATTCACCCACTGAAAGGGCACGACCATGAGCACTGATCTCGAGCGGATCCTCGAAGTGCACCAAGGCTGGTACGAGGCGAACATCGGCCTCGTCGCCGACCGGATGCTGCAGTACTTCCCCGAGGGCGACGGCTACCACCAGTTCAACCTCAACGGCCACACCTACCACGGCGTGCTGGACAAGCACCGGCTGTGGGTCAACGCCGCGAAGATCGGGCTGAGCATCACCGCGATCAAGGACACCGTCGGCCCGGACGTCCAGGTCTTCGGGGACGTCGCGCTGCTCACCGCCGAAGGAACCGCCGACGTGCTGGCGCCCGGCCAGCAGGACGCGGTCCCGACCCCGTTCCGCACCACCGAGTTCTTCCGCCGCGACGACGGCAAGGGCGGCCCGGACTGGCGGATCTGGCACATGCACGTCAGCGTCCAGGACCCGCAGATGCCCAAGCACGGCACGGAATGAGCAGGGGTTTGGACCGCGTCAGCGTCGAGGGCCCGGCCGGGAAGCTGTCAGTGCTGCGCACGGCGGACGACCGGCCCGGCGTCCCGCTCGTGCTCCTGCATCCGATCAACTCCGCGGCAGTGGTCTGGGAGGACGTCGCCGCCCGGCTCGACCGGCCGGTCGTGGCGCCGGACCTGCGCGGGCACGGGAACTCCGGGCAGACCGGCCCGTTCACCGTCGAAGACGGCTACGTGCCGGATGTTCTGGCGGTCCTCGACGCGCTCGGGCTGGACCAGGCGCATCTGGCCGGCGGGTCCCTGGGCGGCACGATCAGCGTCGCGCTGGCCGCGCTGCATCCCCGGCGGGTGCGCAGCGTCGCCGCGTTCGGTTCGACGCTGGGCACCGGTGTTCCGGACGAGGCGATCGCCGCGATGGTGCGCGAACTCGAGGCCGCCGGGACCGCCGGGTACTTCGCCGGTCAGGTGCCGGAGATAGTGGGCCGGAAGCACCGGGATTCCGCGCGGGTCCGGGAGGTGATGGCGGAAGCGGTCGGCGCCCGGCCGACGACGGTGGTCGCGGAGATCCTTTACGGAGCGTTCGGCGCGGACATCCGGCACCTGGCGGGAAAGGTTGCCACGTCGGGGATTCCGGTGCTGGCAGTGGCCGGAACCGAGGATCCGACGTGCCCGCCCGCGATGTCGCGCGAACTCGCCGAAGCCACCGGCGGCACCGCAGTGGAGCTGGACGGAACGGGTCACCTGCCGATGCTCGAGGAAACCGGCCAGGTTGCCGGCCTCCTCTGGAACCACCTCGCGCGGGCGGAGGAAGGAAGGCCGTGACGTACTCGATCGTCGCGCGCGATCCGGTCACCGGCTGCCTGGGGGTCGGCGCCCAGACCCATTTCTTCGGCGTCGGCACGTTGCTGCCGTGGGCCGAGGCGGGCGTCGGCGCGGTAGCGACCCAGGCGTTCGTCAACGTCGACTACGGACCTCGCGGCCTGGAGCTGTTGCGGGCAGGCGTACCCGCACCGTCTACTGTGGACTTGCTGGTGGCCGAGGACCCGGATTCTGCTTATCGCCAGCTGGGAATCGTCGACGCACGGGGGTCGGTGGGCACGCACACCGGCGGCTCGTGCGCGCCGCACGCCGGTTCCGCGCGCGGGCATCAGGTGACGGTGCAAGGGAACATGCTGGCTGCCCCGGACGTGTGCCAGGCCGCGCTGTCCGCCTTCGAGACCGCGGGCGGCGACCTCGCCGACCGTATCCTCGCCGGGCTCCAAGCCGCGGACGGTGCCGGGGGAGACGTGCGTGGCGCCCAGTCGGCGGCACTGCTGGTCGTCTCCGGCCGACGGAGTCCGACGCCGTGGAACGAGGTGGTGGTCGATCTGCGGGTCGACGACCATCCGGATCCGCTCGCCGAACTGTCCCGGCTCCTCCCGCGCTCGCGGGCCTTCGGCGCGGTCGGCGGGGTGATGTTCGCGCGCGGCTTGACGCTCGGGCCGTTCGAGGGTGTCACGCCGGACGAGTTGGACGCGCGGCTGAACGATCTCGCGTCGGCGGCGGAGGTGATCGGGCCGGACAACCGCGAGGCCGACTTCTGGCGCGCGGTCCTGCTCGCCCGCGCCGGCCGGCCTCGGGAGGCCGCCGACCTCTTCGCGGAGGTGGCGGCGTTCCGTCCTGCGTTGGCCGGATTCGCGAAAGGGCTTGCGCCGCTGGGTTTTCTCGACGCCGAAGCCCTTGCCGCGTTGACTGCACACCTTGAGGAGTCTTCATGAACGCCGCTGCCGCCGTCCAAGCTACGAGGGTGACCGACCTGGCGGCGGACTTGATCCGGTGCGACACACAAAACCCGCCCGGCGGGGAACGGCCGGTGGTCGAGCCGCTGTATCAGGTCTTGGCGGAGCTGGGTGCCGAGGTCGAGGTTTTCGAGCCCGAACCGGGCCGTCCGTCGATCCTGGGCCGCATCGGGTCCGGCGACGGGCCGACGCTGCTGGTCAACGGGCACGTGGACGTCGTGCCAGTGTCCGAAGAGGACTGGACGGTGCCGCCATTCGGCGGGCTGGTCCGGGACGGGCTGCTCTACGGTCGCGGCGCCTGCGACATGAAGGGCGGGATCGCCGCGGCGCTCGAAGGGATGCGCGCCTGCCGTGACGCCGGAATCTTGCCGCCCGCGAACATCGTCTTCCATCTCGTGGCGGACGAGGAGACCGGCGGCCGGGCCGGGACCGAGGCGCTGGTCGCCGCCGGGCTGGTGCACGCCGACGCGGCCGTCGTGCCCGAGCCCAGCGAACTGCGGGTCGGGGTGGCCGAGCGCGGCTCGCTGATGGTGGAGATCGTGGTGCGCGGGCGGGCCGGGCACGGCAGTGATCCGGCCGCCGGGCACTCCGCCGTCGCCGACGCCGCACGGATCGTCTCGGCGCTCCACCTCGCCGACTTCGGCGATAAAGCGCATCCGCTCCTGGGCGCCCCGACCGCGAACGCGGGAACCATCGCGGGCGGCACCGCCGTCAACATCGTGGCCGCCGAATGCCGGCTGCGGATCGACCGGCGCGTACTGCCCGGCCAGACGCGGGACGAGGCGCTGGCCACCGTCACCGGACTGATCGACGCGGCGGGCAAGTTCGACTACGACGCGGACGTCCTCGCCTTCGCCGAGGGCTCCGAACTGGACCCGGAGCACCCGTTCGTGACCGAGGTCCGGGAGGCGGCGGACGACGTACCGGTCCGCGGGCTGAAACTCGGCACGGACGCGCGGTTCCTGCGCAATCAGCTCGGCATCCCGACGGTCGTGTACGGGCCCGGGTCGATGACGGTCGCGCACACCGCCGACGAGTACGTGCCGGTCGCCGAGCTGACCGCCGCCGCCCGCGCGTTCGCTCGGCTGTATGCCGGTTTCCGGGGTGTCGCCACCGCCTGAGCAGCCACGACGCCGGTTAAGGTTTGCGCATGGAGCACGTCGCCGAGTCCGCGATCGACGACGTGGTGCGCGGTGCCGGGCACTTCGGGAGCGGAGGCGGCGGCGACCCGTACCTGGCGCAGCAGCTCCTGCTCGCGGCCCTCCGGCGGCACGGACCGATCCCGCTCGTCACGGCGGGCGAACTGGACCCGGACGCGCTCGTCCTCCCCGTGGTGTCCGGCGGAACCCCGCACACGCTCGTCGAGAAGGCGCACAGCACCGTCGAGGCGGAGACTCTCCGGAAGGCGGTGGAAGCGCGGGCCGGGCGCGAGTGCGCGGCGGTCCTGCCGATCCAGCTCGGCAGCGTGAACGTGGCCGTTCCGCTCGCGGTCGCGGCCGAACTCGGGCTGCCGTGCCTCGACCTCGACCTGATGCGCCGCACGCTGCCCTCGATCGACCTGACGCTGCTGCGGCTGGCCGGGTTTTCCGCCTCGCCGATCACCGTCGTCGGAGGCTCCGGCATCGTCGCCGAGTTCAGCCAAGGCACCGACGCCGTGCTCGGCGAGCTGGTGCGGGCCGTGCTGCCGCCGCTGGGTCTCGTGGCGCTGATCAGCGCGTATCGGGTGACCGCCGGGGACTGTGCGCGGCTCGGCGCGGCCGGGTCGATCAGCGAATGCGCCCGGATCGGGGCAGCGCTCGCCGAAGACGGACACGACCCGTACCTGCGTGCCTGCGGCGGACGCCTGGTGTGTACCGGAACCGTCGCGGAGGTCCTGCAGCATTCCTCGGACGGCTGGCCGCGCGGCGTGGTTTCCCTCGACACCCCAGACGGTTTCGTGCGGATCGACTTCCAGAACGAGAACCTGATCGTCAGCCGGGAAGGCACGGTGCTGGCCACGGCCCCGGACCTGATCGGCGTCGCGGACGCGGACACGGGCGCGTTGACGCAGACCGTCGACCTCGCCGCCGGCCAGGAAGTGCACGTGATCGCCAGCCCGGTCGACGAGCGGTGGCACACGCCCGAAGGACACGCGGCGGCCGGGCCGCGCGCGTTCGGGTACGCCGTCGATCCAGTGCGGTTCGACGGTTCGCCGCCTCTGGCTGGTGTCCGATGAGCCGGTTGCGAGTGGGCCTCGACGCCGTCGCCGCCCGAGCCGTGGCACTGGACACGGCGAACCGAATCGTGGCGTCCCACCGGGGGGTTCCCGGCACCGATTCGCCGTCGAGACTGCTCGGCGCGCTGCTCGCGGAGGTCGATGCCGAAGCGGTCGATCGGGTCGTGGCGATCCTGCCGGAGCCCGTGCCTGCCGAGGCGGGATCTCCGGTCGGGGTGCTGCGCATCGGCGGTGCGACCGCGCTTCCGCCGCTTGTGGGCTGGCCGGTCGAGCTGTCCAGTGCGCTCGCCGGACCCGTCGCGATGGTGCGGGGCGGGCACGAATACGACGGCACGGCGTCCGCGCCGCTGGACCTCGCCGCGGTGGCCGAATTCGCCCGCCGGTGCGCCGGAACCGTCCGCGCGGTCGCGGTCGCCGGAGTCCACGGGCTGGAGAATCCCGACCACGAACAGCAGGCCGCGGCCGTCCTCGCCGACGTGCTCGGGCCGGACGTCCCGGTGCGCAAAGGCAGCGAGACCGAGGCGATCGGGCTGCTGGAGCGGGAGAACACCGCCGTGCTCGACGCCGCTCTGGCCGAATTCGCCCGCGCCCGGATCGACGAACTGGGCGCCGCGGTTCGGAAGCACAATCCCGATGCGGAGCTGTATGTGGTTCGCGGGGACGGAACCGTGCTGCCCGAACTCGCCGCGCAGCGCCATGCCACGGCTTGTCTCGGGGCAGCCCAGGCGGCGTTGCTGCACGGTGCCGCCCGGCTGGCCGGAGTGTCCGCGGCGGTGGTGGTGGAAGCGACCGGCAACCAGGCTGTGGTCGGGACGACGCGGGGTGGGTTGCTGCCTGAATCGGGCGCGCACCGGGAATTCGGCGGCGTCCGGATCGGCTCGCGTCTTCCGCGGTTGACCGTGGTGGATCGCTCGATGTCCGTCGCCGCAGCGGTCGCCCGCGCGCGGTACGGCTACGACGATC
This sequence comes from Amycolatopsis sp. La24, assembly GCF_029087445.1. Taxonomy (NCBI): domain Bacteria; kingdom Bacillati; phylum Actinomycetota; class Actinomycetes; order Pseudonocardiales; family Pseudonocardiaceae; genus Amycolatopsis; species Amycolatopsis sp. La24. The sequence continues at coordinate 136,487 of NZ_JARACH010000012.1, forward strand.
TCCCGGTCGTGCTCGTCGGAGACCGGTCCCAGCCCGACGCGATTCGGCCGCCGCACGGCGATCTCGCAGCCGCCGTGGGAGCGGCGACCGCGGAAGCGGCGGGCTCGGTCGACCGGATCTTCTGGCAGGGCGCCGGCGGACGGGAAGATTCGGCGGCCCGCGCCCGGCAACTGGCCCGGGACGCCGCGGTCCGGGCCGGCGCCGATCCCCGCACCCTGCGGGAAACCCCGGTGAAGGAGGCGCTGATGACCTACGTTCCGGTGCCGGCCGCGCGCCTCCAGGCGACCGCGGTGGGGCCGATCCTGGAACCGGCGGCGCCATGACGGTCACCCTCGCCCAGCTGCTGGACCTCGACCTGATCGAGCACTACGAGGTGCTCGCGGGCGAGACCGGGCTGAAGCGGCCCGTCGGGGCGGTCGTCGCGGGATCCGCGGTGCACGAGATTTCCGAACTCGCCCCGCGCAGCGTCGTGGTGTTCGGCCGTGAACAGCTGGTCCTCGACGATCTCGCGGCGGACCTCGCGATCCGGCTGGCGGGCAGCGCGGGCCTGTCCGGGATCATCGCGGCCCGCCCGCACCGGCCGGTGCCCTTCGCCACCCGCAGGCTCGCCGACCGGCTGGCGCTGCCGCTCATCGGCGTCGAGGACAGCACTCCGACCGGGGTGATCACGGCGTTCGACCCTTACGTCAGCGCCCCGGAGATCGCGGGCCTGCGGGTGCTCGGCGACGCGTCCCGCCGCTTCCAGCGTCCGCCCGCCGACGCGAACGCGCTCACCTCGCAGCTCTCGGCGACGCTCGGCGAACCGGTAGCGCTCGTCGACGCAGAGGCCCGTTTCGTGGCCGGTGATCCGGAGGTGCACGCGCTGCTCGGCAGGTGTGCTGATCCCGCCTTGCTGGCCGATTCGCGGCCGGTCGCCCTGACTGTCGGGGCGGACGGCGAACTGATGCTGCACCCGGTCCAGGTCGTCACGACCGGTCCCGCGGTCTACTGGATCGCGGTGCGGCGGCCCCGGTTCGCGGCCGGCGTGCTGCTCGAACCGGTCCGGCGCGCGATCGCGATCGCCGCGCTGTCGTTCGCGGTGCACGTCGCCGGAGAGGCGGTCCGCGACGAACGCGAACACCGGCGCCGTTCGCTCCTGCTCAGCGAAATCCTCGAACAGCCCGGCGAACCGGGACGCCGCACCGTCGAACGGGCCACCGCACTCGGCTGGCGGCTCGCCGGACGGCATACCGCGGTCCAGGTGCAGGCGGCAGCCGCCCCGCCCGCGCTCCGGATGTCCGCGCTGGGTACGGAATTGGAAGCACAACTGGCCGAACACGGCGTCGCCGCGAGGCTTGTCGAACGCGCCGAAGGATGGCTGTTCTGGCTGACTTCCGACGCGCAAGCCGAGGATCCCGGCCCGTTGCTGGACCGGCTTGCCAGGACACTCGCGGCCGTCGAAGCGGAGCATCCCGGCCTGCGGCTGTGCGCCGGAGTAGGCCGCGCCCACACCGGTGCCGCGGGCATCGGCCGCTCTGCCGAACAGGCCCGCCGCGCGGCGTTGCTCGCCCACACCGCACACCGCCGGGCGGTCGTCGAGCACATCGACGCGGGCAACGCCCGAAAGCTGATCGCGGGTTGGTACGGCTCCGCACCTTTGCGTGGCGCGGCGGCCGACCTGCTCGCTCCGCTGGAGGAGGCGGATCCCTCCGGTGGTTTGGTTCGGACTTTGCGGTGTTATCTGGATTTCCAGTCTTCGGCGAAGGCGGCGGGGGAGGCGCTGGGGGTGCATCGGAATACGGTGATGCAGCGGATGGAGCGGATTGCCGAGTTGCTGCCTGTGGATCTGGGCGATCCGGATGACCGGTTGGCGGTGCATCTGGCGACGCGGGCGGCCGGGGTGGATTGGGACGAGCCCGGCTGACGTCGCGCACAAGGCAGCGGGCTGGAGTTCGTCCGCCGTGCACGATGACCCCGCGCCGCCAGCCGGGTTGAGTGTCCGGAATGGACACACGCACCGCGGGAATCACCGTCGGCTACAAGGCATCCGCCGAGCAGTTCGGGCCGCGCCACCTGGTCGACCTGGCCGTCCTCGCCGAAGAGCGGGGCTTCGACTCAGTGCTGGTGAGCGATCACTACCAGCCCTGGCGGCACCGGCACGGGCACGCGCCGTTCTCGATGGCCTGGCTCGCCGCGGCGGGGGAGCGGACCGAACGGGTCCGGCTCGGCACCAGCGTGCTCACCGCGACCTTCCGCTACCACCCGGCCGTGGTCGCGCAGGCCTTCGGCACGCTCGGCGCGCTGTACCCCGGACGCGTCCTGCTCGGTCTCGGCACCGGCGAAGCGCTCAACGAGGTCGCAGTCGCCCGCCTGGAGTGGCCCGGCTTCAAGGAACGCTTCGCCCGCCTGCGCGAGGCGATCGACCTCATCCGTCGCTTGTGGACAGAGGAACGGGTGAGTTTCGACGGCGAGTACTACCAAACCGAGAACGCGACCGTCTACGACCGACCGGCCCACCCGGTGCAGATTTACGTCGCGGCAGGCGGCCCCGTGGTGGCGAAATACGCAGGCCGGACGGCGGACGGCTTCATCTGCACCAGCGGCAAGGGCATGGAGCTCTACACGGACAAGCTCCAGCCCGCTGTCGACGCCGGAGCCGAACAGTCCGGCCGCAAGCCCGCGGACGTCGCGCGCTCGATCGAGATCAAGCTTTCCTACGACACCGACGCCGAGGCCGCCGTCGCGAACACCCGGTTCTGGGCACCGCTGTCCCTGACCGCCGAACAGAAACACGGCATCTCCGACCCCGTCGCCATGGAGCGTGTCGCCGACGAACTCCCGATGTCCCAGATCGCGTCCCGGTGGATCGTTTCCGCCGATCCCGACGAGGTCGTCGAACGGATCCGCCCGTACGTGGACGCGGGCTTCACCGACCTGGTCCTGCACGCGCCCGGCGACGACCAAGCCCGCTTCCTCGACCTGGCGCGGCGGGATCTGCTGCCCCGGTTGCGGCGGCTGGGCGGATAGCCCTGCCGAGCGGTCTTCGCAGTGCGCTGAGCCCACTGACGGCGCTCCGGGCGCTGTTTAGCCTTCCCCCGACGCAGCGTGGCGTGGACGGAAGGAGCGGCCCGATGACGGCAGTCGACACCCGGCCAGGAGAACCGATCGCCGCCGATCTCCCTCCGCCGGACGGGACGATCCGGCTTCCGCTCCTGGTCAGCGCGCGACGCGGCTGGTTCAGCGTGGCGGCCCCCGCTTCGGGCCTGAACCGTCCGCTGGCCGGGGCGACGCCGTGGGATCCCGCCCGGCTGCCGGGGCGGCACCAGCTGGTGCCGCTGACGAAGCCCCGCGCGACCGCCGACGAACTAGCGCAAGCCCTGACCGCTGCTGGCCGCGCGGGAGCCGCAGCGCTAGTCGTACGCGAGGGCGCTCTGCCACCGGAACTCGACCTCGCCACTGCTGCCGTGCCCGTGCTCGTGGTCGCCAGACAGGTCGAATGGGCCGAGATCGGCACAGTGCTGCACTCCCTGCTGTCCGGTGCCCGATTCGGCGGTGTGACAGCGACCCCGGCTGGTCTCTACGATCTCGCCGAAAGCGCGGCCCTGGCCCTCGACGGTGCCGTGGTGGTCGCCGACGCGTCCTTCCGCGTACTCGCCTTCGGTTGCGGCGAAGTGATGGACGCACTGACCAGCGAAATGGTGTTAGCCCGGCGAATCCCGTCAGAGTTGCGGAAGCGCCTCGGCCAGGTCCGAAGCGTCGCCCGCGTTGACCTCCCGGACGGGGATGTGCGCTGGGCCGCCCCGATCCGCTCCGGCACCACCATCGGCGGCTACGTCCTCGGCGCGCCGCGCCGGGAGACGTCCGTGGCACGGGTGCTGAGCGAGGTGTCGACGGCCGCCGCTGCCTGGTTCATCGACGGGCCCGCCGGGCGAGACGACGAAGACGCGATCCGCGCGGAGCTCCTGCGCGGACTCCTCATCGGTTCGGGATCACTGGAAGCACTGACCGAACGACTCGGCACTTCGCAGCGATGGCGTCTCGTCGCTCTGGGCGAGGTCGCCCCCGATCGCGAGGGCGCCCTGGCCCGCTGCGCCCGAATGCTGAACCCTCGCACGGCCACGGCAACGCTGGGTTCCCTCCTGTTCGTCCTGTTCCCGTCGATGCCTGACCCAGGACCCGCCGATTTCACCGAACGCCTGCGCCTGCGCGCGTCGACCACCGCGCCGCTGGTGGCGTGTCTCGGCCGCCCCTGCGCCACCGCGTCCGAAATCCGAGCCGAACTAGGCCCGCTCCGGCACGCGTCGCGGGTCCTGACGGCACCAGCGACCGCTCACCTGACGGACCTGCTGCCGCACGTCCTGATCTCCGAACTCGCGGAACTAGCCGCCGAACACCCGGCCCTGCTCGACGGCTCCCTCGACGTCCTCCGCCGAGACCCTTCCCCGCGCGGTGCCGAATACCTGAACACCCTCCGCTGCTGGTTCGACGCAGGCGGCGACGCCACCCGCGCGGCGGCGGCACTTCGCATACACCGCAACACCTTTCGGTACCGGCTGCAACGGATCGAAGAACTGTGCGCGGTCGACCTCGATGATCCCGTGCAGCGCTTCACGATCGAACTGCAGACGCGGCTCTTGGTGTCGCCGCTCATCCAGGTCCGGCCGTGACCGAAGCGGCCGGATGCCTCCGGCTTATGGCGCGAACCAGTGTCGTATCGCGCTGACTTTCGACTTTCGCCGTCGCGTCGCGGCGAAGGCGGGGCAGTATTCGGTGGGGTTCGAGGCCGCGGTGCACGCACTCAACTCGTGGGGCGAGCGGCGGCTGACGCCGGGGATGGTCGAGGAGTTAGCCGAGATGGTCGTTCGTGCCGTCGACCCAGCCGATGTAGCGTTCCGCTGAACGACGCACCGCGGCCTTCGCGTCAGTCGGCACGGTGGCCCCGGTGAGCGCGTACAGCCGGTCGAACGCGTACGGCTCCAGCCGGTCCACCAGACGTCGGACAAGCCCGGCGGCACCCGGGAAATGCCCGCCCGCTTCCACGAGGGTGACGCCGGGCAGGATCCGTTCGGTGCCTTGCCATTCGCGGATCACCGGGTCTTCCGCTGCACCCACTGGCTGGCCGGGGGGGCAGCGGCCACGGGACACTCCCGGCCCGAACGGCAAAACCTCGCGTCCCGGCCGGGCGACGACTCGGCTGGCCGCGCGCTGGCAGGTCGGCGGAGTTCGTGCCGAGCGGTGCGGAGCGCAGGGTCCCGTCACTCCCGCGAGCCAACGGATGAGGCTCCCCGGCGAAGGAACGAAGCCGCTCACCCCATCCGTGCCGCCAGCCGTGCGCGGTCGAGTTTCCCGTGCGGGTTCAACGGGAGTTCGTCGGTCGCGAAGATCCGGTCCGGGACCATGTACCCCGGCAGGCTGCGGCCCAGCTCCAAGCGCAGAGCGGCCTCGTCGGTCGCGTCGGTTTCCACGAACAAGGCCAGCACAGTGTCGCCGTGGACCCCGGGCACGGGAGTCGCGGCAGTGCGCACACCGCCGAGGAGACGGGTCGCCGCGTGTTCGATCTCGGCGAGTTCCACGCGGTGGCCGCGGATCTTGACCTGTCCGTCCAACCGGCCGCGATGGTGCAGCAGCCCGTCGTGCCACTCCGCCAGGTCGCCCGTGCGATACCAGCGCCGCCTGTCGCGGCTGACCAGTTTTCCCCGGTCCAGCAACGGATCCGAGTAGCCTGCGAACACCTGCGGGCCCGCGACGAGCAGTTCTCCGTCGGCGTCGAGGCTCAGCTCGGCACCGGTGGTCGGGGTGCCGATGGGCAGGATCGCGTGGCCGGGGATCGGGTCGGCGGGAGCCAGCCGGTAGGTGCTGACCCACACCGTCGTCTCGGTCGGCCCGTACACGTTGTCGATGATCGCCTCCGGAGCGGCGGCGCGGGCGAGCGCGACGGTCTCGCGCCGCAGCGGTTCGCCGCCGATCACCACATGCCGCAGTCCGGACAGCGATCCTGGCGCCAGATTCCCCGCGGCGGCGGCTGCTTCGAGCAGGCTCGGCGTGCAGGCCCACACCGTGACGCTGTGCCGGGCGATCGTCCCCGCCGGGTTGAGCGCGTGCACGCGGGGCACGGCGGCGAGCGCGCTGCCGCTGCTCCACGCGCCCCACATCTCGAACACCGAGAAGTCGAACGTCAGCCCGTGGCACTGGGAGAACACTTCCCCCGGCCCGGTCCGGAACGACGGCAGCGCGGCGGCCAGGAACGCTTCCACGTTCCCGTGGGTGATCCGCACGCCCTTCGGCCGCCCGGTCGAGCCGGAGGTGAACAGCAGGTACGCGGGGCTGTCGCCGGTGACCGGAGCGGCGGCCCGCGCCGCTGGGCCGGGAGGTGCCGCGTCGTGGATGTCCACCACCGGGATCCCGGCCATCGCGGACAGCTGTGCCTCCAGCGGTTCTTCGCCGCGCAGATCGGTGTGCACGACGCAGCGCGCGCCGGCCTGGCGGACGATGTCGGCGTTGCGCTCCGGCGGAAAGTCCATCGACAGCGGCACAATCGCGGCGCCCGCGTACAGCACCCCGAGGTAAGCGCAGTACGTTGCGATCTCCCGCTCGCCGAGCACGGCGACCACGCCGCCCGCGCCGATGGTTTCGGCGAGCGCGGCGGCGTGGGCCGCGGTTTCCGCGTACGTCAGTGCACCGGCGTTGTCGACCAGGCACGGCTCGTCGGCGAACCGGGCGGCTGTCTCGGCGAACCGCGCGGCCAATCCTTCGGCGGGCGCGCGCCAGGCGGCCGTTTCCGCGTCTCCGCTTGCCAAAGCGCCAGTGGTGCCTTCGACGAGTTTCCACAGCGAACGCGGCGTACGGAACGCGCGCTCGTCGAAGGCGGGCAGCTCGATGCCGTACCGCGTAACCAGTTTGCTGCTCAACGCCAACGTGCTCAGCGACGTGAGACCGTAGTGCAGCAACGGAGTGTCGGGTTCCAGCGAAGACGTGTCGTCGCACAAGGCCAGCTCGCTGCGAAGCAGTTCCTCGAACTCCGCGCTCCACGGCTTCACCTGCTCAGCGGCCGACATGCGGCACCGCCCAACGCGGCTGGTCGAACGTTCCCGGCGCGGTCGCGGTGTCGTCGCGCAATGCTTCGCGATAACGCGCGAGCGCTTGCAGGGCATAGCCGTTCGCGGTGTGGTCGTGCCGGTACAGCAGTTCGAGGAAGTACACGCCGAGCAGACTGGGTTGCCACAGACCGTCCGCGTCGCGATGGTCGACGAGCCACCGCGCGCCGCGGGCCGCCATCGGCGCGGTCGGTGTCACGCCGGACGCGCACAGGCCCAGCAAGGCCATCGCCGTCTCCTCGACCGTGGAGTGTCCCCGGCCGAGCGCGTCGCCCCAGCCGCCGTCTTCGTTTTGGTTGAGCCGCAACCACGAGACGCAGCGCCGCGCGACCGTGCTCGAACCCAGACCGGCGTCGCCCAGCGCGCGAAGCACGGAGCCCGTTCCGCACACCTGCCCGACGTACCACTTGTTCTCGATGGCACCGTCCGCCCGCTGCACCTTCGCGAACCACGCGTACGCGTTGCGCAACGGTTCGTCGTCCGGGCGGCAGCGTCCGGACAACGCCAGCGCGGAGAACGCTTCGGCGGACATCACCGCGCAGGGGCCGTACAGCACCTTCGGCGACCGCGCCTTGCCGACCATGGCGAACGACGGGTCCATGCTCGCGATCCGGCCGACCTGCGCGAAGCAGCTCCACGAACCGTCGTAGTTCTGTTGGCGGAGCAGCCATTCGGTGCCGCGCCGCACCTGCGGGTCGCTCACGTCCGCGCCGTCGCCGGACAGCGCGATGACCGCGTCGCCGGTGTTGCCGCTGTTCGGCCAGCCGGACGGCAGTCCCCAGCCCCAGCCTCCGGGCGGGGCTCCGGTCCAGATGAAGTCCTCGTCCCGTTGCGCGGAGCGGATCCAGCCGACCGCCTTGGTCACCCGCGCGTCGTCGCCGAGCCCGGCGTGCTGGAGACCGGTGGTGATGAAGTTGGTCGCGTCCACCTCGAGGTCGCGGGTGACCGCCCAGCCGCCTTCGGGCTTGATGGTGGCGCGGAAGTAGTCGAGGCAGTGGCGCACGATGTCCGGGCGCTGTTTCGCGATGGTGAGCCCGATGCAGACGTTGGCCGACATCATCGGCGACTCGACGAAACCGCCTTCCGGGCCTTCGAACCCGACCAGCCCTTCGAGATATTCGATGGCCTTCGGCGTTGCGGCTTTGTTGAGCGCGGTGCGGACCCGGCCGCCGGGCATCAGCTCGGCGCACATCAGGCCCCACGACAGCGCGGTGGGCATCGCGAAGGTCAGCTTGCGGCGCAACGGGGCGGGCAGCAGGGCCAGTTCGATCGGGCAGCGCAGCAGGCCCTCGTCGCTCATCAGCCCGGCCAGCACCAGGTAGAAGTGCACCAGGACGGTGAGCGAGCACTGTTCCACGTCGCGGATCGCCGCGGTGCCGCCGAATTCCTCGACGCGCGCCCAGCCGCGGCGGATCTGCCCGGCGGCCTCGTCCGGGATCACCAGCGCCAGCGCGGCCACCGACAGCGCGGTGCCGTTCAGCGTCGGCTCGGTGTCCACGTCGTCGCCCCAGCCGCCGTCCAGGCCCTGGTTGGCCAGCAGGAAGTCCAGGCCCCGGCGGATCAGGTCGCGGCAGCCTTCCGGATCCGCCAGGTGCATGGCGATCACGACGTCGGCGGTGGAACCGGGGCTGGCCGACAGCCTGCCTTCCCAGCTGCCGTCGGAGCGCTGGAGGGCGAACAGCGCGTCGGCGGTGCGGGCCAGCGCGCGGTCCAGCTCCGCGGGCGGGAGGATCGGGTCGAGGCTCATGGTCGCTCGCTTTCGGACCTGGCGTGGAAAAGGGAATCGCGGCCGGAACGCCCGGGAAAAGGACACAGGCGTGGCGCGATCAGTGTGACACGGCCGAGTTCGCGCGGTCAACCGCGCGGCGGCCGCGTTGACGGGTTCCCGGGGCCGTGTCACGCTGTTCGCGGGGGATTCTTCTGTGCACTCGCGGTGCTATTTTCGCGCGTCTTCCGGAGCAGAACGGTAAATGGTGTGAGCGATTACGACATTGTCATATGCGGGGCCGGGGCAGGCGGGCTCACCGCGGCGATTCTTCTCGGCAGGCAAGGACGCCGGGTGCTGCTGGTCGACAAACTCACCGACACGGTGGAAACGTTCAAGGGCGAGCTCCTCCAGCCCGGTTCGCTGGCCACTTTGGACTCGATCGGCGCGCTGGAAACCCTGCGCCGCGCGGGCGGGCGCCGGATCGACCGGCTGGTCTGCGCGGGCGACGACGGCGCGGAGCTGTGCGCGATGGACTACCGGTGGCTGCCGAGCGCCTACGACCACTGCCTCACCCACACCTACAAAGGCATCCTGGACAACCTGATCCAGGCGCTGCCCGCGACGGTCGAGTTCCGCCGCGGGGTCTCGGTCGAGCGCGCGGTGCGGGACGGATCCGGCCGCGTCGCCGGGGTCGTGCTGCGCGAGCGCGGCGCCCGCGCCGAGGTGTCCGCGGACCTGGTCGTCGCGGCCGACGGGCACGCGTCCAAGCTGCGCGGCCAGGTCGGGATCGAAGTGGACACCACGCCCTACGACCACCAGGTGGTCGCGATCGACCTGGCCGGCGTGCCGGAGCTGGCGCACCAGGCGACCACCACGATCACCCGCGACGGGATGCGCGTGATGTACCCGATGCCCGGCGGCGGCGGGCGGCTGTACCTGCAGGTCGAACGCGGGCTGGTGAACCGGATCGGCAAGGCCGGGCTGGCCGGCTGGGTGGACGAGGCGGTCGCCGCGTGCCCGAGCGTGGCGCCGATCGCCGAGTCCGTGCGCGCCGGGGTGCCGACCTGCCGGGTGCTGTCCGCGCGGCGGTTCGTCGCGCCGGTCTTCCACGGCGCCGGGATGCCGCTGATCGGCGACGCGGCGCACGCCGTGCACCCGATGGCCGGGCAGGGCATGAACGCGGCGATCGCGGACGCGGTGCGGCTGGCCGGCGCGTTCCGGGACGTCTCCACCGCCGGATCCGGCGCGGTCGACGCCGCGCTCGCCGAATACGACCGGGTGCGCCGCCCGGAGCTCAAAACCATTTCCGAATTCAGTCACCGGTTCGCGGAAATGTTCACCACCGCGGTCGGGAATTTCGGGTACGCGCGCAGCAAGTACATTCTTTCCTGCCACGGCCGGAATCGCCGGTTGTGCTACAAGATCATGCACAACATCTCCGGTCTCGGTTATCGGAAATTCTCCGTTCTCGACCGGTTGCAGCAACTCGGCTGGCCGGACCGCGCGGCCGATGAGTTGCCTCCGCGTCGAGCGGGCGTGGACGGCGTCGTTGAGGCCACCTTGGACCCGCGTTGAGGAATCTCGTGCGCTCCGCCGCTCCCCGCTTACGGTCGCGGCCATGAAACAGGTGTTGCTGGCGAGCCCGCGCGGGTACTGCGCCGGGGTGGATCGCGCCGTACGCGCTGTCGAGGCCGCACTGCAGCGCCACGGCGCCCCGGTCTACGTGCGCAAGCAGATCGTGCATAACACGCATGTGGTGCGCCGTCTCGAGCGTCTTGGCGCGGTGTTCGTCGACGAGGTGAGCGAAGTGCCGCCTGGCTCGGTCACGGTGTTCTCGGCGCACGGCGTCGCCCCCGCGGTGCACGAAGCCGCTGCGGGACGCTCGTTGCGCACTATCGACGCGACGTGCCCGCTGGTGACGAAGGTGCACCGCGAGGCCGTGCGTGCCGCCGCGCGCGGCGACCAGATCCTGTTGATCGGCCACCACGGGCACGAAGAGGTCGAAGGAACCAGCGGCGAGGCACCGGCGGACACCATCGTGGTGGACGGCCCGGACGCGGTCGCGGGCTTGGAAGTGCGCGATCCGGCCAAAGTGACCTGGTTGTCCCAAACCACCCTTTCGGTCGCGGAGACCGAACAGACCGTCCGCCGGCTGCGCGAACGGTTCCCGCTGCTGTCCGACCCGCCCAGCGACGACATCTGCTACGCCACCCAGAACCGGCAGGAAGCGGTCGCCGAGCTGGCCGCCGAGGCCGGTCTGGTGCTCGTCGTCGGTTCCGCCAACTCGTCCAATTCGGTGCGGCTCGTGGAAGTCGCGCTGGACGGCGGCGCTTCCGCGGCGTACCTGGTCGAGGACGCCGCCGCGGTCGATCCCGCGTGGCTCGACGGGGTGACGACGGTCGGGGTCACCAGCGGGGCGTCGGTGCCGGAGGATCTGGTCGAGCAGGTGCTCGAACTGCTGGCCGGACACGGTTTCGGGGACGTGCGCGAGGTGCGCACCGCCGAAGAGAAGCTGAGTTTCGCCCCACCGCGCGAGTTGCGGTCGTAACCCGCGGCCGCGCCTGCGGTTAACCTGCCAGGCATGGACGAGGCGAGGAGGACCGTACGGGCCGCGGTGTCCGGCGAAGGACGGTCCGAAGCGCTCGCCGTGGCCGCGCGCTGGGCGGTGCGCGTGGGCCTGATGGTGGTGCTGGCCTACACCGTCGCGGTGGCCTCGCCGGGGATCGGGACGCACGGCCTGCCCGGGCTCAACCTGCTCGGCCTGCTCGTCGGCGCGGCGGGCTGGTTCGGCTGGGGCCTGCTGCGCGACCGGGAGGGCCTGCTGCGGCTGATCGCGCTGCTGGTCGGCGTGGTCGGTGGCGCACTGCTCGTACCCGGCACCTCCGGTTCGGACGTCGGCGTGATCCTGGTCTGCCTGATGGTGCTCGCCGCCGCCAGCGTGGTGGAGCCGGGCCCGGCCGGGGTGGTCGCCGTCTTCGCGATGGCGGCGGTCGGAATCGCCGAGCGGTTCTGGGAGAACCTGCTGCCCGGCGGATTCGCGGTGCTCGCCGCGGCGGCCTCGTATCTGGCCGGGATCGTGCGCAGGCAGCGCCTGCTGCACATCGCGCAGACCGAGATGCTGCTGGTGGAAACCCAGGTCGCGAAGGAGGAACAGGCCCGTTCCGCGGCGCTGGCCGAGCGCGCCCGGATCGCCCGCGAGATCCACGACGTGCTGGCGCACTCGATGGGCGGTTTGATCGTGCAGCTGGAGGCCGCGGACGCGCTCCTGGAGACGGTGCCGGGCGCGGACCGGGCGCGGGCCTGCGTGATCCGCGCGCGCGGTCTGGCCGGGGAAGGCCTGGCCGAGACCCGCCGTGCGATCGGCGCGCTGCGCGGGGACAAACGCTCGCTGCCGGAGTTCCTGAGCGCGCTGGTCGAGGACTACCAGGCCGACTATCCCGACGTGCCGGTGTCTTTCGAGGAGCCGGCCGAACAGTCGGAGCTGCGCCCGGAAGTGACGCTGGCGTTGCAGCGTCTCGGCCAGGAAGCACTGACGAACGTGCGGCGGCACGCGCCGGGCGCGCCGGTGACCGTCTCGCTGGCGGTGGACGAGGAGCAGGTCGAACTGGTCGTGCGGAACGGCGCACCGAGCGAGGCCGAACGCACCACGACTGGCGGCGGCTACGGGCTCATCGGGATGCGGGAACGGATCGAGCAGTTGGAAGGCACGCTGCACGCGGCGGCCGAAGGACCGGGCTGGACCGTGCGGGCGCGGGTGCCGCGCACGGGAACCGAGGGGGACTGATGGACGGGCCGTTGCGGGTGCTGGTCGCCGACGACCAGACGGCGGTGCGCGAGGGATTGGTGACCCTGCTGGAGACCTTCCCCGGCACGACGGTGGTCGGCGCCGCCGCGAACGGGGACGCGGTGCTGGAGATGGTCGCCGCGGATCCGCCGGACGTGGTCCTGATGGACCTGCGGATGCCGGTCCGGGACGGGGTCAGCACCACCGCCCGGCTGCGCGCGGAGCACCCGGCGGTGAAGGTCGTCGTGCTGACCACTTATGCCGACGACAGTTCGGTGCGGGAAGCGTTGCGGGCGGGTGCGTTGGGGTTTCTCACGAAGGACGCTGGCCGCGCGGACATCGCCCGTGCGCTGGCGGCCGCCGCGTCCGGCCAGTCGGTGATGGACGCCGAGGTGCAGCGGCGTCTGCTCGCCGGGATGAGCGAGCCTGCCGAGCCGCCGGTGCGTTCCGCGGCGGACGGGGTGCTGAGCGGTCGCGAGGTCGAGGTGCTGCGGCTGGTGGCCGGCGGACTGTCCAATCGCGAGATCGCCGGGCGGCTGTTCATCGGGGAGGCGACGGTGAAGAGCCATATCAACCGGATCTTCGCGAAGATCGGCGTGCGGGACCGGGCGCAGGCGGTGCGGTATGCGTTCCGGCACGGGTTGACGGGGGAGTGAGGTTCAGCCCGTGGTTTCGAGGGATCCCCACAGCTTCGTGTAGTGGCCCTGTGCCGCCACAAGCTCGGCATGGGTGCCGAGTTCGGCGAGCCGTCCGTCCTCCAGCACCGCGATGCGGTCGGCGTGTGCGGCGGTGGACAGGCGGTGCGCGACGAGTATCACCGTGCGTCCGGCGCACGCTGCGGCGGTTGCGGCTTGGCACCGTGCTTCGGTGCGCGGGTCCAGGTTCGCGGTGGCTTCGTCCAGGACAAGAATCGTGGGTGCCAGCCGGGCCCTCGCGAGCGAGACGAGCTGGCGTTGGCCGGCCGACAGCGCGGAGCCGCCGACGCCGACCGTAGTGGCGTAGCCGTCCGACAGGGCTTCGAACACTTCATGCGCGCCTACCGCGCGGGCGGCGGCGATGGCGTCGCGCGGGCTGGCATCCGGGCAGCCGTAACGGATGTTGTCGAGCACGCTGCGTCCGAAGAGGTATGGCTCCTGCGGCACGAAGCCGATTTGCCTGCGTAGCAAGCGTAAGTCGTAGCTGCGAAGGTCGACGCCGTCCACCAGAACCTGCCCCTGGCACGGATCGTGGAACCGGAGAAGCAGCTTCAGCAGCGTGGACTTGCCCGCGCCGCTGGCTCCGACCACGGCCAGCGTGCTGCCCGCCGGCACCTCGAGCGAAATGTCGGACAGGGCGTCGCGCGGTGCACCGGGGTAGCGCATGCGTACCTGGTTGAACCGCACTGAGCCTCGGGCCTGGGGCGGGGCGATCGGCTGTCGCGGCGACGGTACGGCCGGTTCGGTGCGGAGGAAGGCGCGAAGGCGTCGTACAGCGACAGCGGCCTGTGCGTAGCCGTCGTAGGCCTGGGCGAACTGTTGCACGGGCGCGAAAAGCGAGTCGAGGTACAGCACGAAGGCGACCAGTACGCCCGCGGTGAGCGTGCCGTCTTCGATACGCGCTGCTCCGGCCGCAAGCACTACCGCCGCGGTCACGGCGCCTACCAACTCGACGAACGGGAAGTACAGCGCGGTCCACAGATGCGTGCGTACGCGGGTGTCGCGGTACCGGCGGTCGTGCGCACCCAGTTCGGCGACGCTGTCTGTGCGGCGGCCGTGAAGCTGCACGACGGTGAGCCTGCTGATCGTTTCGCGGAGCGCGGTGGTGAAAGCGGCCAGGCTCTCCCGTGCGAGGGTGTAAAGCGGGGTGGAACGGCGTCGGAACCACATCGTGGCCAGCACTACCAACGGAACTCCCGCCAGCGCGAGCAGCAGCAGGTCACCGTCCATCAAGGACAGTGCGGTGATCGCGCCGATCGTGGTGACCGCGCTGACCAACGCTCCGGGCAGGTCGTTGCGCAGAAAATGGGACAGTGCCTCGATGTCGGCGGTGAGCAGGGTGATCAACCGGCCGCGGTCCCGTTCCGCGGGGCCGAGCGCCAGTGCGTGCTGCGCGGTGCGCCTGCGCAAGCCGAACAGCACCCGCTCGCAGGTACGGCCGGTCACCACGGTTTCGCCCGCGGTGCTCAGCGCGTTGAGTGCGACCAAACCCGCACCGGCGGCGACCCATGCCAGCAGTACGCCGAGCTGTCCGGCGTTCACGCCCGAGTCGACTCCGCGGCCCATGGCCAGCGGCAGCAGCACATCGGTGGCCGTGCCGGCGGCGAGCAGCGACAAACCGGCGAGGAATCCCTTGCGGTGCGCGCGAAACAGTCCGTGCTGGCGAGGCGGGACAGTGACGGGTGCCGCCAGCACTTGCGAAAAGGCGGGTTTCGGCGGCGGTGGCGCGGGCTCCGTTTCGCCGAGGAGAGCCCGGTAGGCGGGAGAGCGGGCTTGCAGTTCCTCGTGGGTCCCAATGTCCGCCACGCGGCCGGACTCCAGCAGCACCACCCGGTCGGCGGTACGGAGGAGATTCGGGCGACTGGTCGCCACGACCCGCGTGGTGGCCAGGCCGCGCAGGTGACGGTGGATGGCGCGCTCGGTCACCGCGTCCACTGCGGTCGTCGGGTCGTCGAGCAACAGCAGCTTCGGGTCCGGGAGCAACGCCCGGGCGAGCGCGATGCGTTGTCGTTGCCCGCCGGACAACTCGGCGTCGCTGATCCTGGTCTGGTAGCCGTCTGGGCTTGCCATGATGAAGTCGTGCACCCCGGCCGCGCGAGCAGCCGCGACGATTCGTGCATGGTTGGCGTTGGGTTCGCCGTAAGCGATGTTCGTCTGGAAGGAGCCGGGCATCAGCTGCGGTTCTTCGGTGAGCACTCCGACCGCGCGATGCAATGCTTCGCCGTTCAGTGCGCGGACGTCCACACCACCGACGCGTACGCAGCCAGCGGTCGCGTCGTAGCGGCGACTCAACAGCCGTAGCAAGGTGGACTTCCCAGAACCAGGTGCCCCAGCTACGGCTACGTACTCGCCCGGCGCGATCGTGAGCGACACATCGCGGAGTACCGGCTCGTCGTGGTAGCCGAAATGCACGTCACGCAATTCGACTCCGAGCGCGGCTTGAGGCAGCTCGCGCGAGCCGTCCTGCAGTGCTGGCTGGGTGTCGATCAGCGCGAAGCAGCGCTCCAGCCCGGCGCGCGCTTCCTGTGCGTACCCGACCAAACCGGCCAGTGCGCGCACGGGACCGACCAACTGCGCCAAGTAGCTCACGAAGGCGACGAAGGTGCCGAGGCTGATGTCGTGCCGCAACGCCAGCCAGCCGCCGATGCCCAGCACGCCGACCTGCCCGGCCAGTGGCACGGCGCTCATCAACGGCAGGACCGCGGCGGAGACCCGAGCGGTGCGGATCCGAGCGGTGCGCACCGCGGCGGCGTCCCGTTCGATGGCGGCCAGTTCGTGCTCCTGGCGGCCGAACGCGGTCACCACGTGCAGTCCGTCCAGCACCTCGGACACCCGGCCGGTCAGCTCCGCCGACCGTTGCTGCGCGGCCAGCCCCGCCGGGAAGATCCGGCTGCGGGCCAGGTGGACAGCCAGCACCAGCAGCGGGCACACCGCGAGCACCAGCCCGGTCAGCACCGGGGAAAGCAGCACCATCGCGGTCGCCGACGCCGCCAGCAGCGCGAGGTTGCCGATCGCGGCGGGCAGCGGATCGAGCAGGCCCTGTGCGTAGCAGACGTCGCCGGTCGCGCGGCCGAGCAATTGTCCGGCGCCGAACCCGATGCGCTGGCTCTCGTCGAGCCGATGCACCGCAGCCACCACGTCGGCCCGCAGTTCGCGTTGCACGTCCAGGGCAGTCCGGCCGCCCCAGTACTGCCGGACGGCGGTGGCCGCGAACCGGCCGAATGCGAAAGCCAGCAATACCACCAGATACGGCGCGATCGGGTCAGTGTGCGTGACGACGGTGCGGTCGATCAGCCGTTGCTGCACCAGCGGCAGCGCCGCGGCGAAACCGGTGGCGGCCAACGCAGCCAGTGCCGCCAGCGCGCTGGCACCGCGATGCCCGCGCAGGTAGCGCGCCAGCCTGCGCAACGGTGGTGCCATCACACCACGCCGGTGGGCGCGGCCAGCGCCGCCGCCCTCGGCTGCCCGGCCGGGGCCGGGTGGAGGACGTCGCGCGCCATGGCCAGCCACCGCACCGCGAACGCGTCGTGCACGAATCCCGCGCCCAGCAACAGGTCCACGTGCGTGTCGTGGGCGACGACGGTGGCCGGGAACCCGTGCCCGGCGGCGGTCGGCTCGTCGGCGACCACCTCGGCCTGCCCGGGATCGAACGCGAGCCAGCACTGGCTCGCCCCGCTTTTCCAGCCGCGCCAGAGTTCCCCGCCGACCGCGCTGACCGCTTCCTTGCCGCCGAGCAGCGCTTCCAGGTAGTCCGGCACGATCAGGTTCTCGATCCGCCGACCCGGCGTCGCGGTGTGGATGCAGGCCAGCAGCGCCGGGACGCCGTGCCGGAGCGCGTACCGGCGTACTTCGGTCGCGGAGCCGTCTACCGGGCGGAGGTCGACCGCCACCGCGGAAGCGTCCTGTGCGGACACCCACGGGAGCCAGGCGCGGTGGGCGGTCTCGCGGTCGGCCAGTGCGCCGGGATGCGCGGCGGGCACCTCCATGTAGCGGTGCAGTTCCTCCTGGAAATTCCAGTGGTCGGCCGGATTTCCGACGATCAGCGCCGGACCGTCCTCGCCGGAACCGCGCGGGCGGCGGTGCGCGAGCAGGGTCACCCGCGCGCCCTCCCGCGGGGAAACCAGGCACCACACGTCGTCGCTCACCAGTATGAGCTCCCCGTCGCCGTCGCGGTCGATGTCGTGCAGACCGGCGGACGGCGCGTAGCGGCCGCCTGCCGCCCAGCGCGCCGCGGACAGCAGCGGCCGGGCCAGGCGCGCGTGCGAGGCGGTGGCGCGCACCCACGGGGCCAGCGCGCGGCCCCGGCCGTCCTCCGTGCAGTCGTGCCAGCCCAGTTCGTGCTGGCCCAGCAGGAGCATCCGCTCGGCGACCGCCTGCAGCCGCGGTTCGACGGCACTGCCCGCTTCCCGCAGTTCGGCTTCGACGGAGTCCAGCAATTCCCCGTACGACCACCATTCCTGGGTGTCGGTCCAGCCGCGGTACGACGGCCCGGCGGACCAGTCGACCTCCAGTTCGTAGTAGGTCCCCGCCGGCACGTCGGCGGGCGCGGGCTGAGGGCGTCCGTCCAGCCAGGAATCCAGGCTGACCGGTTCGGCCGCCCCGGATTCGGCCAGGAACCGCAGCAGCCGCTCGTAGTGTTCCAGCGCGGGTTCCCAGCCGCCGACGCCTGCCGCGCGCTCCATGTCGTCGGCGTACACGAGGATTTCCTCGCCGGTCTGCCGCTCCCCGACGTCGGCGAGGAACGCCTCCAGAAAGGTCAAATGCGCGTCCGTCCGGGGCGGGAATAGGTACCGCAGGTAGGAACAGATCGGGAGCACGGTCAGGTCGCCGGTCACCGCGCGCGGGCGCAGCAGGCGCAGATCGGCGAGCCCGGGGCGGAACGGTGGCGGCTGCTCGGCGTCCCAGTGGAACGGTCCGTGCAGGTCGGCGTGCGCGCGGGAGTCCGCGGGGTAGCCGTCCTCGGGGACCGGCTTCGCGAGCAGCCGGTCGTCCACCAGGACCCGGCGGATGCCCGCCTCGGCGAGCACCCCGGCCAGCTCCGGCGCCCACACCCGCTCCGGCAGCCAGGCGGTCGGCGGCTGGCCGCCGGGCACGCCGAAATGCCGCCGGTGCAGGTCCGCGGCGGCGGCCAGCTGGCGGCGGTTCGACCACTCCGAGCACGCGGGCATGATCGGCTCGGAGTAGGTGCCGCCGAGCAGCGAGACGGTGCCGTCGGCGATCCGTTCGCGGACCAGGCCGACGAAATCCGGACGGTGCCAGAGCGCGGCTTCGAGCAGCGTGCCGGACAGGTGCAGGCCGGTCGGGATCCGGTAGCGGCGGTGCAGGTCGAGCACCTCGGCGTAGCCGTCGCAGATCCGCCCGATGCCGTCCCGGTTGTCGTAGCCGTCGGTGATGTTCAGCTGGTTCGCGTGGTGCACGAAGGCGAGTGGCGCGCCCGACATGACAATCCTCCCGGCTCCGGTGGCTCTTCCGCGGGACCCCGCGACGACCGCTGCCGCCGACGGTAGGAGCCCGGCCCGGCGGGCGTCGTCCACCGCTGGTTGGGTTCGCGGGTGGGTTGGCCGGTTCCACCCGTGGGTGCAACGCCCGGGTCAACGGAGGCTCAACGGCCGCGCAACCGGGACCCGCGGCGCACGGGCGCGGGGAAAAATCCCCTCGGCGGGCGGGGCGGCGGAGACCGGCGCCGGACGAAAGGTAAATACAGATTAAATAGCGATATCCATATTTTGCCCGACCCTGACTTTCGCGGGGGCCTGCTGGGGTTTTTCCTTACTTCCGGAAAGTGCCATGCAGTCCGCGCGGTTGTGCATTACCCGGCTTGGCCGCGGTGTCGGTGGACAGTGCCGAACCCGTGTGGCAAGCTGCGCCCAGCGGCTCTGGCGGGAGAAAAAGAAATACCGCGCGACGCGGTCCGGGAACTCCGGATACCGGCGGCGCGGACCCCGCGAAGCGCCGTTACTGGGTGCGGTACAAGCGGTACAAACTGGCTGGTGCGGAGAGGGCGGGTCGCCCGGGCCTCTTCGCGCGGTGATTCCTGGGGGAAAGCCGTGGATTTCAAGCTTTTGGGCCCGTTGCGGGTCGAATGCGGGGACGCGGAAGTACGCATGCCGAAGGCGCCGAAGGTGCGGCAGCTGCTCGCGTTGTTGTTGTTCTACCACAATCAGATCGTGAGCACGGACCAGATCGTGGACGAACTGTGGGGCGAGGAATCGCCGCGCCAGGCCGCGCTGACCGTGCGCACGTATGTCTGCCATATCCGGAAAGCCATGGACGGCCCCGGCGGCGGGCACGGCTTGCGCACGGTCTCCTCCGGCTACCAGCTTTCGCTGAGCAGCGACCAGCTCGACGTCAGCCGGTTTTCCGCGTTTTACCACTCGGGCCGGGCGCATTACGAGGCCGGCGAACATGAAAAGGCCTCGGAAAGTTTCCGGCGCGCGCTGGAGGTATTCCGCGGGCGCGTGCTCGCCGACGTGGAGACCGGGGCGATTCTGCGGCCGTTCAAGGCCCGGCTCGAGGAAGAGCGCACCGCGGCGCAGGCGCTGCGAATCCAGACCGACCTGGCGCTGGGCCGGTACCTGCAGCTGATCGGGGAACTGCGGTCGCTGACCATCAGCCAGCCGCTGAACGAATGGGCGCACGCGAGGCTGATGGAGGCGCTGACGCATTCCGGCCGCCGCAGCGACGCGCTGAACGTGTACCGCACGCTGCGGCGCACGCTCGACCAGGAACTGGGCATCGCGCCCGCGCCGGAGCTGCAGCGGCTGCTGCAACGGATCCTCGCCATCGGTCAGCCCACCTGATCGCCTCAGCCCACCGTCACGGTGGGCGTGCCCGGAGTGTCGACGGTGTCGGCGATGCGCATGGCTTCTTCGATGAGGGTTTCCACGATGGCGTGTTCGGGGACGGTTTTGATGACTTCGCCTTTGACGAAGATCTGGCCTTTGCCGTTGCCGGAGGCGACGCCGAGGTCGGCTTCGCGGGCTTCGCCGGGGCCGTTGACGACGCAGCCCATGACCGCGACGCGCAGCGGGATTTCCATGCCTTCGAGGCCGGCGGTGACCTGGTCGGCGAGGGTGTAGACGTCGACCTGGGCGCGTCCGCAGGAGGGGCAGGACACGATCTCGAGTTTGCGGGGGCGCAGGTTGAGCGACTGCAGGATCTGGGTGCCGACCTTGACCTCTTCGACCGGCGGGGCGGACAGGGAGACCCGGATGGTGTCGCCGATGCCCTGGCGCAGCAGCGCGCCGAACGCGA